>CAZYWK010000016.1:0-3400 GCA_964651825.1 uncultured Ilumatobacteraceae bacterium | reverse complement strand
CCGGCGTGCGCACCTTCGGTATCGCCGCCGGAGAGACCGCGACCTACAACCTCGTGTGCGACCACTTCGGTGCAGGCTCAAGCAACCTGGAGTCCACCGTCCTGTCAGCGATCTTCATCCCGGCGGCGCCCTTGTGACGGGCGGCGGTCAGGCGTCGGGTTGTTCGATGGCGTCGAGGAAGGCGGTGACGTCGGCTTCCTCGCCGCCGACGAGCCAGATGGTCAGGCCACCTTCGCCGTCCGGGTCCTCGTCGTCTTCGTCGTCTTCCCATGGGAGCACGCCATCGACGAAGTAGCGGTCGACGGTGATGTCGTCGGATCCCTCGTCGACGGGAGCGATGACGGCGAGCTCGACCTCCGCGTCGGCGGGCTGGTCGCTCAGGATGTCGATCAGTTCGTGGACTCGCATGGCGCTCCCGTCGCTGGAGGTGAGTGGTGTGGGGCCGGTGATCAGTCGTCGCCGAGCCAGGCGTTGGCCCGGTCGAGCAGGTACAGACTGACATGTTTGCACCGGTCGAGCGCGGCAGTGATCGCGTCGTCGATGTTCATGTACACGTCGGCGAGGTCGACGGTCATCCGGGCCACGATCGACAGGCTCCGCTCGGGGGCATCGGTCACGCTCGGGAACGAGTCGATCGCCGACACCTCCACCGGGAGATCGATGCCCCCGATACCGGCCAGATCGGTTGCGAGGACGAGGAGGTCCGGAGGGTCGGGGAGCGGTGGGAGCGTCCACGTGAACAGGAGCGGGAACGTGAACCCGCTCGGTGGCGGGTCGTCGATCTCGTCGAGCTTCATGATCTCGTCCTCGAAGCCGAGCATCGCCCGCGGGTCGACGTCGAGGGAGAGATGGAGGTCGATCGGCCCGGAGCAGGCCTCCTCCGGATGAAGGTCGACCTCCCAGAGCTGGCGGAGCGAGTACGTCTCGACGAAGTGCCGCTCGTCGTGGACGTGGAATCCGTGGTCGATCGCCTGACTCTTCACATCGGCGACGAAACCTGCAACGTCGATCACTGCCATGCGATCCGGACACTACCGTCCTCGGTCGTGCCGAGCGCCAACGACGACCTTCCGATGAGTGCCGACGAAGCGGCCTCGGTGATCGAGTTGTTCGGGGCGATCTGCGACCGAACCACCGACGCCGTGACCGCCAACGTGGACTGGGGCGAGTCCGGTGTGCGGGCCGGCCAATACAACGTCGACGTGACACTCGACGAGTTGTGCGTCGTTCCGCTCCTCGAGGCGGGCTTCGACGTCTTGTCGGAGGAGTCGGGGATCCAGCGAGCCGGCGAGGCGGGCAGCCGGCGGCCGGGCATCGTGGTGGTCGATCCACTCGACGGCTCGACGAATGCCAGCCTCGGCCTTCCCTGGTTCGCCACGTCGTTGTGCTGGATCGTCTCGGGACGTCCGGTGGCGGCGTTCGTGGCGAACCTGGCGACGGGTGAGCGATTCGAGGCGACGGCCGGGGGCGGCGCGCGCTCCGGCGGCAAGGTGTTGACGGTCGCTCCGGCACGTCCGATCGACGACGCGGTCATCGCCGTCAGTGGGCTCCCCGCGAAGCAATACGGATGGCGCCAATTCCGGGCGATGGGAGCCTCGGCGCTCGATCTGTGCGCAGTGGCCAGGGGAGCGTTCGACGCGTTCGTCGACACGAGCTTCGACGCCCACGGTGTGTGGGACTATGCCGGCGGAGCGCTCGTCCTGGCCGAAGCCGGCGGTGTCGTCGTCGACGCGCTCGGCCGCGACCTACTCACGCTCGACCACGCCGCCCGTCGCACCCCCGTCGCCGCCTCCACCCCCGAACTCCTCACCACACTCCTCGCTGCGCTGCACGGCCGCTAGCGCCCATCGCGGAGTGTGCTCCGACCCGGCGTGTGAAGGTGGTCAGCGGGCGTCGTGGCGGAACGTGACCGAGATCCTCGGTCCGGCGTGGTGCACCTTCGGAACCGAATGCTCCCACCGGTGCTGGCACGCGCCACCCATGACGAACAGATCGCCACAGCCGAGCGCCCACCCGCGAGACGGCCCGCCGCCTCGTGGACGGAGCCGGAGCGGCCGGGATTCGCCGACGCTGAGGATCGCGACGATCGGATTCGTCACACGATCGCGGTGCCGGTCGCCGTGCCACGCGACCGAGTCGGACCCGTCCCGGTAGAGGTTGAATCCGATCGAGTCGAACCCGACGTCGTAGCGCCGGCTCAACTCGTGCCGGATCGTGCCCAGCACACCGAGCGGCTCGGGGCTTGCTTCCGCTGCCGACCACCAATGCACGAGGCGCGGTTCGTCGACCAGCCGGTCGTACATCCGCACGCCGCGGCGTTGTCGCCACGGGAGGGTCTGGATGAGCGCCTCGAACATGTCGTCGGCGCCGGCGAGCCACCCGGGGGCGTGGTCGATCCACGTTTCGTCGTCGAGCCACGACCGCTCGATCGGACGGTGATCGATCGCCGGCTCGGCGAGTCCGAACAACGAACCCTGCAGGAACATGTGTTCGATTGTGGCACCCGATCGAGCCCGCGTCAACGCGGGTATCGGTGCCGTGGGTGTGTCGTACGCTCGCGAGTCATGGCCCTCTTCCACCGCGCGACGATCACGCCCACCAAGTCCGAACTCGTCGCGGCATGGGTGCCGACCCAGCCGTGGGGCGCCGCGACTGACGAGCGGTTCGAGGTGATCGGCTCGTACCGCTTCGACGATCCCGACGGTCGCGTCGGCATGGAGACCCACCTCGTCACCGCTGGTGGATCGCTGCTGCAGGTTCCGGTCACCTATCGGGACGAGCCGTTGGTCGGGGCCGAAGATGCGCTCATCGGCGAGATGGAGCACTCGGCGCTCGGCACCCGCTGGGTCTACGACGGCCTGCGCGACCCGTTGCTCGTGACGATGCTCGCCGCCGTGGCGATGACGGGCCAAGGCGAAGCGCTGGGGATGGTGCTGAACGACGACCGCTGGTACATCGCTCCGAGCAACGTCCGGATCCAGGGCGGCGGGTGGACCTTGGAGCGTGTGCCGCTCGATCGCTTCGAACTCGAGGATGCGGACGAAACCAAGGAAGTCCTGCGCAACGACCGCTTCGAGCTGACCGTGTTCCGCCGGCCGGTGCCGGGAGCTCGCCCACCGATCGGGCTCACGGCCACCTGGGACGAGCTGCCCACTCCCGTCGTCCTCGCCGCGATCACCGACCGCGACGGCTGATCGCCGAATTTTGCGGCAGCCGATCGGCCCGAGGGTCGGCCGAACGACTGCCACAAACCCGGCCGGCGTGGTCAGGTCGCTACCGCGGTACAATCGCCCCGCGGATTCAGGCCCTGACCAGGGCCGATAACGGGCGCATAGCTCAGTTGGCTAGAGCGCTTCCCTTACAAGGAAGATGTCGGGGGTTCGAGTCCCTCTGTGCCCAC
>CAZYWK010000015.1:8461-60261 GCA_964651825.1 uncultured Ilumatobacteraceae bacterium | reverse complement strand
GCTCGACTGACTGACTCAGTGGACCGAGGCCGCCGGACCCGGTTTGGGTCGATGCAGCCCGGCGACAGCGCGCCGATCGGGTCAGCGGTCGCCGATCCAAAGCGTGAAGCGCATGACCGGGAGGAAGCCGATGGCTTCGTAGACGGACCGCCCGGCGTCGGACGACAACAACGCGGCCGGCACGCCGTCGGAGGTTGCCGCGGCGGCCGCGGTGACCAGCGCCCCGAGGCCGCGGCCCCGGAACGACGGCCGGGTCGACACCGCTTCGATCGCCACCACCTGGTCGGTCGCGTAGGCGCCGGCGGTGGCCACGGGCTGGTCGCCGAGGTACGCGGTGACCAGCTCCCATCCCGTGTCGACGATGCCGGCGGTGAAGAGGGCGGGTTGCGTGCCGTAGGGCAGCAGCGCCTCGGCGGGGTACGCCTCGGACAGCGTCTGGTCGAAGTCGGCGACATCGGTCGCGCTGCGGGCATGGACGATGCGGGCATCCCCGGACGCCGGCACGGCGCCGCCGGCCGGGCGGACCATCAGCGGCGGGTGGCCGGCGAGCACGAAACTGTCGGGCCCAAGGTCGCCGAGCGACCAGGGGGTGAACAGCAGGTACGGCCCGCCCGTACCACCGTCGTAGAACCGCCGGACCCGTCGGACGGCTTCGCGGGCACCATCGCCGTCGAGCGGCCGGGTGGCGTACGCGACGTTGCCGAAGTAGCACGGCGAACCGGCGTCGCTCATCGCCAGGCCCAGCTCGTCGTCGAACGTGCTCCGGCCGCCGGCCTGCTGGGCCAGCGCGCGATAGGCGGCCGCCTCGGCCCTGGCGAAGTCGGTGAGGAGGTTGTCGCCGGGTGGCGTGGTCGGCCCAGAGCCGGTCTCCAGGGTGGTGGTCTCGAGGGTGGATGCGGTGCGAGTGGACGTTGAAGTGGTCATACCGTGGAGGCGCCAGGTCGCGCCTGGCGGTGCCACTCACAAGGTCCACTCGGTGGGGGTGTCGGGGCGGTAGCTGCACCAGGTTCCGGTGTGCACCGCGTTGCGCAGGTGACGCCCCAGTTCGGGGAGCTCGGCGTCGATGCGCCGGCACGCCTCGCGGATGCGCATGCCCACCGCCTTCCGGGCCCGCTCGACGTCGCTCCCGGCGACCCGCGGCCGGCCGGCCAGCCCGAGCGCGCCGGCGAGGTGGGTGATCAGCGCGGCGCGCTCGTCGTCGAGCGCGGCGGCCCGGTTGTCGTCGCCGCGCCGGTCGGCCGCCTCGATCTCCTCGGTGAGCTCCTCCAGGCGGCGTTCGTAGGCCGCTTTGGCCGCGGCGTCGATGGCGGGGCCGGCGTCGGCCCGGTCGGCGCCGGTCGCCCCGACCAGGTCGAAGACGTGGATGTCGCGCTCGGGGTGGGCGATCAGCGTGGCCAGGTCGGCCAAGCCCTTCGTGTGTCTGAGACGCGTCTCGCTCCCCGCGAAGGCGATCAGCCACACCTCGCCGTCGCGCCTCATGGTGCCGCGCCGGACCGGATCCGGCTCGCTCGCCGCGGTCACGTGGTCGAGTCCGGCCAGCTCGCGTTCGAACTGCGCCTGGAGCAAGGGCGCGCCGATGCGCCGGCAGGCGGCGATCGCCTGCCCGTAGCGTCGCGCGGCGAGTGCCAGGTCTCCTCGGGCCGCGGCCAGTGCCGCCAGCGCGGCACTCACCGGTCCGTAGCAGACCGCCCCGGTGCCGTCGAGCGCGAAGCGGTCGGCGTGGGGGAGTAGTGCCGGTTCGACCTCGGCGATCAGTTCCGCGTCGCCTGCCAGTGCCGTACCGCAGGCGAGATGGAACCCGAGGAACAGCGTGAGGCCGTCGTCGGCGCCGGCCGACCGCCACATCCCGGCCCATCCGGCCAGCCCGGGGGCCACGTCGGCAGGCGTGCCCCCGTAGCCCACCGTGTACAGGTGGAACGGGGCGGCCAGGTCGTGGCCCCGGGTCGCTTCGGGGATGCCGGTGTTGATGCTGATCAGGCGGTCGAGGTAGCCGGGATCGCCGCGGTCGCGGTCGACGGCGGGGGCGAGGGCCCCGTCGGCGAGCATGTGGGCGTTGGCGCTGTGGGCGCGGCGACCGAGCTCGGCCGACTCGGCGGCCAGGGCGGCGGCTCGTTCGAGATCGCCGGCGAGGTGGGCGAGCATCCCCTCGATCAGGCGGGCGTACCACATGAACTGGGGGAGCCGGAGCCGGTCGGCGAGGTCCGCAAACGCCGCCGCGTGGCGGCGGACGAGCCCGAGGTCGCCGGCTTCGAGGGCCGCGACGAGCGCCAGCCGGCGGGCGAGCAGCTCGACCTCGGTGTCGGCGCTGCGTTGGGCGACCACGAGCATCTCGGCCGAGGCGACCGCCCGGGCGTCGATGTCGGCCGGCCCGGCATGGGCGTCGCACCATGCCCCGAGCGTCACGCCGATCGCCGCGTCGTCACCGGTCCGGCGGGCCATCTCGAGGGCCCGCTCCGCCAGGTCGGCGCGCTCGTCGTGGGTGGCGTCGAGCGACCGAGCGATCGACAAGCGCGCCAACAGGATCGCCAACAGTGGCGACTCCGAGTCACCGAGTCGCTCGATGGCCTCGGCCAGCAGCGCCTGCTGGCTCGGGTCGAGCTGGCGCACCTCGAACCCGCTGCCGATCGAACCCACCCCGAGCGCCGCCCGCGCGAGCAGGTCGTTCCGGCGGTCGTCGCGCGCGATCCGGGCGACGGCCAGGAATTCGGCTTCGGCCTCACCGACGCGGCCACAGCGCGACAGGGCCTCGGCGCGTCGCAGACGCAGCGGCGCGGCGGGAGCGGCGCGGCAACAGTCGATCGCGCGCTCGAACCAGGCGGCCGATTCGGCGTACATCGAGGCCGAGTAGGCCGCCTCGCCGGCTCGTTCTGCCCACCGCCCGGCATCGGGATCGCCGGCGGCCAAGAGGTGCCGGGCGATCTGGCCGACCGCCCGCTCACCCCGCTGTGCGCGGAGCGCCTCGGCGGCGCGCACGTTGAGCGCGCGCCGCTCGCCGGGCAGCAGCTCGGCCCTGGCCGCCTCGCGCACGAGCGAGTGGCCGAACGTCGTGCCGGCGTCGGTGATGCGCACCAGACCGGCGTCGGCGGCCGCGGCGAGGTCGTCGAGCACGTCGTCGGCGGGACGTTCGAGGGCGGCGGCCAGCACGTCGGGGTCGATCGCCTCGCCGAGCTCGGCAGCGGCCAGCAGCGTGCGGCTGGCGCGCTGGGAGAGCCTGGCGATCCGCCGGGTCAGCACCGAGCGCACGCCCTCGGGCACGACGCTGCGCCAGTGGGTGGGGTCGGACTCGTGGCCGAGCGTGCGCAGCAGCCGGTCGACCTCGCCGATGAAGAACGGATTGCCACCGGTGTGGTGCCACACCGCGGTCACCAGCTCAGGCTCGACGTGGTCGTCGCCGGCCGGTGGGGTGAGCAGCCGGCCGACGTCGTGGGGTGCGAGGCCGCCGAGGTCGAGCACGACGTCGCTGCGCGGCAGCGGGAGCAGCTCGCCGCGGCGCACGGTGGCGATCACCACCAGCCCGCGTTGTTCGGCGTCGGGGGCGAGAAAGTCGACGAAGGCGAGTGATTCCTCGTCGGCCCATTGCAGGTCGTCGAGCACGATCACCGCGGGCTCGTCGCCCAGCAAGCCGATGACCTGGCGGGCGATCGCATCGAACATCCGGAACCGGTCGGCACCGGTGTCGCCGGAGCGGCGAGCGTCGGCGAGCGGCTCGGCGAGTGGTTCGCCGAGCTCGCGGAGCACTTGCTCCCACAGCCACATCGGCGGGGCGCCACCGCCTTCCCGGGCGCGCGCCCACATCGTGCGCCGGCCGCCGGTCGCCGCCTCGGCCAGAGCGGTCTTGCCCGCCCCCGGCTCGCCCACGATGGTGACGACGGCCCCGCGTCGGGCCCCGTCACTGTCACCGAGGTCGGCGCGCGCGAACACGGCGCCGAGCGTGGCGAGCTCGTCGGCTCGCCCCACGAACCGGGCAGCCGCGCCCACGACGCCATTCTTGCCGGTCGGGCCCGGTGCTCAACGCAGCTCGTAGAAGCGGAACAGGTCGTGCTCGATCGGGAGCACGTCGACGCCGGCGAATCCGGCCTCGACGGCGTAGCCCGCGAGCGTGCTGGTGCGCATCACCGTGCCCGTGCCGGCCGACGGCCGGTCGGCCATCCCGACCGGCAGGCAGTGCAGGACCGAGGCCCCGTACAGGAACGACTCGACCGGTCCGTCGCTCTCGGCGAAGGAGTCGGCGGTGCGCTCGTCCATCACGAGCACGTGCCCACCGGCCGCCCGCAGGCGCCGGAGCTCGGACAGCACGGCAACCGGTCGGCTCAGGTCGTGGACCGCCTCGAAGATCGTCACGAGGTCGAACGCCCCGTCGGGCAGGTCGGCGCCGTCGTGGACCTCGAACGTCACGTGGTCGGCGACCCCCGCCCTGACGGCGTTGCGGCGGGCGTCGGCGATCGAGGCGTCGTCGACGTCGAAGCCGACGATCACGGCGTTCGGGAACGCCCTGGCCATCTCGATCGTCGACCAGCCCGCCCCGCAGGCGACGTCGACGATCCGCACCGCCTCACCCGCGGTCAGCCGGGCGTGCAACGCCGGGAACGCCGCCAACCAGCTGCCGGCCAGCTCGTGCACGTAGGCCGGGCGGTTGAAGGCGGCCTGGCCGTCGCGGAAGTCGGTGCCGTAGGCGGCGTACGGCACGCCGCCACCGCGGCGATAGGCGTCGAGGAGCTGCGGCAGCACGCCGGAGATCCCGGCGCACGCCAGTGCCAGCGCCCCGGCATGGGCCGGGTGCCCGGCGTCGAGCAGGGCGATGGCGTGCCCGGCGGGGAGCCGGTACGTGCGCTCGTCGTCGCCCGCGGTCCGGTCGTCGCAGTCGACGATGCCGGTGACCGTCTGCTGTTCGAGCCACTCACGGGCGTACCGCGGATCGATGCCCGCCTGCTCGGCGAGCTCCGTGGGCGTGACGCCTGGGTGGTCGGTGAGCGCCTGATAGAGCCCGAGGCGGATGCCGAGGTAGGCGGTCAACATGCCGATCGCACCGAGCGCCTCGCCGAACATGCGCTCGGCCAGCGCGCCGGCGACGGCGTCGTCGTCGACCGGGTCGGTGGTGGGGCTGGGGACGGTACTGCTGAGCACATCGGTACTGGTCATGCCCGTCAGGCGCCAGATCGCGCCTGGCGATGCCAGCGCCGACGGCGGGGATGAGCTCACGATCGCGGTGTCGACGACGTACCGTCAGTGGCGTGACCGCGACGATCGCAGCCTTCACGACGGGATGGATCGACTGCGACGCCGGCGCGCTCGTCGGCGGTGCCGAGGGTCAGATGCACATCCCCGTCGTGTCGTACCTCGTCGAGCACGCCAAGGGGCGGCTCGTGTTCGACACCGGCCTGCACACCGATCTGCGGACCGACGTGCGGGCCCGCATCCACGGGTTCGCCGACATCTTCGCTCCCGAACTGGCCGCAGGGTGCGCCGTTGACGAGCGGGTCGCGACGCTTACCGATCGGCTCGACCTCGTGGTGTGCTCGCACCTCCACTTCGACCACTGCGGCGGCAACGCGCTGCTCGGCGACGTGCCGGTACTCGTGCAGCGGGCGGAGTGGGAGGCCGCGCACGGTGGTGACCCGAGCGGCGGCTATCTGGCGATCGACTACGACACCGGCCAGGACGTCCGGCTCGTCGATGGTGAGCACGACGTGTTCGGCGACGGCAGCGTCGTGTGCCTCCCTACTCCTGGCCACACCGCTGGGCATCAGTCGCTCCGGGTTCGCACCGCCCATCGCGAGGTCGTCCTGACCGGCGATGCGTGCTACTTCAGCGACACGCTCGAGTCGTCTCGCCTGCCGCCCTTCGCCAACGACTCGGCCGAGCAGTTGCGCAGTCTCGACCGGCTGCGGGCCATGCAGGCAGCCGGTGCCCACCTGGTGTTCGGCCACGATGCCGGCCAATGCCCCGACGACGCCATCCGCCACCTCTGACCCGCCGAGGCGATGGCGATGTCGCGTCACTAGCGACGGTCTTTTACATCGCTCGCCGTCTCGAAGGCGTGCTCGGACGGTCCACCCACCCGCCAGAGCGTAAACCCCGCCCCGAGTTCGGATCCTCGCACTCTCAGATCCGAAGTTGGCCGGATTCGAGGTTGTACTCGCCGAACAGGCAGTGCGGCACGGCCACCTGACGGAGAGCACTGCCTTGCGGCCGGTGCCGCCGCCGCTGAACGGCTCGAGCTGCGTGATGGCGGTGACGCTGTTGTCCGCGCTCATCGAGCCCGTCGCGTGGAACGCCCTGGTCAGGAACGCGGGTCCGGCCGCCCGCAACGCGTCGAGGTGGTTGGGGAAGTCGTGATCCAGCAGGTCCCCCCGCTCCCAACCCGCGCTTGTCATGGGCCTCCTTGGCGCTTCCGTGCTGTCAGATCTCGAAGATGGCGACGTTCGAGTGTCCAGCCGCGAGCCGTCGCAGGTCGACAGGGTCGTGCGTTGCCACGATGCCGCCTCCGAACCGGATCGCGGTGGCGACGACGAGTGCGTCGATCGCCATCTCGCTCCCACCACCGATTGCCCCGAGGAGGTGGCCGGCGACGCGTGCCATACGTGCACCGGTGGTCACCACCTGGGCGAAACCTCGGGCGAGGACGTTGTCGATCGCTTCGTCGATGCCTCGGCCTCGGTAGAGCTCGACGAGCACCGCCGCGGGGATCCGGATCGGTGCGTTGCGCGAGTGCGCGCTGCGCATCGCGGATCTGACCAGCTCGTGGCGAGCCGGGTCGACGCGTGGCCGAGCAAGGGCTGAGACGGCCTCGCTGTCGAGGACTAGGACGGCCACAGGTCGTCGACCGCTTCGACCAGGCCGTCCGGTACCGGGCCGAACTGGGCGTCGAGCTCGTCGAGGTACTCCTCGAGCAGATCGCGCTCCAGCTCGTGCTCGACGGCCCGGGCCACGAAGCCGCTCAGGCCCCGATCCCCGACGCGCCGCTCGACGCGTGCAGCAAGGGTCTCCTCCACGCTGACGGACCACTTCGCGACGGCCATGGGCAAATCCTACCACGGTAGGATTGCGTTAAAGATCGCTCGCGCAGGATTCGTTGGGTCGGCTGACACCAGCGTGCAGAGCGAGCCGGTGATAGCGTTCGATATCACCGGAGGAGGTGGTTCATGACCGACATCCTGGGTCTGCGCCGTCACCAAGTTGGAGGTCGGCTTCTCAGCCCGGTCGGCCGTCGAGCATCGCGCGCTGCTCGCCGAGCCCCCGATCGCGTCGATGCCCGTTGAATACCTCACACCCAGGATCGAGGACCGCGCGGTCGAGATCCAGTCGATACTCGCCGCACGAGGACAGCACCGCGCTCCGTCCATCCCCGACCTGTTGATCGCCGCGACCGCCGAACTCGCTGATCTCACGGTCCTCCACCTCGACAACGACTTCGAGCTCATCGCGGAGCTCACCGGCCAACCAGTCGACCGCCTCGAGATCCCGTGACCACCGCTGATCCGCTTCCGCCGGCGAGGCGGGCAGATGCCGAGCGCAACCGCGCCAAGATTCTCGCCGTCGCGCGTCTCGCGTTCGTCGAACCCGATGCAGATGTCTCGATGGCCGAGATCGCACGACGAGCCGGCGTCGGTATGGCGACCCTGTACCGCAACTTCCCCGGGCGTCACGAGTTGCTCGAAGCGCTCTACACCGACGAGGTCGACGCGATCTGCGACGCCGCTGCCACCTTCCACGAACCGACGCCCGGGGCGACGTTCGCCGCCTGGTTGGAGCGCTTCGTCGCCTTCTCGACGAGCAAACGACCGATCGCCGCCGAGCTGCTCGCCGATGGCGACAGCACCGATCCGGTGTTCAACGACAGCCGCCAGCGCGTGTTCGCCGCCGGACGCCCGCTGCTCGACGCCGCCCAAGCGGCGCACGAGGTGCGAGGTGAACTGACGCTCGAACAGATCCTCGACATGATCATCGCCATCACGTCGATCCACGGCGACCCGACCTACGTCGAGCCGCTCGTCCAGATCGCCCTCGACGGCCTCCGGCTGCGAGCCCCCGACCCGGTCGACCGGGCCGGCTCGGTCACACGGCGCTGACGGCGCCGACCGACGGGATCACGAGCTCGTCGGCGACCCATCGTGCGACGTCGGCCGGGTACGGCGTCGAGAGCCCGAGCACGACGTGGCGGAAGCCGGCGTCGAGCGCACGGCCGATCGCGTTCCGTGTCTTGTCCGGCTCGTCGTACGACACCGGCAGGTGGATCGAGCGGGTGATCGACGCGGGGTCGCGGCCGATCTCGGCGCAGTACCGGTCGAGTAACGCGCCGCGGGCGATGCAGTCATCGAGGTCGCCGCCGGGGATGTTCCACAGATCGGCGTGCTCCGCGACCACGCGCAGCACCGCGGCCGAGCGTCCGCCGATGAGGATCGGCGGGTGCGGTCGCTGAATCGGCTTCGGATTGCAGAACGCGCCCGCGAGCTGCAGGTACGTGCCGTCGAAGTCGAACGGTTCGGTCTCGGTCCACAACCGGCGGATGACCGTACACGCCTCGGCCAGACTGCCCACGGCGTGGGTGGCGTCGTGGAACGGCAGACCGTGAGCCTCGTATTCTCCCGCCGCCAGCGGATGGCTCGGTCGTGAGCCCGCGCCGATCCCGAAGTCGAGTCGGCCGCCCGACACGATGTCGACCGTGGTGGCGATCTTGGCCAGCACAGCCGGAGGCCGGAAGCGGTTGCTGGTGACGAGCAGACCGAGGCGCAACCGTTCGGTCTGCGCGGCAAGGGCCGACAGCAGCGTCCAGCCCTCGAAGACCGTGCCGTTCGGGTCGCCGCCGATCGGCATCAGGTGATCGAAGAGCCACGCGTGCCCGATCTCGGGAATGGTGTCAGCCTCGAGCCACACCCGAACGATGTCGCGATAGTCGACGTGCATCGGAGCGGTCATGATCCCGAAACTGGGTTGGCGAGTCTGCAACACGGACGTGCCCTCCTGGACTGGTAGCCATTAACGGATAGGCTATCCAGTTCAATGGCAGCCGTCCGCAGAACTACGACATTCGCGCCAGGAGCGCTTCCAGGTGGTGCGTCATCGGTTGGCCGACGGCGGCCATCGCCAGCCGGTAGTGCAACTCATCGCCGTCGACTTCGATGCGCCGCTCGACCGCGGTGACCTCCTTGGCCGACCCGCTCAGCCCGACAACGGTTGAGCGCACGTCGATGATCAGCCCGCCGGCGGTGACCTCGAGCGAGCCCTCGTCCACCTCGACGATCCCGGTCGGATGGGCGAGGACGAGCTCGACGCGCCCAGCGCCCGGCGCGCGCAGATAGCCGGCTTCGGCGTGTAGCGGGCGGCCGTCGTCACTGGCGCGGGTGCGTTGGGCATAGCTCAGGAACGGCTTGCCGACATGAGCGAACGTCACCGCCTCGAGGTACGAGAAGTCGTCGATCGTCGGGTACTCCCCGGCGCCGGAGCCCTGCCATTCGCCGAGCAACGGCGCGAGCACCTTCACGTCGGGATGCAGCGCGACGTCCATTCCGTCAACCTAACCAGCGAGATCTCGATGTTGCTGGCCAGACTGTCGGGCGATGGATCTCCGTGTGGCCGCCGATGACCGGACGGGCGCCTACGAGACTGCCGCCGCGCTGGCCGACGGCGGAGTCGGCCCGGTGACCGTGAGCGTCTGGTCGCCCGGCGGGACGGCCCACGCCGGAGTCGGAGTGCGAGTCGTCGATCTCGGCACGCGCCACCTCGCCCCGTCGGAGGCGGGTGGCCGGGCTGCGGCACTCGCGCACGACGGCCCAGCGGCCCACAAGATCGACTCGACGCTGCGCGGGAACTGGGCGGCCGAGCTTGTCGCTCGCCACCGGTCGACCGGCCGGCCGGTACTGCTCGTCCCGGCACTGCCCGCCCTCGGGCGCACCTGTGTGAACGGGGTGGTGCTCGTCGACGGCCGACCCGTGCACGAGACCGCCATCGCCGACGACGCTCGGGCGGGCGTCGACACCTCGCACCCCGCGACACTGCTCGCGCGAGCCGGCGCCGAACGAGTGACCGCGGGGCCGACGCTGGGCGACGTGGCTCGGTGGCTCGGCGACCCGACGGGGATCGTCGTCGCCGATGCCGCCACCGACGACACGATCGCCGAGATCGTCGGCCGGTGGGCAGCTCGCGCCGACGTGCTCCTCGCCGGAACGGCTGCAGTGATCGGTGCCGCCGCCGAACCGCTGCCGATGCACGCCGTTGCCCACCGCGATCCGCGAGCGGCCGTCGACGGGCCGGTCCTCGTCGTCTGCGGGAGCGTTCATCCGACCGCCCGCCGCCAGGTGGCTCACGCCGAACGCCGGGGCGCGGCCGTGATGGCGGTGCCGGTTTCGGATGGAGGTGGACCGCCGACCCGACTGCCGGGCGACGGTCATGTCGTGCTCGTGACCGAACCACCGGCGGGTCGGGTCGACGGCGCAGCGGCAGGCCGTGCCGCATCGTCGCTCGCCGCGACGGCCCACCGGCTGCTCGGCGCCCGGTCGTTCGGCGCACTGGTGCTGATCGGGGGCGACACCGCCGCCGCTGTGCTCGGCGACGGCGAGGTGACGGTGCACGGCTCGCTCGCACCCGGGACCGCATGGGCGACGGCGCCGGGCTTCGACCTCCCGGTGGTCACGCGCGCCGGCGGCTTCGGCGGCGAGGGCGCGCTGGTCGATCTGCTGTGGGGCACACTGGCACGATGACGCGCCCGCTGGCGATCACGATGGGCGACGCGTCGGGCGTCGGACCGGAGATCGTGCTGCGCCGCGCCGCGCAGGGCGCGCTCGGGCGCGACGTGGTCGTCTACGGCGACGCGGCCATCCTCCGCCACGGTGCCGACCTGCTCGGTCTCGACGTCGCGCTCCACCTTGTCGACAGCGATGGTGACGGGCACGACGCGCCCGCGGGCGCGCTCGCCGTGCGCGACCTCGGGCTGCTGGCGGCCGGCGACCACCGGCCCGGAGTCCTCGATTCGGCCTCCGGAGCGGCGGCACTGGCCTATGTGACCGCCGCGGTCGACGCCGCGCTGGCCGGTGACGTGGCGGGCGTCGTCACGATGCCGGTCAACAAGGAGGCAGCCCAGCTCACCGAACCCGGCTTCGTCGGACACACCGAACTGATCGCCGAACGCTGTGGGGCGACGTCGGTGACGATGATGCTCACCGCCGAGCTCGCCCACGGCCCGATCGCCGTGACCCACGTGAGCACCCACTGCGCGCTGCGCGAGGCCATCGAGCGCGTGCGACCCGAGCGGGTGCTCGACGTGATCCGTCTCACCGACACTGCCTTGCGCGGCTACCTCGACGCGCCGCGCATCGCCGTCTGCGGCCTCAACCCGCACGCCGGCGAGCACGGCCTGTTCGGCAACGAGGACGCCCGCCACATCGTCCCGGCGATCGAGGCGGCGCGGGCCGAAGGCATCGACGCGACCGGCCCGCACCCCGCCGACACCGTCTTCTACCAAGCCATCCACCGGCAGCGGTACGACGCGATCGTCGTGATGTACCACGACCAGGGCCACGCGCCGATGAAGCTCATCGCCTTCGACACCGGCACCAACGTGACGCTCGGCCTGCCGATCATCCGCACGTCCGTCGACCACGGCACGGCGTTCGACATCGCCTGGACCGGTACCGCGTTCACCGAGTCGCTCGACCACGCCCTCACCTACGCCCGCCGCCTCGCCCGCTGACGGGTCAGCTCTGGTGAGACGCCGCGTCCATCTCGATGCCGATGACGCCGGCGACTCTGTTGAGGTCGGAGTCCCAGGCGAGCAATGACGCCCGGTGGCGGTGGGCCACCGATGCGATCATGCAGTCGATCATCCCGCGTGGGGTGACGCCGACGCGGCGGCAGCGACGGTAGATCCGTGTGGCGGCGTCGAAGTCGGCGACCGGGTCGAACTGGAGGAGATGGAATCGCTGGAGCAGCCGGCGCAGGTCGAGCTCACGCTCGTCGTTGCGAGCGCCCGCGGTCACTTCCATGATGATGGGCTCGGTCACCGCGAGCTGGGCCCCGTCGGCGATGAGCTCGGTGAGGCGTTGCTCGACGACGCTGCCGGTTGCGCGGTCGTATTCCACCCACGCCGACGTGTCGGCGAGGATCACGAACGATCCCCGGGCGCGAAGTCGGCCGGGATGTGATCGATCGCGCCCGCGCCGCGCATGGCGAGCGCTTCCTCGCGTGTCATGGGCTGGCCGGCGAGATGCCGGAGCGCGAGATCGACCGCGTCGGTCTTGGTGTGGACACCGAAGCGGGCCATGATCACGTCCAAGTAGTCGCCCTCGATCTCGATGTTCGTCCGAGTTCTCGCCATACACCAATTCTACACGTCATGTGTACGACACGTGTAGGCCACCCGTGAGTCGGGGTCGAGCGTGTGCTTGTTCGGCTACGTTGTCGCGCGATGTGACGTGGGAATCGTGTCGGGAACAACGGAGAATGTGATGCACCCAGCGGAACTTCACGACCGAGTTCGTGATGGGATCAACCAACCCAGTACACGTTCTCGATGCCTGGGTACTCCGTGACGTGGATCTCCTCGGAGGTTGCCAGGCTTCAGTCCGACGGAACCTGGAAGTACGTGTTGGACAACCCCTACGCCGCGCCAGTACCGAGTCCCTGACCAGATCCGGCTCGGCCGTGACGCCGATTGCGGTAGGCGTGGAGCATGTCCGACAACACGGCGTAGCGGTTCTTCGAGTGAGTCAGTCGGTCGGCGGGCGGTAGTCGGTGTTGCGGTCGACGTTCATGTAGATGTCGTTGCCGATCGGGTCGACGATCTCCTCGGCCAACTGCCCGAGCAGGCCGGCGCACCGGGCCAGCAAGGCGAACCCGCGGGTGACGCCGAGGGGCAGATCGACGTCGGCGAGCACCGCCCCGCACACCCCGGCACCGTTGAGCGGCAAGGTGCGCCCGAGGATGTCGGGGTGCACCCGCCCGATCGCCTCGAACAGGGCGAGGTGCGGACCGTAGACGTCGTGCTCGCGCGCCAGGCGGAACAGCGCCGGCGTGCGCGGATCGCGCACCTTGTGCACGGGATGGCCCAGGCCGGGCACGAATCGTCCCGCCGCCTTCGTGTCGGCGACGACCGATGCGGCCACCTCGTCCCAGCCGGCGTCGTCGGTCGGCAGCTCGTCGAGTGTTTCGAGCACGTCGTGGAGGAAGTTGGCCGAGTTCTCCGTGACGCCGAGGAACCGTGATCCGCCGCCGAGCAGCCCGGCGGCGATCGCACCCTGCAACGAGTCGGGCGCGCTCAGGTAGGTGACGCGGGCGGCGATCGCCGTGGGCGTGAAGCCGTGGTCGGCGAGCGCCACGAGCACCGCCTCGAACAGCACCCGCTGGCCCTCGGTCGGCCGCCGCTTCGTCACCATCCAGTAGGCCAGCTCGCCGAAGGTGACCTTGCCGAGCAGGTCGTCGGCGAGGTCGTGGCCGAGCAGCCAGATGTGATCGGCGTCGGACGCGCCGAGCCCGGTGCGATACGTCGGCGGGGTGAAGCGCTCGGCCTGGTCGCTCATGGCGCGGGAGTGGAGAGCCAGGCGCGGAGGTCGTCGGTGTGCTCGCCCAGCTCGGGGGGCGGCGACGAGTAGCGGATGTCGGCGGCGCTGAACGAGATCGGGTTGCGGACGAGGTCGACGGCGCGGTCGCCCTCGCCCACGGTGACCCGCGGTTCGAGGCCGAGCCGCTCGGCCAGCTCGATGCCTTCACCGATCGTGTTCACCGGCCCGCACGGCACGCCCGCCTTGTTGAGCGCGATGAACAGGTCGTCGGCGCTCCACTCGGCCAACCGATCGAGCAGCTTCGGGTGCAGCTCGTCGCGGTTGGCGGTGCGGTCGGCGTTCAGCTTGAACCGCTCGTCGTCGGCGAGCTCTTCGACACCGAGCACCTGGCACAGAGCGCGGAACTGGCGGTCGTTGGCGGCGGTGATGATGACGTCGCGGTCCTTGGTGGGCATCGTCTGGTACGGGTAGACGCTCGGGTGCTCGTTGCCCATCCGGAACGGCACCACGCCGCCGGCGACGAACGCGCCGGTCTGGTTGACGAGCCCCGACAGCGCGGACGACAGCAGGTTCACCTCGACGTGTTGACCCTCGCCGGTCTCGGCGCGCTGCTGCAACGCGGCCAGCACGCCGATCGCTCCGTGCAGGCCGGTCATCACGTCGAACACCGAGATGCCGGCCCGATAGGCCGGGCCGTCGGCCGGGCCCGTGAGGCTCATCAGCCCCGACACCGCCTGCACGACGAGGTCGTAGCCGGGCAGCCAGCTCCCCTCCGCGGTGCCGAACCCGCTGATCGACAGGTAGATCAGCGCGGGATTGATCTCCCGCGCCGCCTCGTAGTCGAGGCCGAACTTGGCCAGTGCGCCCGGCTTGAAGTTCTCCAGGGCGACGTCGGCGCGGCGGAACAGCTCGTGCACCAGCGCGACGTCGTCGGGATCGCGGAAGTCGAGCACGATCGAGCGCTTGTTGCGGTTGATCGACAGGTAGTACGTCGAGACCCCGTCCTTCTCGGGCGGGGTCCACGTGCGGGTGTCGTCGCCGGCGGCGCTCTCGACCTTGATCACCGTGGCGCCGAGGTCGGCGAGCAACATCGAGCAGTAGGGCCCGGCGAGCACTCGCGACAGATCGGCGACGACGATGCCGTCGAGCGGCCCGCGGCGGGGGTTGGGGGGTGTTGGTGCTGACACGCTGACCGTCGGGCCGGTCAGCGGTACGGGTTGTTGCCGGTGTGGTCGCCGGCGAGCCAGCGGGCGAGCGTCTCGTGAGCGTCGGCCCGGCGCAGCTTGGCGAGCTCGTCGGCCTCGGGCACGTCGGCGGTGAACTCGAGCAGCATCCCGTTCGGGTCCTCGGTGTACAGCGAGCGGCAGTAGCCGTGCTCGAGCACGTAGGTGCCCTCCGGCTTCCAGTTGGCCTGCTGCAGGCGCCGTTCGAGCTCGGCCTGGCCCTCGGTGTCGACCTTCAGCGCGATGTGGCGGAACGGCGACGGGGTGAGGTCGGGATCGAACAGGTCCTGGTCGCTCTTGTTGGCGAACTGGAAGAAGGCCAACGCGCCACCGTCGGCCAGCCCGAAGAACGTGTGGCAGTAGACGCGCTCGGCGCCGAAGAGCTCGTCGGCCTCGGCCCACGTGGCGAGCAACGGGAACCCGAGGATGTCTTCGTAGAAGGCGCGGGTGGCCTCCTGGTCTTTGGTGACGTAGGCCGTGTGGTGGAGACGCTGGGCGAGTGGCCCGCTCGGGGCGGCGGTGGTCGTGGCGCTCGTGGTCTCGGTCGTGTCGGTGCTCATCGGTTCCTCGCTGGGTGCTTGGCTGATCATGGATCGAACGGCCGTCGGGCCGTGGAGCGGACACCTCGCCGCTGTGCGTACCGTACCTGCGGGGTCGGACCGGTTCAACCCGGCCCGACCCCGCAGGAGTGACGGTTCAGGCGTTGACGTTCCCGGAGTAGGTGGCGTCGGCCTCGTCGTCGGTCGGGTTCCACAGGAGCCCGAGGAACACGCCGTAGATCAGGTGCCACAGCAGGATGCCGAACGGCAGCTTCCAGCCGTCGGGGCCGTCGAACAGGAACAGCCCGTAGCCCTGGTTGGGGACGTAGGCGTAGGGCACCAGCAGGCCGGCGCTGATGATCGACATGATCACCGCGTACGCCATGCCGTTCAGCACGTTGTTCTTGAAGAAGCGGGCGACGTCCTCGCGGAACAAGATGCCCCACAGCACGGCGAAGACGATGCCGTTGATGAAGTGCAGCGAGTGCCCGACGAAGAACGCATCCGACGTGACGGCGAACGCGCCTTCGGTGGCGACGGCGCCGTTGAAGCCGTCGGCGATCGTCGTGCCGAGGATGCCGTTGTAGAGCGGCCACGGCAGCACCGGGACGCCGATGGCAGGGAACACGTACCCGAAGTACGTGCCGAGTTGGGTGGCGATGACGCCGACGATGAACAGGCTGAGGATCGGTTTGTTGTCGACCCACTCCTGCCATCGGGCCGACGGCTTGCCAGGACTTGCATAGGACATTGGTGAAACCCCCTCACCGTGGACACCGATTGTCCACTGAGCGGACAACGTACCAACACGCGGGCACCCGCTCGCGCATGGCTACGATCGGGCGACCACCGGGAAGGGACCAACGACGTGACCGAGACCATCTCCTGCACGCACACGGGCAGCCTGCCGCGTCCCGACGCGCTGATCACCACGATGTGGGCGGCCGCCGACGGCGTGCCGGTCGACGCTGACGCCCTCGAGGCGCAGATCGACGACGCGGTGCGCTCGGTCGTGAAGCGCCAGATCGACGCTGGCGTCACGATCGTCAACGACGGCGAGATGTCGAAGCCCTCCTATGCCACCTACGTGCAGCACCGGTTGAGCGGCTTCGACGGCGAGTCGGTGCAGAGCTACCACTTCGCCGACCTCGTCGACTACCCCCGCAGCGCCGAGCTCGTCGAGGCCAACCCCGGCCGTCGCAAGCGTTCGGCGCCGGCGTGCACCGGGCCGATCGCGGTGTCCGATCCCCAGCCGGCGATCGACGACATGACCCGCCTCGCTGCCGCCGCCGACGGCCACCCGACCTTCACCAGTGCCGCGTCACCCGGCGTCGTGTCGCTGTTCTTCGGCAACGAGCACTACCCCGACCACGAGACGTACGTGTTCGCCATCGCCGAGGCGATGCGCGCCGAGTACGAGGCGATCGCCGCGGCCGGCGCCACGGTGCAGGTCGACTGCCCCGACCTGGCGATGGGCCGCCACAGCACCTACGCCCACCTCGACGACGACGAGTGGCGGCGCACCATCGCCACCAACATCGAGGCGCTGAACCACGCGGTGCGCAACATCCCCGCCGAGCAGCTCCGCATGCATCTGTGCTGGGGCAACTACCCGGGCCCGCACCACTGCGACGTGTCGATCGCCCAGATCGCCGACCTCGTGTGGACGGCCAAGCCGCGCACCGTGCTGTTCGAGGGCGCCAACCCGCGCCACGCCCACGAGTGGGCGGTGCTGGCCGACATCGGCGTGCCCGACGACAAGATCCTGTGCCCGGGCGTCATCGAGCCGCAGTCGAACTACATCGAGCACCCCGAGCTCGTCGCCCAGCGCATCGAGAAGTGGGCGACCGTCGTCGACCCCGAGCGGCTGATGGCCGGCGTCGACTGCGGCTTTTCGGTCCATGTCGGCATGCGCGGCATCGACCCCGACGTCGCCTTCGCCAAGCTCGCCTCATTGGCCCAAGGCTGCGAACTCGCGTCAGCGCGGGTGTTCGGTTGACAACTCGAGCAGCCAATCCCGCAGCAGGGCGGTGACCGCGTCGGGTTGTTCGACGGTGACCATGTGGCCCGAGCCGTCGACGATCTCCAGACGTGCCGTGGCGACGGCGTCGACGATCGCTTCGTGCTGGGCGACCGGGCTCCACTCATCCTGACGCCCGACGATCACGAGCGTCGGCACCGTGATCGTGGCGAGCAGCGGGCCGGCGTCGGGCCGCTGCAGCAGCGCCCGGATCTGGCGGGCGTGCTGCTCGGGTGTGGCGCGCATCACCATCTCGACGAGCGGCGCCATGAACGCTTCGTCCTGGCGGCGATCGGGATGGACCATCGGCGGAAGCCAGGTGTCGGCCAGGGCGCGCATCCCCTGCTGGGCCGACACGTCGAGCAGCCGTTTCCGATTGGCGGGTTCGTCCGGGCCGAGCGGATGCGTCCCGGTGTCGAGGACCACCAGCGACCGCACCCGCTCCGGCGCCAACCGCCACACCTCGAACGCGACGCGAGCCCCCATCGAGTGACCGACCACGTCGACGGGACGGTCGTGCGGACCGCCGACCAGCGCCAGCGCGGCATGGGCCATGTCGGTGAGGTTGTCGAGCTCGGAGAAGTCGGCCACGACGACGTCGGCGAGGTCGGTGAGCCCCTCGATCTGCGGTTCCCAGATCGAGCGGTCGCACAGCAGTCCCGGCAGCGCCAAGACGTGGGCGCGCTCGGCGTTGGAGGGTCGTTCCAACCGCTCAGCCCCAGACGTCGTCGGCCACCTCGACCACATGGCGGAGCTTGGCCCACTGGTCGGCCTCGGTGACGTCGTTGCCGTGGATCGTGCTGGAAAAGCCGCACTGCGGGCTGAGGCACATCCGGTCGAGGTCGACGTAGGCGGCCGCCTCGTTGATGCGCGCTTTGAGCAGGTCCTTGTCCTCCAGCTCGGCGGTCTTCGAGGTGACGATGCCGAGCACCAGCGTCTTGTCGGCGGGGAAGAACCGCAGCGGGGCGAAATCGCCGGAGCGCTCGTCGTCGTACTCGAGGAAGTAGGCATCGACGGCGATCTCGTTGAACAACACCTCGGCCACCGCCTCGTAGCTGCCGCTGGCGAAGTGCTTGCTGCGGAAGTTGCCGCGGCACAGGTGGATGCCGACGGTCAGGTCGTCGGGCCGATCACGCAACGCACTGTTGATCAGCGCGGCGTAGGTGCGGGGGAGCTCGTCGGGGTCGTCACCGCGGTCGACCGCACCCTGGCGCATCACCGGGTCGCACAGGTAGGCCAGGTTGGTGTCGTCGAGTTGGATGTACCCGCAGCCGGCCGCGTGCAGCGCGGCGATCTCGTCGCGGTAGCACTGGGCGAGATCTTCGAAGAACTCGTCGAGGTCGGGGTACGACTCGATGTCGATGCCACCGCGGCCGCCGCGGAAGTGCACCATCGTCGGCGACGGGATCGACACCTTCGGCGTGCGGCTCGTGTGCCCGGCGAGGAACTCGAAGTCGGCGACCTGGATCGGGTGGGTGTGGCGGAGCTTGCCGGTGACGGTGATCTTCGGCGGGGCCTGGTTGACGGTCTCGCGCGAGTCCGAGCTCGACTCGATCGCGCCCGACACGGTGACGCCGTCGAGCTGCTGGAGGAAATCGAGGTGGAACCACAGGCGCCGGTACTCGCCGTCGGTGATGGCCTGGATCCCGGTCGCTTCGAGCTTGGGGATCATCTCGGCGATCGCCGTGTCCTCGATCGCCCGCAGCTCGCCGTCGTCGATCTGCCCGCGGGCGTGCCGGTCGCGCGCCACGACGATCGCGTCCGGCCGCAACAGGCTGCCGACATGGTCGGCCCGGAATGGTGGGTTGACGCGTGACATGTCCGTCCTCCAGCTTGCTCGGATCGTGATGGTAGGTGATCCGGCGATCAGGCCTGGACGCCCGACAGCTCGGCGCGCACGAGCGCCGCCCCAGCGACCATCGCGCACATCTTGTCGAACGCCACCGACCGGGGCAGGTACTTGAGCCCGCAGTCGGGGGCGACGACCATCTGCTCGGCCGGGTGGTGCTCGATCGCCCGCCGCAGCCGTTCCGCCACCAGTTCCGGTGTCTCCACCTCGTTGGTCGACAGGTCGAGCACGCCGATGATCATCTTCTTCGCCGGCAGCTGTTCGAGCACCGTGCAATCGAGCGACGACTGCGCCGTCTCGATCGAGATCGCGTCGGCCGTGCAGCCGGCGAGCTGCGGCAGGAACGAGTAGCCGTCGGGCCGGGCGTGGATGATCGCCGCGTACCCGAAGCAGATGTGCACCGCGGTCTCGCCCGGTGCGTCGAGCAGCGCCTCGTTCAGCGCCGCCAGCCCGTACTCGGCCGCCGGCTCGGGGCGAGCCTGCATGTACGGCTCGTCGATCTGCACGATGTCGGCGCCGGCGGCGAACAGGTCGTGGATCTCGCCCCGCACCGCGGCGGCGTAGGCCATCGCCGCGTCGGCGAGCGTCGGGTAGTAGTCGTTCTGCGCCTGCTGCGACATCGTGTACGGCCCGGGCACGGTGATCTTGATCGGGCGATCGGTGTGGGCGCGCAGGAACTCGACGTCGCGCACCTGCACCGGTCGCGTCCGCGCGATCGGCCCGACGATGCGGGGCACCGGGTTCGGGTGACCGGAGCGGTCGAGCGCGGTGCCCGGGTTGTCGATGTCGATGCCCTCCAGCGTGGTGGCGAACCGGTTCGAGTAGCTCTCGCGGCGCATCTCGCCGTCGGTGATGATGTCGAGGCCTGCCCGCTCCTGGTCGAGGATCGCCAGCCGGGTGGCGTCGTCCTGTGCCTCTTCGAGGTACTCCTCCGGGATGCGCCACAGCTCGAGTGCCCGCGTCCGCGGCGGGAAGCGCCCCGCCAACTTCTCGCGGTCGAGCAGCCAGTCGGGCTGGGCGTACGACCCCACGAGGCTGGTGGGCAACAGCTTGTTCGTCACGTTCATGGGCCCTCGGTTCGTGATCTCAGTGCTTCGGCCGCAGGACCGTACCTCACCGTGCGCGCCCGGCCGTACGGGAGCGAAGGGTCCCGCCTCAGGTGCTGAGCGCGGTGCGCGTCCCCCGTCATGTTGCAGTTGGCCTGGGCCTGGAGGAACTCCCGGCTGCGCACGATGTCAACCCCCGCCGGTCCTCGAGGGACCCCTACGTGATGTGCCAGGTGACGGGCTGCTCCGGCCGGTAGCTGCAGTAGGTACCCGTGTTGATCGCGTGGGTGAGGTGCCGGCCGAGCTGCGGGTGCAGCTTGGAGATCTGCCCGATCGTCGCTCGGATCCGATGGGTCACGGCGGAGCGGGCGCGTTCGGCAGACCCGCCGGCTCTGCGGGTCTTGCCGCCGTGGCCGATCGCCGCCGACAGGTGCTCGATGATCTGGTCGAGCTCGACCTGGTGTCGGTACGCGCGCTCGAAATCGCTGTTCGCCTCGGCCTCGTCGATGTCGGCCTGCAGGTCGCGGATCCGATGCTCATACTGGCGTCGCGCCGCTTCGTCGATCGTCGCCCCGGTCGACGCCTCTTCCACGGCCGCTCCGGCGAGGTCGAGGCAGTGCACCTCCCTGCCGTCGGCCTCGATCAGCCGCACGATGTCGGCGACACCCTTCGTCGGTCGAACGGCGACCATCCGGCCCGCGTACTCGAACTCCCACACGTCACCCCGACGGGCGATCGTGGCCGACGCCGTGCTCGTGGGTGGGGGGTCGCCGTCGTCGGAGAGCTCGGCGACGACGTGGCGGACCACAGCGAACACGTCGTGGCGCGGCAACGGTTCCACGGTCGTGGCGGGCAGCGGGATCAGCTCGAAGTGGGCAGCGGTCAACGTCGTGATCGGGAGCGAGCGGGCGCTGGCGACGAGGCCTTCCCACGACGGATGCCCGCACCGGTAGGCGGTGGCGGCGGCCACGTCGGCGAGCACCCTCACGTTCGACAAGGCGCCCCGATGGAGGAGCTCGTCGGCCAGCTCACCGAGCGTCGCGGTCGCCTCGCGACGCCGACCGGCCGACAACTCGGCGAACGCGCGCGAACGCAGCCCGACCGCGATCGCGATCGGGTAGTCGATGCGGCGGGCCTCCTCGAGCGCCCGATCGATCACGTCGAGCGCCGCCGACGGGTCGCGGCGCAGCAGCAGCCAGCCGAGCACGGTCCGGGCCCAGCTCACACTGAGCGCCGAGGAGATCGCCTCGGCCCGCTCCAACACCGCCTCGATCTCGTCGATGCCACCGTCAAGATCACCGAGGTCGGCGATGACAGTCGCCGCGGCGGTGTCGAGCTCGAGCGCCATCGATGTCATCCCGAGCGTGTGCCCGATCGCGGCGCCGGCGCGGAACGCGGCGACCGCGCCGTCGAGGTCGCCCACCGCGCGGCGGGCCTGCCCGAGCGCGCGGTGCAGGGTGACCGAGGCGCTTGCCGGCTGCTCCTCGGCGGCGATGGCCGCCTCGGCCAACTCGGCGGCCGGTTCGGGATGGCCGGTGACGTACTCGGCCGTCGCGAGCGAGGCCACCGTGCGGGCACCGGCCGGCGAGCCGTCGGCCGGCCAGCGCTGCAACGTGCGCCGGCAGAGCACGACGATGTCATCGGCGTGGCCCTGGTGGACGATGGCCCAGAGGATCCCGCAGAGCCGATAGGCGCGACCGGGTGACGGGTCGTGGACGATCGTGTACGCCAGTGCCTCGGCGATGTCGTCGTACCCGGCGACGAGATCGTGTACGAGCGCCGGCCGCCACGTCGTCGTCGATCCCTCGAGGATGCGCCGCACCGATGCCAGCACGTGCTCGACGAAGCGGTCGGAGGCCTCCTCGAACTCGCCACGGCGGCGCAGCTCCTGGAGCGCGAAACGCCGAACGGTGTCGAGCATCCGGTAGCGCGTCGGCGTCGATCGTTCGTCGACCACGATCAGCGACGTGCTGACGAGCTCATCGAGATCGCCGTCGAACGCAGCGGTGTCGTCGAGCGCGACCGACCGTCCCGTGCCGGCGGTGAACGGCCCGGTGAACACGGCGAGCTGGCAGAGCAAGCGAGCCGGCCCGGGCGCCAGGAGGTCGTACGACCAGCGGATCGTCTCGGCGATGCTGCGGTGGCGGGGGTCGCCGCGAAAGCGCGGGCGGTCGAGCACATCGATCGCCTCATCGAGCCGAGCGACGATCTCGCCGACCCCCATGGTCCGCGTGCGGGCAGCGGCGATCTCGATCGCCAGCGGCAGTCCGTCGAGTCGCCGGCAGAGATCGCCGACCACGTCGAGCCCGTCGTCGCCCACGTCGGCTCCGGCATCGCGCACGCGTTGCAGGAACAGCTGGACCGCCTCGGCGGGCGCGAGCGGGGCGAGGGACACGACCGATTCGCCGGGCAGCTCGAGCGGCGCCCGGCTCGTCGCGATCACGACGGGCTGCCGGCACGAGCCGAGGATCTGGGCCACCGCGTTCGCACAGGCGTCGAGCACGTGCTCGCAGTTGTCGACGACGAGCATCATCGGCCGGTCGCTCGGCGAGCTCAGCAGTGCGTCGAACGAGTCGAAGCCCAACTGTGCGGCGAGTGCGCCGCGCACCGCATCGTCGTCGGTGATCCTCGCCAGGTCGACCTCGCGCACGCCGAGCGGGTACGTGGGCCCGACGCGGGCCGACACGGCCCTGGCGAGCGTCGTCTTGCCGACGCCGCCGGGGCCCACGATGCTGACGAGCCGGTTGCGCTTCGTGCGCGCCTCGACCTCGTCGAGCTCGGCGGCGCGTCCGACCAGGTCGCCCGGCTGCATCCGCCCACCCTACGACGGCGATCTCACGGTGTGAGGCGCGTCCTCACGCCCATCAGGTCAGACGTCGACGTGCGGCGTCCCAACCGAAAGGCCATGCCATGTCGCTTCCCCAACTGAGCTCCGCCCACCCGTTCGTGACCGACGGCGGGCTCGAAACCACGCTCATCTTCGTCGAAGGCATCGACCTGCCCGACTTCGCCTCGTTCCCGTTGCTCGACTCCGCCGAGGGCCGGGCCGCGCTCGGCCGCTACTACACCCCGTACTTCGACATCGCGGAACAGCACGGTGTCGGCATCGTGGTCGACACGCCGACGTGGCGGGCCAGCCTCGATTGGGGTGCCCGATCGGGCTACGACGCGATCAGCCTCGCGGCGATCAACCGCCGCGCCGTCGAGTTCGTCACCGGGCTCGCCGACGAGCGGCCCGGGCTCGAACGGGTCGTGAACGGTGTCATCGGGCCGCGGGGCGACGGCTACGTCGTCGGCGAGACGATGTCGGCGGCCGAAGCTGCGGCGTATCACGGCCTGCAGGCCAGAGCATTCGCCGACGCCGGCGCCGAGATGGTGAGCGCCATCACGATGACGTACGCCGAGGAGGCGATCGGCATCGTGCGCGCCGCCGGCGCGGTGTCGTTGCCCGCGGTCATCTCGCTGACGGTGGAGACCGACGGTCGCATGCCGTCCGGACAGACTCTCGGTGATGCGATCGCCGAGATCGACGCCGCTACGGCCACACCGCCCGCCTATTACATGGTGAACTGCGCACACCCGACGCACTTCGTCACCGACCTCGACACGACGGCCGCGTGGACCGGCCGGATCCACGGTGTCCGCGCCAATGCCTCGACGATGAGCCATGCCGAGCTCGATGCGGCGACGGAGCTCGACCGTGGCGACATCGCCGATCTGGCGGTGCGCTACGAGGAGCTGGCGGCGCTGATCGATCTTCGGGTCGTCGGCGGCTGTTGCGGGACCGACCACGAACACGTCGGTGCGATCTACACCAGACTCGCGAGCTGAGCGTCAGGTCGCGGTCACGTTCCCTCGTCGGGAGCGAGCGAGACCGTCGCCCGCGGGACGTACTCCACGGTCACGGTGGAGGGGTCGACGCCCATGTCCTCCAGTGCGTCGGCGAGGCCCGACGTGTCGGGCAACGGTGGTGGGCCGGCGAGGCGGATCACGATCCCGGTGTTGTCGGAGTCGACACCCAGGACGGTCCAGCCGTCGTCGCGGGCCCACACCGTGGCCGCTTGGCGCACGTCGGCTTCGGTCGAGGTGTCGCGGCTGATCTTGACAGTTGAGATCGTCAGCGGAATGCCGATGACCACGAACAGCGCGACGATCACCAACACGGCGTTGCGGCGGTTGACGACGCGTTGCTCCGGATCGCTCGGCGGGGTGACGAGCTTGTGCACCCCGTAGATCGCCATCACCACGATCCCTGTCGTGAGGATGGCGGCGACGTTCGTCCCGAACAGCAACAGCGCGCCCGCGGCCTCGTCGTACTCGCCCGCCTTGGCGGTGAGGCCGACGACGGCGAGCGGAGGCACGAGCGAGATGGCGATGGCGACACCCGGCAACGTGTCGGAGATGTCGCGTCGCACGAGCGCCACCGAACCGACCGCGCCGGTCGCCAGGGCGGCGAGCAGGTCGATGAGACGCGGCGTCACGCGCCCGGCGACCTGTGTGTTCGTCGCGGCGATGATGTCGTTCGGGCTGAGCATCCCGACGAGGTACCCGATCACGATGGCCCCGGCCGCTCCGCTGACCACCAACGCGATGCTGCGCAACAGGTTGGCGCGGTCGCCGAGCACCACCGCCAGCATCGTGCCGAGGATCGGCGTCATGAGCGGGGCCACGATCATCGCCCCGATGACCGTCGCCGTCGAGTCGGCGACGACGCCCGCCGAGGCGATGATCGACGCGAGGATCAGCAGGATCCAGAACCGGCTCAGTTGCGCGCCGACGTCGGGGCCGTCGAAGAAGACGGCGTCGCGCATCCCGTTGGCGTCGTTGCGGGCGGTCATCCGGGTAGTTGTAGCCGCCGCGCCGTCGCCGGCGACGGTTACTCGGGCGCCGGGCCCCGGTAGCGGTCGCGGAGGTCGTGCTTGAGGACCTTCCCGCTGGCGTTACGGGGCAGCTCGTCGACGAACTGGACGAGCTTGGGCACCTTGAACGACGCCAGCTGCTCGCGCGCCCAGGCGAGCAGAGCGTCGGCGTCGATGTCGCCGTCGACCGTGCCGCTCGGCACGACGACCGCGCACGGTGACTCGCCCCAGCGCGCCGACGGCACTCCGATCACCGCCACGTCGGCGACGTCCGGATGGCGCAACAGCACCGACTCGATCTCGGCGGGGTACACGTTCTCGCCGCCGCTGATCAGCATGTCCTTCACCCGGTCACGGATCGTCAGGAAGCCGTCGTCGTCCAGCACGCCGATGTCACCGGTGCGGAACCAACCGTCGATGAACGCGTCCGCGGTCGCGTCCGGCAGCTGCCAGTAGCCGGTGGTGACCGCGTCGCCGCGGATCAGGATCTCGCCGGGCGTGCCGGGAGCGACCGGGTCGCCGGTCGCGTCGACCAACTGCAGGTCGAGGGTGAGCAGCGCACTCCCGGCGCTTCCCAGGTGCTCGGTGGCGTCGGCCGCGTCGAGCACCGACACGGCGCCGCCGACCTCGGTCAGCCCGTACGCCTGGATGATGTCGATGCCGAGGTCGCGGTACTGCTCCAGCAGCGGCAGGGGAACCGGCGCGGCACCGGACGACAGCACCCGCAACGACGACGTGTCGAGACTCGGGTCGCGGGTCATGGCCATCGCCTGCAGCATCGCCGGCACCGCCATCATCGCGTCGATCCGGTACCGGGCGATCGACTGCCACGCGGCGGTGGGGTCGAACGTCCGCCCCAGCACCATCGTGCAGCGGCGGCGCAGGCAGATGTTCACCATCGCCAACGACGCGACGTGGAACAACGGCATGACGTTGAGGTAACGATCGCCGGGCCGGTAGTCCATCGCCTCGACGGCGCCGATCGCCGCCGCCAGCGTCGTGGCGTGCGTGTGCATGGCCCCCTTCGGCCGACCCGTCGTGCCGGAGGTGTACATGAGGTAGAGCAGGTCGTCGGCATCCGGCGCGGCGACCGACACCGTCGCGCCGGCACGGTCGACGGGGAGTGGACAGTCCGCCGCGGTGTCGCCGATCGACCACGTCCGACCCGCGGCGATGCCCAGCGCGTCGGCGACAGTCGTCGCAACGTCGGCGAGATCGACGTTGGCGACGAGCGCGCTGACTCCGGCATCGGACGCGATCGCACCCAGCTCCGGCTCTGTGAGCCGCCAGTTGAGCGGCACGAGCACCGCTCCGATCCGTGCCACCGCGAGATAGGTGATCACCATCGACGGATGGTTCGCGCTGAGCAGCGCGACCCGGTCGCCGGCTGCCACCCCGGCGGCAACCATCGTCGCCGCGGCCGACGCGCTCGCCCGATCGAGGTCGGCGATCGTCCACTCCTCGCCGGTCGGGTCGTCGATCATCGCGATCGTGCGTCCGTGCCGTGCGGCCTGGCGTTCGAGCATCGATGCGATCGTCAGCATGGGTCCTCCTCCGGCGCGGGGCCGATCAGTTGTGGCAGGCGTCGGCGTAGGCAGTCGCGCCACGCCCGGTTGTCGACGAGCGTCGGATCGACGGTGTCGATGTGGGCCGTGCCCATGAAGAGCATCAGCACGACCATCGCCGCGTGGTCCGCGTCGTCGGTATCGGTCACGCATCCTGTCGACAGCAGTGACTCGGCGACGCTGGAGCGGACCTCGACGTGGAACTCCTTGAGCGCGTCGGCCAGCTGGTCGCTGCGCCAGGCCCCGAAGTCGAGCTCGATGGCGAGGCGGCGGGCCGTGCTGTCGCGTCCACGGGCGAACGCCCCGATCGCCCGCGCGAACTCGTCGGGGCTGCTGTCGTGGTCGCCGGTGACCGGCAGGACGAGGCGGTAGCCGTCGAACGAGCGGCGGGCGACCTCGAGCAGCAACTCCTCCTTCGAGCTGACGTGGCGGTACATCCCCGGCACGGTGATCCCGGCACCGCTGGCGATCATCTCGGTCGAGGTGCCGTCGTAGCCATGGCGGGCGAACAGCTCTCCGGCCGCGTCGAGGATGCGGCGCCTCGTCCGCACGGTGCGCGCTCGGCGCCCGTCGGTCGGGTCGAGCTGCTCGACCGCCGCGGTGGGTGAGGTGCGGGCCGGTCTGGGCGCGGCGACCGCTGCCGGCGGGTCGCTCGCCAGCACGATGGCGAAACGGGAACGGAGGAACTCGAACAACCGCTGGTCGCCGATCCGCTCGGCGTCGAGCGTGTCGAGGTGGATCGCACCCATGAGGAGGACGAGGAAGAGATGGGCGAGCAGGTCGGATTCGTCGCGGCTCAGTGCCGGATTGGAGTGGCCGATCGTCTCCGCCAGCGCCTGGCGCAGTTCGGCGTTGTACGCGGCGAGGGGCCCACCGACCTCGTCGTTGCGCGTCGCGGCGCGGCTCAGTTCGATCGACAGACGGCGCCGCTGGATCTGGCCCACGGCGAGGTACTCGGCGAACAGCGCGGCGAGTTGACCGGGCAAGTCGTCGGTGAGGCCGAGGCCGCGACGGGCCTGGGAGGTACGCGTCGCCCGATCGGTGACCGCCAGCAGGATGGCGTGCTTGGTCGGGAAGTGCTTGTAGATGCTCGGGGCGGCGATGCCGGCTGCGTGGGCGATCGTCTCGACCGTCGTCGCGTCGTAGCCCTGCTCGGCGAACAGCCGCGACGCGTTCGACATGATCCGCTCGCGCGTGTCGCCACCGCGCCGGCCACGCGTCGCGTCCTGCGTCGGAGCTGGTACCGCCTTGCCCACGTGGCTCAACGTACCGAGCCGTCGCGGCCCGCCGTGAGATGAGTGGAGCACAACCGACCGAGACGGCCGAGCAGCTCGCGGTGGCGGTCTATGCCGGCCTGGCCCCGGGCGTGGATCGAGACGTACCCCGCCCCGACGTGCTCCCACTCCGCCAACGCCTCGGTGAACCGTGCTTCGTCGAGCTCGCCGTGGACGTCGATGCGGCCCTGGACGCCGATCGAGTCCGGATCACGGCCGGCGCGCTCGGCACTGCGCCGGACCACGGCCAGCGGAGCGACGGCGCGCTGCGGGTGCGGATCGTGGATCGTCCACCCGTCGGCCAAGCGGCCGATCCGGTCGAGCACGCGCGGCGAGTCGCCGCCGCCGAGCCACACCGGGATCGGCCGCTGATGGGGGAGCGGCGCGATCCCGGCGCTGGTGATGCGGTGGTGAGGTAGGTCGACGTCGACCAGCGGCCGGCTCCACAGCGCGCGCAGCACGTCGATCTGCTCCTCGAATCGCGTAGCCCGATCGGAGAAGTCGGCGCCGAGCGCCTCGTACTCGACCGGGTTCCAGCCGATGCCGACACCGAGGCGCAACCGGCCCTCGCTCAACAGGTCGACTTCGGCCGCCTGCTTGGCCACGAGCGCCGTCTGTCGCTGGGGCAGCACGAGCACGCCGATCGCCAGGTCGAGCGACACCTTGCCGGCCAGGTAGCCGTAGAGGACGAACGGCTCGTGGAACTCGTGCTCGTGCGTGTACGGCCCGTACCGATTCGATTCGACGCCGCCGAGCACATGGTCGAAGATGTCGAGGTAGTGGAACCCGTTGGCCTCCACGGCGGTCGCCCACGCGGCGATCACCGACGGGTCGGTCCCGATCTCGTTCTGCGGCACCACCACCCCGACGCGCACGTCAGCCCGCCTCGTCGTCGGGTTGGCCGGCCGACAGGTACGAGGCTTCGAGGGCATCGAGATCCTCGTTGAGCCGGTCGACGGTTCCGCTGAGGACGATCTCGCCGCGGCGCAACACGTACCCGCGATCGGCGACCGCGAGCGCCTGGTGGACGTGTTGCTCCACGAGCAGCACCGCGCAGCCGGTGGAGGTCGCCAGCTCGCGGATCATCACCAGCAGCCGTTCGACGATCAGCGGGGCGAGCCCGAGGCTCATCTCGTCGAGCAGGAGCACCCGTGGTTCGCCGGCGAGCGCGCGGGCGACGGCCAGCATCTGCTGCTCGCCACCCGACAGCAACCCGGCGCGCCGGCCCAGCAGCGGGCGCAGCTCGGGGCACCGATCGAGCGCGGCCTCGACCGACTTGCGCCGGCTGTGCTGGCCGACCTGCAGGTTCTCGAGCACCGTGAGATCGGTGAACAACGCCCGCTCCTCGGGAACGTGAGCGAGCCCGCGCTTGACCCGGACCTCGGGGGCGAGCGTGGTGATCGGCCCGCCGGCCAGGTCGATGTCGCCGCCGAACCGCTCGACGAGGCCCGACAGCCCGAGCAGCGTCGTGGTCTTGCCGGCCCCATTGGCCCCGAGCAGTGCGACGACCTCGCCCTCGTGGAGCTCGATGCTCAGGTCGCGGACCACCGCATGGCCGCCGTAGCCGAAGCTGACGCCGCGGACGTCGAGTGTGGTGCTCACGAGGCCTCCTTGGCCGTGCCGAGGTAGGCCCGCAGGACGTCGGGGTGGTTGCGGATCTCGTCGGGTGTGCCGGTGGCGATGATCCGGCCGGTGTCGAGTACCACGATGCGTTCGCACACCCCGAACACGAGGCCCATGTCGTGATCGACGAGGAGCAGCGTTATCCCGTCGTCGGACAGCTTGCGCAGTTGGACGCCGAGCTCGGCGCTCTCGCGCTCGTCGAGGCCGGCGGCCGGCTCGTCGAGGCACAGGATGCGCGGCGACGTCGCCAGCGCCCGAGCGATGCCGGCCAGTTTGCGCTGCCCGTTCGACAGCTCCTCGGGATACACGTCGGCCGCGTCGAGCAGGCCGACCTGGTTGAGGATCCTGGTCGTGCGCTCCCGATCCGGCTTCGGCCGGATTCCGACGATCTCGCGGAGCAGGTCGGAGCGGCGGGAACGGTGGGCCGCGACGTCGAGGTTCTCGACGATGGTGAGGTCGTCGAACAGCTCGACCGACTGCCACGTGCGGGTCATGCCGGCGCGCACCCGGGCGGTCGCAGATGCGTCGGTCACCTCGTGGCCGCACAGCGTGACCTGTCCCGTCGAGGGGACGAAGCCGGTGATCGCGTCGATGAGCGTGGTCTTGCCGGCGCCGTTCGGGCCGATGATGCCGAGCCGTTCGCCCTCTCGCACCTCGACCGACACGTGGTCGTTGGCGGTGACGCCGCCGAAGCGGACGGTGATCTCCCGCGCGTCGAGCAAAACCTTCGAGGTGTGGAGGGTCATGCCGGCACCTCCTGCCTCGTGGCGAACAGCTGAGTGAGCGAGTGGGTGAGATGGCGCATCGCGGCGGCGATCCCCTCCGGGTTGAGCACTGCGGTCAGGATGAGCAGGACGCCCGCGCCGAGCCCTTCCCAGGCGCCCATGTGGAAGATCCGGTCGACCACCAGGCTGCCGATTCCACCTGCGGTCAGCAGGCCGGCAGTGATGCCGCCACCGACCGTGGAGATGCCACCGAGGTAAGCCATCGCCAGCACGGTGAGCGACGCGAACACGGCGAACGTCGACGGTTCCACACGACCGGAGTTCTGGTAGGCGAGCAGCGCGCCGCCGAGGCCGGCGACGAATGCCGAGACGGCGAAGGCGATCAGCTTGGTGCCCACGTTGTCGACACCGACCGACGCCGCGGCGCGTTCGTTGGCCCGCACCGCCAACATCCGCCGGCCGACCGAACCCTTGCGCAGGTTGGCGACGGCCAGCGCCACGAGCAGGCCGACGACGGCGACGAAGATCCCGAACGGCACCGATGGCACGCCGCGGTCGGTGAGCTGGTCGAGCGGCCCGAACTCGTACCCGAAGATGCTCGGCGAGGGCGCTGGGTCGGTCTCGGCCGAGATGCCGACGAGGTCGGCGTTGTTGAACACCAGTTGGTCGGTCAGGTAGGCGAAGCCGAGCGTGACGATGGCCAACGTCACACCGCGGATGCGCAACGCCGGGATGGCGACGAGCAGGCCGACGCCGGCGGCGACGGCCGCGCCGACGAGCGGGGCGATCGGGAACGGCACACCCCACTGCCCCGCGACGCGGGTGAGGAAGAACGCGGAACAGCCGGCGATGGCCATCTGGGCGAGCGAGATCTGGCCGACGAACCCGGTGAGCACCACGAGCGACAGGGCGATCACCGCCCCGATCGTCGACACGGTGGCGGCCTGGCGCCAGTCGGGCCCGAGGAACAGCTGGGTCGGCAGCATCACGACGATCAGCACGAGCGCGAGCACCTTGATGTTGCGGATCTCGGGCGACCGCGGCAACCGCTCGACCTCGCTCGACCCGCGCACCGGCAACGTGTTGCCGCGGAACCACAGCGCGATCACGATCACCAGGAACGGCACGAGCTCTTGCGCGCCGTTCGCCGGGAGCCAGTCGAAGGCCGGCTTGGTCTCGAGCAGCAGGATGAGCTGGTCGATCATCCCGAGCGCGAGCGCGGCGCCGGTGGCGATCGCCACCGACTCGAGGCGGGCCAGCAGCACCGGGCCGAGCGCCGGGATCACGAGCAGCGTCAGCACACCGGGCGACAGCGTCACCATCGGGGCGGCGAGGATCCCGACGAACGACGCGAGGACCGACGACAGGATCCAGCAGATCATCGCCAGCCGGTTGGGGGAGTAGCCGACGAGCAGCGCGCCCTTCTCGTTGCCCGCCGCGGCCCTCGTCGCCAGCCCGAAGATCGTGTAGCGGAACAACAGCTTGAGCAGGATCGCGGTGACGATCACGACGGCGGCCAGCCACAGGCGGTCGGCCTTCACCACGCCGCCGAAGACGTGGATCGAGTTGTTCGGCAGAATCGGCTGCGCGGAGCGGGAGTCGGAGCCGAAGCGCAGCCCGATCGTCGCCTGGATGACGAGGATCACGCCGACGCTGGCGACCGTCTTGGCGAGCGGCGGGGCGTGGCGGAGCGGGCGGAACACGAGGCCGTGCAGCATCAGCCCGACGACGGCGGCGACGAGCAGCGCGACGACCATCGCCACGGGCGTCCCCATCGGCGAGTGCTGCAGCGTGAGGAACGTCGGGATGTCCGGCAGGTCGAGGTCGGCGCCGAACCACGAGGTGAACCCTTCGACGATCGACAGGGGGTTCGGGAGCGGCGGGAGCACGAGGCGTCCCGAGTTGCGCAGCTCGTAGAACGTGTAGGCGCCGTACATCGCGATCGCGCCCTGCGCCAGGTTGACCACGCCCGAGCCGCGGTAGGCGACCAGGACGCCCTGGGCCAGGCCGGCGTAGAGCGCCCCGGTGCCGATGCCGAGGACGAGGAACAACACGTACTGGTTCATGCTTCCCTTCCGCGTCGTAGCGCGCGCCACCGGCGCGGCGACCAGCTGTCGTGGTCCTCGCCGGTGAGGTGTCGCCCGTGCTCGTCGGACCACGTCGTCAGCGACATCCAGGCGAAGTACGGGGTGGTCGGCAGCGCCAGCCGGCTCTCGACCGCGCCGTGCCAACGGTGGGTCGCGCCGTCGACGTCGAGCTCGAGGTCGACCGCGATCGGCCGGTGACGTTCGTCGCGTGACACCGCCCGGCGACCGCCTGCGGCCGGTCGGACCGTGCCGTCCTCCACGATCCATCCACCGATGGCGACGTCGTCGATCGTTCCCGGTTCCACGTTGGTGGCGGCGAAGAACCCGTGCTTGCCGTCGGTGGTGGCGCCGTAGGTGTACCCGCGGCGGGTCCGCGACGACGTCTCGCGGCGCGGCGTCCACGACCGGTCGCGCATCTCGACGCAGTCGATGGCGATCGTGTCGCCGTGCAGCGTGATCGTGCCGGTGACGCGTCCGAGCTGGTCGAGGTGGCCCATGCCGTTGGCGACGTGGAACGGCTGCGCGTCGATCACACCGTGCCAGTCGAGCGCCAGTTCGAGCTCGCCCGGGTCGGTGTAGCGGAGCTCGTAGCCACGCATCGGTTCGACCGTGCGGATCGTCAGGCCCGACGGCAGCTCGTTGTCGCAGGGCTGTGCGCCGGGCGGGATGGGGAGGTGCCAGAACGTGCGGTAGTAGGGCAGCTCGTGGAGCGCTTCGCCGCCCGGCGTCCACACGTAGACCGCGGTCGCCATCACGCCCTGGACGGTCCGATAGATCTGGTAGATCGAACCGCACAGGCCGGTCTCCGGATGGGAGAACCCGAACCAGGCGGTCTCGGTCCACCACGGGTCGTCCATCGTCGGGGTGTGGAGCCGGTCGTCGGCCGGGCCGAGTGCACCGGTCATCACGGTCCGAGCCCGGCGATCGGAGCCTCGGCGAGCGGGCGCGAGGCGTCGACGGCGCGCAGGCGGCCGGTGGCCTGCCTGGTGAGTGCGGCGAGGATCGTTCCGTCGGCCGGCGGCGTGGAACCTGTTCGTTCGGGGACGGGGCCAGAACGAACAGGGGCCGACAGCTGGGCGGCGAGGTAGCGGCGGCGGCGGGCGATGCCCGTGTCGTCGGCCGAGCGCAGCGGCTCGTCGAGAAGGCGCTCGATCTCGGCGACGAAGGCCTCATCGACCGCGGCGTCCGGGAGCGGGCCGAACTCGGCGCCGTCGAGCAGCGCGAGGGTGCGCAACAACTGGATCTCCATGATCGGCAGGCCCATGAGCTGGACGGTGCGGTCGATGTCGGCGCGGGCGTGGTCGAGGGCGACGAGGCAGCTGACGACCATCCGGGTCAGCGTCGAGGCCACACCGAGCACGAAGCGCTGCTGGTCGAAGCGCAGCCCACTGGCCGGCTCCCAGTGCCAGCCGATGCGGGCGCGGTAGTCGCCCAGGTCGATGCCCGACAGCACGGCCCGCACGGCGACCGACGCGAGGTCGTCGTGGGCGTCGCCGGTGTGGGACATCTCCCAGTCGACGAGGCCGGTCACGCGGCCGCCCGCGTGCAGGTAGTTGCCGAACCCGGCGTCGCCGTGGCACAGGACGGGGTGCTCGATGCCGTCGAGCGCGCCGTGGCGTTCGAGCGTGTCGAACGCGAACTCCAGGAGTGGGGCCGGGCGGACGACGAGCGTGTCGCCGATGCGCCGCCAGATCGCGAGGTCGTCACGGCCGGCGGTGTCGAACCCGGCGTGACCGGCCGGCGCGTGGTCGACGCCGGTGGCGTGCAGCGAACCCAGGATGCGCAGGTAGTCGTCGAGGGCCTCCGCGGCGCGGTCGACGCTCCCGGCGACCTCCTCGACGGCGAACGACATCCCGTCGTCGGCCACCGCGATCAGCGCGGGTACCGGGATGCCGGCCGTGGCCGCCGCGGCGTAGGCGACGGCTTCGCGCCGCAGGGTGAACGGTGTTCCGGCCAGCGGCCCGGCGCCGGCGTCGTAGCGGGCGACGACGCCGGCGGTTCGCGGGGGAACCTCGAGGAGCAATGTCGTCCTCGAGGTCCCCCCGCCGATGACCCGCGTGCAGACCGCGCGCTCACCGAGGAGCGCAGTGGCCCACGTGGGGGTGCACGGTGTCATCGCCAGCAGCTTCCGGACGGATCAGGCGAGGCCGTCGAAGAAGTCCTGCACCAGGGTCATCATCCCCTGGTCGTCGAGCACGAAGGCTCGGACCTCGTTGTCGCAGACCGCAGGGAAGTGCGGGCCGGGGCACGAGAGCTCGACCTGGCCACCGAAGTACGGGCCGGTGAAGCCGGCCAGGCCGGCGGCCCAGTCCTCACGGCTCAGCGTGTCCGGCGCGTCGTTGCCGATGCGCTGAGCGGCCAGCATCGCGCCGAACCCACCAAGGGTCTGGAACGAGCGGGCGAAGGCCTCGTCGCCGTACTGCGGGAACTTCTCCATGTAGTAGTCGAGCTCGACCGACTCACCCTCGGGCAGCAGCGGCGGCAGGCCGCTGCCGACGACGGTCCAGCCGGCGAAGGCTTCGGCGTTGGCTTCGAGGGTCGACGGCACCGCGCACGTCGCGGTGCTCATGACCGGCGCGGTCACCCCGACGTCGTTCAGCGTCGTCGCGACCTGCAGGCACTGGGCGGAGTTGACGAGCGCCAGGACGGCGTCGGCCTCGAGGGCTCCAGACACCTGGATGTCGGCGGTGATGTCAGCGGCGGTCTCCGACACGTACGTGGTCGAGATGTTGCGGCCCTCGACCGACGGCAGCGCCTCGATCGTCTGCACCGCGGCGCGCAGCGCGTCGTTGTCCGACCCGATGATCACGATGTCCTGGGCGTCGAGGAACTTCGCCGCGTACGCCGCGGTCCCGGCCGTGCCACCGGCGTTGCCGCCCTGGTAGGCCCAGGCGTTCGTCGCCGTGAAGTCGGGCTGGGTGAGCGGCGTCTGGAGCAGCGTCGGCAGCCCGGCGGCCTCGAGGATCGGCAGGGTGTAGCCCGAGCCGAACACGTAGCCGTTGATCACCACGTTCAGCGTGTCGTCGTTGGCGAACTGCTGGGCGCACTGCTGGTTCGACGCCTGGTCGACCCCGACGCTGCAGTGCTTGATCTCGACCGGGCGGCCCTGGATCCCGCCGAGCTCGGCGTTGATCAGCGCGGCGGCCGCATCGATGCCGGTGGAGACGTCGGGGTACGAGGGGGTGCCCTCGTCCATGTTGATCACGCCGATCACGACGGGGTCGAGCGACTCGTCGGCCGGGCCGACCTCTTCGGGGATCGCCACCGAGTGGTCGGATCCACCCTCGTCGCCGGAGGCGTCGGTCGTGTCGGTCGTGTCGGTCGTGTCGGTCGTGCCGGTGCTCGACGTGTCGGTCGGCGCCGCATCCGTGGCCGCAGCCGCGGTGTCGGTCGGTGCGTCGGTCGTCGTGGTGTCGTCGCTGTCGGAGCCGCAGGCCGTGACGGCGAGCGACAGGGTGACCGCCAGGGCCGCGAGGCCTCGGCGTCGCATGGAAGTGTTCACGTTCGTTTCCCCTCTGAGGTGTGTGGGTGGTGTTGCTCGAGGCAGGCGCGTGCGCGCTCGCCGTCGATCGGTGTGCGCGAGGTCAGCCGAGCTGGTCGCGCAGTGAGCGTTTGAGGACCTTGCCGGACGCGTTGCGTGGCAGTTCGTCGACGAGTTCGAGGCGCCGCGGGACCTTGTAGCCACCGAGGTGCTGGCGGGCGAAACCCTGGACCGCGTCGAGGTCGAGCCCGCTGCCCGCGTTGACGACCACGACGGCGGTGACGAGTTCGCCCCACTGCTCGTCCGGAGTGCCGATAACGGCCACCTCGGCGATCGCGGGGTGGGCGGCGAGCACCTTTTCGACCTCGGCGGGGTACACGTTCTCGCCGCCGGAGATCACCATGTCCTTGGCCCGGTCGGTGATGTACAGGAACCCGTCGGCATCGAAGCGGCCGACATCGCCGGTGCGCAGCCAGCCGTCGGCGTCGCGCAGGGCGGCGGTCTCCTCCGGGCGGTTCCAGTAGCCGGCCACGGCGTTGCGGCCCTTGATCCAGATCTCGCCATTCGTGTCGGCGTCGGCGACGATCGTGGTGCCGTCGCCGTCGCGCAGCTGTACGGCGGTGAGCGGGAAGGGCATCCCGGCGGAACCGAGCTTGTCGAGGCTGAGGTCCGGTTCGAGGAGGCTGACCACTCCGGTCGATTCGGTGAGCCCGTAGCCCTGCGTGATCCGGGCGCCCCGTTCCAGGTACTTGCGCAGCAGTGCTTCGGGCACGGGAGCGCCGGCACACATCAGCAGCACCGCTGACAGGTCGGTCTGCGCGAAGCGGGGCTCGGTGGTCATCGCCTGCAACATCGCCGGCACGCCGAACGTGAACGTGATCGGCTGGGTGTGGAACGCGTCGAACACGCCGGTCAGGTCGAAGGAGCGCAGGACGACGACGCGCCCACCTGTGATGAGGGCGGCCAGTGCCAGCGAGAGTGCGGCGACGTGGAACATCGGCGCCATCGCGAGGAGCCCGCTCTCGGTGCCCATCGGCGTGAGCAGCAGGAAGCTCTGCAGCATGGCGATGACGTTGCCGTGGCTGATCATCACGCCCTTGGGCATCCCGGTGGTGCCGGAGGTGTACATCAGCACGGCGACCTCGGCGGGGTCGGTGTCGACGGGCACCGGCAGCTCGACCTCGCCCGTCGGGAGCAGGGAGGCCACGGGGGTCCATCCATCGGGCAGGGCGTCGGTGGCGGCGAGGCCGATGAACTCAGCGTCGAGCGATCCGCGTTCGTCGTCGATCACCGCTGCCAGCGCGGCGTCGGCGACCACGAGCCGCGAGCCGGAGTCGGCGATGATGAACGCCAGCTCCGATGAGCTCAGGCGGGTGTTCAGCGGCACGAACACCGCGCCGATCGTGAGGGTTGCGGTGAGGAAGTCGAGCACCTCGGGGGAGTTGTTGGCGGCGAAGGCCACGCGGTCACCGCGTTCGATCCCTTGGGCCCGGAGCAGTTCGATCGTCGCGCCGGCGCGGCGCCCGAACTCGTCGTAGGTGTACTCCTGCTCGCCGAGCGTGACCACGGCGGTGCGGTGCGCAGACCGCCGGATGCGGTCGGTGACCATCGCAATGGCGTTCCGGTCGAGCAGATCACCGGTGTGCAGCAGACGCGCTGTCGGCATGGATTCCTCCCCCTTGTCTCGAAACAAACTAAAGCGACCATTCGCTAAAGTCAAATGTGGCCCGGGATGGCGCCGAGCGGGCGGCTTGCGCTATAAATATGTGTCCGTAGATTTAATCGATCGCAGGAACCCGTGACCACGTTCAACCTCGCCGACCTCTTCGAGCTCACCGCGGATGCCGTGCCCGACCGCCTCGCGGTCGTCGCTGGCGCGGCCCGGCGGACGTACGCCGAGCTCGACGAGCGGGCGAACCGTGTCGCCGGCCACCTGATCAGCCAGGGCTTCGAACCGGGCGAACACGTCGCCGTGCTGGCGATGAACCGGATCGAGTGGATGGAGACGATGCTCGGCGCGTTCAAGGCGCGCCTCGTCCCGCTGAACGTCAACTACCGGTACACCGCCGACGAGCTCGCCCATGTGCTCATCGACGGCAAGGCCGTGGCGCTCGTCGTCGAGCCGGCTTACCTCTCCCTCGTCGGCGCAGGCCGCGACCGGGTATCCGGGCTGCGCCACGTGGTCGTGCTCGCCGGCGAAACCGCCGGCGCCGACGCGTCCGCAGGCGTGCCCTACGAGCAGGCCCTGGCCGCGGCGCCGGGGGCGCGTCCCGACATCGAACGGTCGGGCGCCGACCGCTATGTCCTCTACACCGGCGGAACGACGGGATCGCCCAAAGGTGTGGTGTGGCGCGCCGAGGATCTGTTCTTCGCCGCCCTCGCCGGCGGCAACCCCGGCGGCGCCCCGATCTCGCGGCCGGAGGAGTTGCCCGAGCGGATCGTCGAGCACCGCCAGCCGTGGCTCGTCACGTCACCGATGATGCATGGCAACGGGCAGTGGAACTCGTTCGTCCCGTTGCTGACCGGCCGCGGCGTGGTGCTGTGGACCGGTCGCCGGTTCGACGCCGCGGCGATCGCCGACCTCGCTGCCCGCGAGGCCGTGTTCTTACTGGTACTCGTGGGCGACGGCATGGCCGTGCCGATGGTCGACGAGTTGGAGCGCCGCGGCACCGCGGGGCTCGACGCCATTCGGATGATCACCTCCGGTGGCGCACCGCTGGCGCCGGCCGTCAAGCAGCGGCTCGCCGCGCTCCTTCCGCGGGCCACGGTGATCGACGGGTTCGGCGCCTCCGAACTGGGTTCGAGCGGTCGGATGGTCGGCAGCGGCGCGGGCACCGCACCCCGGTTCACGGTCGCCGCCGACACCCAGGTGCTCGACGACGACCTCCGGCCCGTCGCACCCGGTGAGGTCGGCCGGTTGGCCCGCCGCGGCCACGTGCCGCTCGGCTACTGGAACGACGAGGAGAAGTCGCGGGCGACGTTCCCGGTCGACGCGGATGGCACGCGCTGGGCGATCCCCGGCGACCTCGCCCGCCTGGAGGACGACGGCACGCTGACCCTGGTCGGCCGCGGCTCGACCTGCATCAACACCGGTGGCGAGAAGGTGCACCCTGAAGAGGTGGCGGGCGCGTTGAAGCTGCATCCGGCGATCTCCGACGCCGTGGTCGTCGGTGTCCCCGACCAGCGCTTCGGGCAGAGCATCGCCGCGGTGGTCGTCACGAGGCCGGCCGAGCCGGTCGATCTCGCCGGCGTGCGCGAACATCTGCGACCAGTGCTGGCGAGCTACAAGGCCCCGCGACACCTGGTCATGGTCGACGAGATCGTCTACACCGCCCAGGGGAAGCCGGACCTGCGATGGGCGGCCCAACTCGCAACCGACGTCTGCGGTCGAGCGACCGCCGAACAGTAAGGATCGAACATGGCGTTGAGCAGCACACAGGTCGACACGATCAAGGCGCGGGCCGCGACCGAGCGCCAGCGCGACGAGTATCCGCTGGCGTTCCCCGATCTCCCTCCCGTGCCGGCGAGCCGGTACAGCGACACCGAGTTCGCCGCGCTCGAGCGTGAGTTCGTGTTCGGGCGGTCGTGGCTGATGGTTGCCCACGCCGATCAGGTGCGCCAACCCGGCGACTACGTGCTGGTCGAGCACCTGGCCATCCCGCTGGTCGTTCTGCGCGATCGCGACGGCACGATCCGGGCCCACGCCAACACGTGCAAGCACCGCGGTGCCGCGCTGCTGTCGGAGCCGACCGGCAACACTGGCCGGCGCATGACCTGTCCGTACCACAGCTGGGTCTACGACCTCGACGGACGCCTCGCCGGGTATCCCGACGCCGGCAACTTCCGCGAGCTCGACCCGGACTGCGTGGCGCTGACCTCGGTCCGCTGCGAGACGTGGGGACCGCTCGTGTTCGTCAACCTCGACCTCGATGCGGCGCCGCTGACCGAGTACCTCGGCACCGTCGCCGGCGACCTGAGCGAGGTGGCCGACCTCGACGGCCGGCTGTTCCTCGCCGGCTTCACCCGCCGCGAGGTCGACGTGAACTGGAAGCTGCCCGTCGATGCCAACATCGAGACGTACCACGTGAACACGGTGCACCGCGACAGCGCGGGCAAGGTGCTCGACCAGGCGTCGACCGGCATCCAGCTGCTGCGCAACGGGCACTCGCGGATGCTGATCTCGGTCCGCGACGGCGCCCGCCTCACCGGCAAGTCGCCGTTCCCGCCGATCTTCGAGCAGCTCGGCGACCTCCCCGACTCGGGGACGTTCTCGTACCACGTGTTCCCCAACCTGAGCATCGTGTTCGTCGGCAAGGGCTTCGTGTTCCTGATCACCAACTGGCCGCGGCCCGACGGCGGGTCGTCGTACCACGTCCACTGGTGCTCGTCGCTGTCACCGGACACCGACGACGGCAAAGCCGCCAACGAGATGTTCATCGGGTTCAACCAGACGGTCCTGTTCGAAGACCTCACGGTCCTCCCCGGCATGCAGCGCTCGCTCGACGCCGGCACGATCGACCACCTCAACCTGAACTATCAGGAGCGGCGGATCTACCACGTCCACGAGGCGATCGACCGGGCGATCGGCCCGGAGCGCATCGCCGACGCCCTCCGTGTCACGCCCGTGCTCGGGTCCTTCGTCGAGGGCTGACCGGCGATGACGACGCGCCCCGACGTCGACCTGCTCGACCCGCACTTCCACGTCGGCGATCCGCACCCGGCCTACACCTGGATGCGCGAGCACGAACCGGTCTTCCGCGAACGCAACGGCATCTGGTGCGTCACGCGGATGGAGCACGTGCGCGAGGTGGAACGACGGACGGCCGACTTCGTGTCGAGCCGTGGCTATCGCAGCGTGTGGTTCCCGGACGAGACCTCGATGATCTCCCAGGACGACCCGCGGCACCACGAACAGCGGATGCTGATCGCCGACCTGTTCACCCGCCGGGCGATGGCCGAGCTCGAACCGGTCGTGCGCGACGTGGTGCGCGGCGCGCTGGCCCACGTACGGGGCCTGGGCGGCTTCGAGGTCGTCGACACGATCGCCGCCCGCCTGCCCGCCGAGGTCACCGCCCACCTGCTCGGCTGGTCGCGCGCTCACTGGCGTGACCTGCGCTCGTGGTCGGAGCGGCTGATGCGCGTCGACTCGCTCGATCGCGACCCGATACTGATGTCCGACGCCATCCGGGCCACCCAGGAGATCGCCGCGCTGACCGGCCCGGCGATCGAGGAGCGCCGCGGTGCCGACACGGGCGACGTGCTGTGCCGGTGGGCCAATGCCACCATCGACGGGTGCCCGATGTCGATGCACGACATCAACTCCGAGCTCGGCCTGGTGGTGCCCGGCGGCGCCGAGACGATGCGGACATCGCTGGCGCGCTCGCTGATCCTGCTCAGCGAGCGCAACGACCTGTGGGAGCAGCTGGCCGCCGAACCGGAGTCGATCCCGACCGCGGTCGAGGAGCTGCTGCGCTGGGTGACACCGCTCAACAACATGTTCCGCACCGTGGCCGCGCCGGCGACGATCGGCGGCGTGGAGATGGCCGCGGGCGACCGGCTGGCGCTGGTGTACCCGTCGGCCAACCGCGATGCCGACTGGTTCGACGACCCGTTCGAGGTCGACCTGCGCCGCAGCCCGAACCCGCACGTCGCGTTCGGCTTCGGCCCGCACCTGTGCCTCGGCGCGCACGTCGCCCGGCTCCAACTGCGGGTGGCGCTCGAGGAGCTGACCGCCCGCTTCACCGACCTGCACCCACTCGGCGAGCCGAGCTACGAGGCCAACGTGTTCGTCAAGGCCGTCGAGCGCTTCGAGCTCGGCGTCTCCAAGCGCCTCTGAAACGCCGTCCACCCATTCCCGAATCACCAGGAGCCAGCACATGACCAGCCCGACCTCACAACGTTTCCGCGGCCGCCGCGTGCTGGTGACCGGCGGGGGGTCGGGCATCGGGCTCGGCTGTGCCACCGCCCTCGCCGCCGAGGGTGCCGCCGTCACGATCTGCGGGCGCACCGAGTCGAAGCTGGCCGACGCCGCCGATTCGATCGGAGCAGGCAGTCGTTACGTCGTCGCCGACATCTCCGACGAAACCGCCCTGCAGCGCGCGATCGAGTTCGCCGCCGGCGACGAGGGCACGTTGCACGCCGTGGTCGCCAACGCCGGCGGCACGAGTGCCGTGGGGCCGTTGCCCCTCGTCGACGCGGCCCAGTTCGAGCGCGATCTCGAACTGAACGTGGTCGGCACGTTCCTCACCATCAAGCACAGCGCTCCTCTCCTCGCCCGGTCCGGCGGGGGATCGATCGTGGCCATCTCGTCGATCGCCGGCTGCCTCACCCACCGCAACATGGGTCCGTACAGCGCCAGCAAGGCGGCGCTGGAGATGCTCGTGCGCAACGCCGCCGACGAGCTCGGCGCCTGGGCGATCCGCGTCAACGCCGTGCGCCCCGGGCTGGTGCCGAGCGACGCGTCCGCCGTGCTCGCCGACCACGACGCGACCCGCGCCGACTACCTCGCCCAGATGCCGCTCGCTCGGCTCGGGACCACCGACGACATCGCGGCCGCGGTGCTCTTCTTCGCCGGCCCCGACTCGACATGGGTCACCGGGCAGTGCCTGTCGGTCGACGGCGGCCACTCGCTGCGGCGCGGCCCCGACCTGTCGGCGCTGATCGGCACGCATTACGACGCGAAGCTCGCCGAGGTGATGGGACCTGCATCGTGAAGTTCGGCATCGCGTTCGCCAACATCGCCGGCTTCGCCGGGCCCGCTGGTGCGGTCGCCATGGGGCGGGCTGCGGAAGCAGCAGGGTTCGAGTCGGTGTGGACCGTCGAACACGTGCTGATCCCGGCCGGCTACGAATCGACGTACCCCTACGACGCCAGCGGCCGGATGCCGGCACCCGACCACATGGACCTGCCCGACCCCATCGTGTGGCTCACTTGGGTGGCCGCGCACACGACCAAACTGCGGCTGGCGACGGGCGTCCTCGTGCTGCCGCAGCGCAACCCCGCCGTGCTCGCCAAGGAGGTGGCGACGCTCGATTCGTTGTCCGGCGGGCGGGTCATGCTCGGCGTCGGCGCCGGCTGGCTCCGCGAGGAGTTCGAGGCGCTCGACGTGCCGTTCGACGGCCGGGGCCGGCGCCTCGAGAGCTACGCCGCGGCGATGCGCGGCCTGTGGTCGGGCGCGGAGACCGACCACGACGACGACTTCGTCCACTTCCACCGGGCGGTGAGCCGGCCCCGGCCCGTCGCCGGCGCGGTGCCGATCCACATCGGCGGGCACAGCGACATCTCGGCTCGCCGCGCCGGCCGGATGGGCGACGGGTTCTTCCCCGGCGACCACTCCGAGCTCCCGCGGCTGCTGGGGCTGATGCGACGTTCCGCGGCCGAGGCCGGGCGCGATCCGGACGCGATCGAAGTGACGGTCACGGGGGCGGCGACACTCGGTCCCGACGGTGCGGCCGAGGCGGAACGGCTCGCCGGACTCGGTGTCGACCGGATCGTGATCCCGCCGCCGACGTTCGATCCGGCCGGACTCGACGAGGCGCTCGGCGCCTACGCCGATCGCGTCCTCGCGCGGCTCTGAGGCTGAACTCAGCGGTCAGAACACGTCGTCGCCGCGCATGACGCAGTCGGCGCCGCCGTCGACGAACACCGTCTGGCCGGTGATGCTGCGCGCGTCGACGCTCGTGAGGAACGCCAGCAGTTCGGCGACGACGCCCGCCTCGGCGATCCCGCCGTAGGGCATCGGCACCGCGTTGGCCAGGTGTGCCGACAGGGCCTCGTCGGCGAGCATGCCGGCGGTCATCGGGGTGCGGATGATGCCGGGTGCGACCGCGTTCACGGCGATGGCCTGGCCGGCCCAGTCGTCGGTGATCGCCTGCTGGCGGACCCAACGGGCCAACGCCCGCTTCGACGACGAGTAGACCGCGAACAGATCGTCCATCGGGAGCGAGGTGGCGAGGGCTTCGTCGCCGGCCAGGCACGCCGCCACGAGTGCAGGGTCGTGCGGACGGATCGCCGCGTACGAGGCCACGCACACGGCGCGGGCGTCAGCACCGCGGGCGAGCAGCGGCCGCAGTCCGGCGAGGGTCGCGACGGCGCCGAAGTAGTTGACCCGCACGTCGGTCGCACCCTGGCGGGCCGTGCCGGCGGCGGCGACGAGCGCGTCGATCGTGCCGTCGCACCGGTCGTCGACCTCCTCGACGAGCCGTCGACGTCCGTCGTCGGTGGCCAGATCGACACAGACGTCGGCGTCGTGGAGGTCGACCGTGACGACGCTGTGGCCTCGCGCCGTGACCAGCTCGGCGGTGGCGGCGCCGATGCCCGATGCCGCGCCGGTGATCACGTAGGTGCGTGGACGAGCCATGTTCAGAACCCGATGTCGAGCGTGCCGGTGAGCCCGCCGAGCGCTTGGACGCGGCACGTGACGGCCTCGACCCCAGCGACCTTTCCGCCGGCAACGCGGGCGATGCCGGAGATGCCCATCACCGTGGGCCGGCCGATGAGCTCGTCGAACTCGGCGCCGAGGCCGCCGCGGTACTTGCCGTGCTGGGTGACATGGAACGGCACGCTGGGTCCGGCCGAGAAGATGTCGTCGACGACGAGCTGGGTGACGTCGATCACCGGTTCGTACGCCGCCCCGACACGCATGTCGTCGATCTCGACCTCGTCGGCGGCGGCGAGGTCGCCGCGTTCGAGCCATGCCTGCACCGCGTCGACGGCGGCGTCGTCGGCCGGCACCGCCTCGGTCGCCATCCACGGATCGAGGTGGGGCGGTATCAGTGGGTCGGCCACCTTCGTGGTGATCTGGCGCTTCAGGGCGTGGTAGTCCTGCTCGACCCAGTTCTCGACGAGCCGTTCGCCGTCCCACTTGTAGAGGCCGATGCCGCGCCAGCAGGTGAGGGCCCGACCGTTCGGGGACGGCATGGCCGCGTGCTCGCTGAAGTGCATCGCCAGGCGATCACCGTTCAGCACGAACTCGTGCACGACGAGGCCGAGGCCGGGAGCGAGGGCGAAGATCTGCTCGACGCCACGCGAGTAGTAGGTGTCACGGGGCAGATCCCGGCCGAAGCTGTGCACCACGTAGTCGGGACGCATGAACTCGTCGTAGAGCGTCTGGTCGTGGGAGTTGGTGTAGTCGATGCAGTACTTGCGCATCAGCGACACGAATGGGTGCATGGTTCCTCCAACGGGCGACCCGACTGCCGTCGGGCCGACCTGTTCGGTCTGGGCTGGCGAGAGAATATCAACGTTCGCTCATTTATATCGGTTCGGTCCGTGGAACTCCGATGCCGGGTCCGGCATGATGGCGGCGTGGTGTCTCGACCGGCGAAAGCTTCTCGTCCACGCGGGCGGCCACGCAACGCCGATGGGCTCGACACGGCCCAGCGACTCGTCGAGTCGGCCGCCACGGTGTGCGCCGAGCGGGGCTTCGACGGGTGCACCCTGACGCGCATCGCCTTGCACGCCGACGTCCATCCGACTGCGATCTACAACCACTTCGACAGCCGCGACGACCTGCTCTACGCCGTGGCGTTGCGGGCGCTCGACCGACTGACCGAGGTCGCGGCCCGGACGCCGGACGGCACGCTCGCGTTCAGCGACATCGCCGCGAGGTACCTGCAAGCCGACATGTCCGAGCCGCGCCAGATCCTCGCCGAGATCCATGTGGCGAGCCTGCGCCACGAGCATCTCGCCGAGCTCTTGGCGGGCTGGCACCGGCAGTGGGCCGAAACGATGGTCACCTCGATCTCCTCCGACGACGACAACCCGCGGGCGACCGTGCAGGCCCTGTTCCTGCTCTTGCTCGGGTTGTGCCACGTCGACCAGCTGACCGCGGTCGACGCGCCTCGTGATGCGGTGATCGGACGGGTGAGCGAGATGGTGCGGGTGCTGGTCCCCGAACCGACCGCGTAGCCTCGCCGCGTGTCTCTGGTGCTGGCGCTCGATCTCGGTGGGACGAAGGTCGAGGCGGCGCTGGTCGACGCGGAGGGTCGGCTCGTCACCGGCTCGCGATTCCGCGCCGACACCGGCGCAGCCGCTGCCGCCGACCGTGACGTCGCCGTCGCTGCCATCGGGTACGTGATCGATGGGTGCCGGGCGCACGCGCGGTGGGACGAGGTGACCGCGGGAGGCATCGGCTCGGCAGGTCCCGTGGATCTCGGGGCGGGAACGGTCCGGCCGATCAACCTGCCGGCGATGCGCGACTTCCAGATCGTCGCCGAGGTGGCCGCTCGCGCGGGGCTCGCGAACGTGGCGCTGGGCCTGGATGGGACGTGCATCGCGCTGGGGGAGCGATGGAGCGGAGCGGCCCGGCACGCGCGCAACGCGCTGGTGATGGTGGTGTCGACTGGCATCGGTGGGGGGATCGTCTCCGATGGCCGGCTCGTGAGCGGCGCATCGGGAAACGCCGGCCACCTCGGCCAGCTCGTCATCGATCGCCGCGGCGCAGACGAGGGGCGCGCCACGCTGGAATCGATCGCCAGCGGTCCGCACACCATCGCGTGGGCTGTCGCCAACGGTTGGACGGGCTCGACGGGCGAAGAGCTCGGTTCGGCATACGCGGCGGGCGACACGATCGCGCGGCGAGCGGTCGAGCGCTCCGCTGAGGCCGTCGGCATCGGCATCGTCAACGCGGCGACGCTGCTCGACCTCGAACTGGCGGTGATCGGAGGCGGCTTCGCCGCGGTCGCCGACGACTACCTCGCCCTCGTGCAACGCTCCGTCGGGCGTTACGGCGAGCACGACTTCGTCAGGGCGTTGCGTGTCACGGCGGCTGGCCTCGGCCCCGACGCGCCGCTGATCGGCGCCGCCGCTCTCGTCCACCGACCCGACCTGCTCGCGCGCTGACGGGTTGGGCGCAAACGCCCCGCGGGGTCAGACCAGCGCGGCGGTGTTGTCGACGCCCATGAGGCGGGCGAGGTTGCCGCCCATGATCTTGGCGACGTCGTCGTGCGGCACGCCCGCGAGGTCATCGACGAACGTGATCGGGTCGGCGAGGCCCTCGGGGTGCGGATAGTCGGAGCCGAACAGGACGTTGTCGGCGCCGACGAGGTCGATCAGGCCGAGCGGGTCGTCCTCGTGGAACGGGTGGACGAAGATGTTGCGCTTGAACACCTCGATGGGGTCCTCGTCGAACGCGCCGGGCGTGAACTTGTACGCATGTCGCATGGCGTCGAGGAGCGGGCCGACCCACGCTGAGCCGTTCTCGACGGGAGCGATCTTCAGCTTCGGGAACCGGGTGCACAGGCCGTGGCCGATGGCCGAGGCCATCGTGTCGATGATCGGCCGGTGGCTGTGGCCGACGATGGCGTTGAAGCCGGACCGGCCGACGAAGGGGGTCATCTCGTCACGGACGCCCTCCCACTCGTTGAGGTACCGCTGGTAGCCGGAGTCGCTGGCGTGCATCCCCACGACGATGTCGGCGTCCTGCACGCGCTCCCAGAAGGGGTCGAACTCGGGGAGGGCGAACGACCGCGGTCCTTCGAGGCCGGGCACCGGTGCGGGCCGGATGAGGATGATGCGGGCGCCGCGTTCGAGCACCCATTCGAGCTCGTCGATCGCCTGGTCGACGATGGGCAGCGTGATCACCGGGGTGGCGAAGATGCGGTTGTCGTAGTTGAACGACCAGTGCTCGTGCATCCACTCGTTCAATGCATGGATCACGACGTGGATGGCGCGGGGGTCGTCGCGCAGGCGTTCTTCGACGAGGCTGGCCAGCGTCGGCCACATCACCGCCCGGTCGATGCCGAGCTCGTTCATCAGCTCGAGGCGCGGCTCGGGCGACCGGAACGCGGGAAGGGCGTCGATGCCGCGGCCCAGGATCTCGCGGTACGGCTTGTCCTCCGGGTTGCCGATCTTGAAGTACTCCTCCTGGGCGCCCGGCGCGGCGACGCGGTCGAAGGTGGGGTTGGGGATGTACTCGCTGATCTGGCCCTTGACGGCGATCTTCGTGCGGCCGTCGACCTGCACGTACTTGATCACCCCGGCGTAGTCGCGGGGGATGAACTTCGTCATCGCGTCGGGCGTTTCGTACATGTGGTTGTCGACGTCGAAGACCGGGAAGTCGAGTGCTCGTGAGGCCATGCCCGAAATTCTACCTGACACGAGTGTTAGATTCCAACGGCCGCCGATTCCTGTCCGTACACGGCGACGCGGACGAAGTGCTCGGCCGCCGCGCTCACCGCGTCGCGCTCGATCGTGCCGAGGGTGACCACGGTGTAGGGGAGGTACTCGGCGATCGACACGACGCTGAGCGCGTCGATCATCGACGGCCCGAACCCCCGCTCGTGGAGGATCCGGGCGAGCTGTTCGCGCACCGTCACCGACACCTCCAACGCGTACTCGCGCAGTGCCGGATCGTCGAGGTCGACCTCCTGCCAGGTGGTGATGATCCCGCCGGTGGCGTCGTAGAACCCGAAGCACCGATCGAGCCAGGCGCCCAGCCGATCGAGCTCATCCGCTGCAGGAAACGCCGACATGAGTGCGGAGAGCTCCCTGAAGGCCCGCTCGGCCACCACCCGGAACAACTCCTCCTTGCTGGCGAAGTAGCGGTAGAAGCTGCCGTGGGACACGTCGGCGGCGGCGACGATGTCGTCGACGCGCGATTCGTGGTAGCCGCGGCGCGACAGCACCGCGATCGCCGCGGCGAGCAGCCGGTCGCGTGTGGCGCGTCCACGCGGGCGGGCCGGTTCCACGACGTCGACCGTGGCCGTGAACGTCGGGAGCACCGACGGCTCGTTTGGCGGGCCCACCGATCGGGGCGGCAGGTTGACACCTTCGATCGGGCCGTGCAGGAGCCGGTGCAGCGTTCCGGCGAGGGCGGCGACGAGTTCGGGCCGCGCGATCGTGGTCTCGTGATGCCAGTGGTGGATCGTTCGCATCGCCACGATCGAAGCCACCGACGAGATCGCCGGGATCCCGCCGAATCGGTCCGTGTCCGGTGCCGAGGCGATGATCGCCGGCCCGAGCGCGTTGCCGACTCCCGGCACCCGGGTGAACTGTTGGGTCGGTTCACGGAACGCGGTGGGGAACGAGTCGACGACGGGCTCGAACTCGATCAGCACGTCGATCAGCACGTCGAGCCACCGCTCGATCGCGGCGAGCCCGCAGGGGTCCGGCGTGTTCGGCTCGATCGATGCCGCGACGTCGCCGAGCCGGTCGGCCAGCGCGCCGGCGAGCTGCCAGAACACGTCGTCCTTACTGGAGAAGTACTGGTAGAACGCCGGCCGGGAGCAGCCCGCGACGTCGGTGATCAGTTCGACCCTGGTCTCGTGGAAGCCGTGCTCGCGGAACACCTCGAGGGCCGCGTCGAGGATCGCCCGCTGGGTGGTGGCGCCACGGTGGCCGACCCGCGGGCTGTCGCCGTACGGCTCCCGCCTGACCACCTCCATGCGGGCGAGGGTAACCCCTCACTGCGGGCACGGGCCCTGGATCCCCGCCGGTACGGGCGGGATACTGTTCGATCCATGCGCCACACGAGGACCACCCATGCCTGACGTTCAACCGAACATCCTGGTGATCTGGGGCGACGACATCGGGCAGAGCAACTTGAGTTGCTACAGCCACGGCCTCATGGGCTACCGCACGCCGAACATCGACCGGATCGCGGCCGAGGGGGCGATGTTCACCGACTACTACGGCGAGCAATCGTGCACCGCCGGGCGCGCCGCGTTCATCACCGGTCAGAACCCGTACCGCACGGGTTTGTCGAAGGTCGGCATGCCGGGCGCCAAGCTCGGCCTGCAGCCCGAGGATCCGACGATCGCCACCGCGCTCAAGGCGCTCGGCTACCGGACCGGCCAGTTCGGCAAGAACCACCTCGGCGACCGTGACGAGCACCTGCCGACCATGCACGGCTTCGACGAGTTCTTCGGCAATCTCTACCACCTCAACGCGGAGGAGGAGCCTGAGCTCTACGACTACCCGAGCGACGACGAGTTCCCGAACTTCCGCAAGAACTTCGGCCCGCGCGGTGTGATCCACTCGTGGGCCAACGGCGACGGCACCCAGCGCGTCGAAGACACCGGCCCGCTCACCAAGGAGCGGATGAAGACGATCGACGAGGAGCTCGCGCCGGAGGCGCTGCGGTTCATGTCGGAGGCACAGGCGGCCGACACCCCGTTCTTCGTGTGGATGAACACCACCCACATGCACTTCCGCACGCACATCAAAGACGGAAGCCGCGGCCAGGCCGGTCGCTGGCAGTCCGAGTACCACGACGTGATGATCGACCACGACAAGCTGGTCGGCTCGGTGCTGGAGTTCCTCGACGACAACGGGCTCGCCGAGAACACGATCGTCGTCTACTCGACCGACAACGGGCCGCACATGAACACGTGGCCCGACGCCGGGATGACCCCGTTCCGCAACGAGAAGAACTCGAACTGGGAAGGCGCCTACCGCGTGCCGGCGATGGTGCGCTGGCCCGGCCACATCCCGGCCGGGACCGTGCTGAACGGCATCGTCAGCCACAACGACTGGTTCGTCACCTTGCTCGCGGCGGCCGGCGACACCGACATCGCCGAGCGGCTACGGGTCGGTGACGAGCTCGACGGCGTCACGTACAAGGTCCACCTCGACGGCCACGACCAACTCGGCTACCTCACCGGAGCGTCCGACACGAGCGCGCGCAACCACTTCTTCTACGTGTCCGACGACGGCGACCTCACTGCCATGCGCTTCGACAACTGGAAGTTCGTCTTCATGGAGCAGCGGGCCACCGGCACACTGAACATCTGGGCCGAGCCTTACACCGAGCTGCGCTTCCCGGGCCTGTACAACCTGAAGACCGATCCGTACGAACGGGCGAGCATCACGTCGAACACCTACTACGACTGGGTGCTCGACCACGTGTGGGCGTTCGTTCCCGCCCAGGCGTACGTTGCCACGATGCTCGAGTCGTTCCTCGAGTTCCCACCCCGGCAGGAGGCGGCGAGCTTCAACGTGTCCAAGATCATGGCCAAGCTCCAGGCCGGCGCGGCAGGCAGTTGACCGTCGACTCGGACGGCATGGTGCCGATCCCGGGCGGCGAGTTCGCCATGGGATCCGGCGACCACTACGCGGAGGAGGCGCCGGTCCACCCCGTCGTGATCGACGAGTTCTGGATCGACCGGCACGAGGTCACCAACCGCGAGTACGCCGAGTTCGTCGAGGCGACCGGTTACGTCACGGTGGCCGAGCGCCCACTCGACCCGGCCGAGTTCCCGGGAGCGCCGCCCGAGAACCTCGTGGCGGGCTCCCTGGTGTTCACGCCGACACCCGGCCCCGTCGACCTGCGTCACCTGAACCAGTGGTGGACCTGGACGCCAGGCGCGTCGTGGCGCCATCCGTTCGGGCCCTCGACCACAGCGCTCGACGACCATCCCGTCGTTCACGTCGCGCACGAGGACGCCGCCGCCTACGCGGCATGGGCCGGCAAGGAGCTGCCGACCGAGGCTGAGTGGGAACGCGCCGCGCGTGGTCGGCACGTGTCCGCCGCGTACGTGTGGGGCGATCGGCCCGAGCGGTCAGGCGAACGGCTCGCGAACTTCTGGCACGGCGACTTCCCGTGGCGGGCCGAGCGGGGGTACGGCACGACCACCCCGGTCGGATCGTTCCCGCCGAACGACTTCGGGCTGTACGACATGGCCGGCAACGTGTGGGAGTGGACCGACGACTGGTATGCCGAGGGCCATCTCGCCCAGGCCGACAAGCCGTGCTGCGTGCCGACCAACCCGCGTGGGCCCGCTCGTGAGCTGAGCTTCGATCCGTCCCAGCCGCAGTTCTCCATCCCCCGCAAGGTGGTGAAGGGCGGCTCGTTCCTCTGCGCCGACTCGTACTGCCGCCGCTACCGGCCCGCCGCCCGGCGCCCCCAGATGGTCGACACCGGCATGAGCCACATCGGCTTCCGCTGCGTCCGGCACTGACCCGACCTCGTTCGTCCGGCCCCGTCCCCGTCCCCGACGCACTGGGTGGGTCCGTCGTTCGGCGGTCAGCGAGCGAGCCGTGTCGCGATCTGCGTCATGCGTTCGGCCAGCTCGGCC
>CAZYWK010000015.1:0-8361 GCA_964651825.1 uncultured Ilumatobacteraceae bacterium | reverse complement strand
CGACCCGCACGTCCTGAACCGCTTCTGGGCCGAACTGATGGACTACGAGCCGGAGGACCATCACGACCAGGCCACCGCGCTGCTCGCGGCCGGTCATCTGGACGAGGACGAGACGATCACGATCGACGGTCGCCTCGCGTTCCGCACCGCGGCCGCCAGCCGCGATGCGACGGGTTCCGGCCCGCGCCTGCTCTTCCAACAGGTGCCCGAGGGCAAGCAGGTCAAGAACCGGGTCCACCTCGACGTCCGAGCCGGCGACGACCGCGACGCCGTGATCGCCCGCTGCCTCGAGCTCGGCGCGACGCGCCTCTGGGACGGGCAGCAGGGTCCGCACACCTGGGTCACCCTGGCCGACCCCGAAGGCAACGAGTTCTGCATCAGCTGACCGAGGTGTCCAACCCCGTTCGTTCTGGCCCCGTCCCCAAACGCACGGGGTGGCCGCGACCCCTGCCCCGTCAGGCAGGTGGGACGAGGCCGCGGGGGACGACGAGGGGCAGGTCGGGGTACGTGGCGATGCCGGGCGCTCCCGCGACGACGGCTGGGATGGCGTTGAGTGCCGGGGCCGAGGTCATGATGTGGCCCAGCTCCATGAAGTCGGCGATCGTCTCGGCCTCGAAGTATGGCGGCGGGAGGAAACCGACGTTCATCGTCACGGTCGGTCGTCCGTCGATCTGGATGACCCAGCCGTCCTGTTCGATCTTCCAGTCCGGCTCGAGGGTCGGGCCCTTGCGCCACCGGACGTTCAGCTCGACCACGATCCGGTCGCCGACGAGGCCCTGCCAGCTCGCCGCAACGCCGGCGACGCACCCGGCGACGATCGTCCACGACCCGAGGTCGAGATCCGCGGTCGTCTGGGCGTGCTCCGAGACACAGCGCACCTCGTCGAGCTCGACGCCGAGCGCGTCGGCCACCATCCGCACCGCCTCGCCGAACACCGCCGTGCCCTCAGCCGTCATCGCCTGGAGCCCGGGGTCGTCGATCGGCTTGCCGAAGCCGGCGAGGATCTCCGTGGCCGGCGAGTCGTAGAACGTCGTGTCGGCGGCCTCGTTGACGGTGATCTTGTCGACGCGATCGCAGACCGTCGAGGCGACGATCGCCAGCAGCTCGGCGAAGCCGGGGCTCACCCCGGATCCGAACATCGTCGATCCGCCCTTCTCGCACGCGGCCACGATCCGGTCGCGGCCGGGGCCGAGGTTCTGGCCAGTGATGAACGCGGCGGTCGACACCACGTTGACACCGGCCGACAGGATGCGCACCAGCTCGTCGGTGTCGGACCACATCGGGTTGTAGACGACGCAGTCGGGCCGAAGGGCGAGCAGCGCATCGACGTCGTCGGTCGCCGCCACGCCCAGCGGGTCGATGCCGGCCAGCTCGCCGACGTCGCGACCGACCTTGTCGGCCGACCACGCGTAGCAGCCGACCAGCTCGTAGTTCGGGTTGGTGGCGATTGCCCTCACCGAGCTCTTGCCCACGTTGCCCGTCGTCCACTGGACGACCCGATACGTGCGTGTGTCTGCCATGGGTCCGGCAGCATAGGTGGTCGCCGTCCAGCGCCGCGGGCTCGACCTCGTTCGTTCGGGGACGGGGCCGGAACGCACGGGGTGTGCGTTCGGGGTCGGGGCCGGAACGCACGAGGTTGGGGCTCGGCGGCGGGGACGCCAGACTCGGCGGACCCCCATGTCGACCGTCACGCTCCGTCCGTGGCAGCGCGCGGCCTTCGACCGGTTCCGCGACTCGCCCAGCCCCGACTTCCTCGCGGTCGCCACCCCGGGCGCGGGGAAGACGACCTTCGCGCTCACCTGCGCGCGCTCGACGCTGGCCGGTTGGGCCGCGGACGGCCAGGCCGGTTCCCGCCGGCTGGTCGTCGTTGCGCCGACGAGCCACCTGAAGATCCAGTGGTCGCTCGCCGCCCACCGCCTCGGCCTCCAACTCGACCCCGACTGGGCGCCCGGCCAGGGATTGGCCCGCGACGTCCACGGCCTGATCACCACCTACCAGCAGGTCGCCACCGGCGCCGCTGCCAACGCGTTGCGCGGGCTGTCGGCCGACGGGATGGTGATCCTCGACGAGATCCACCACGCCGGCCACGAACGGGCGTGGGGCGACGGCGTGTTCCAGGCCTTCGAGCTGGCCGCCAAGCGGCTGTCGCTGTCGGGCACGCCGTTCCGCAGTGACAGCGCGAAGATCCCGTTCGTCCGCTACGACGTCACCGCCGAGGGCGACCTCGCGCACGCCGACTACGTGTACGGCTACGCCGACGCGCTGCGCGACGGGGGTGTCGTCCGGCCGGTCTACTTCCCGCGCGTCGACGGGCAGATGGAGTGGAGCACGCCGTCGGGCGACGTACTGCGGGCCACGTTCAACGACGAGCTCACTCGCGACCAGGTGTCGCTGCGTCTGCGGACCGCGCTCAGCCTCGACGGCGACTGGCTCCCGACGGTGCTCGGGCAGGCCCACGAGCGCCTCCGAACGGTGCGCCAGCAACAGCCGGATGCGGGCGGCCTCGTGATCGCCACCGACCAGGAGCACGCGCAAGGCATCGCTCGCCTGCTGCGCAACCGGTTCAACGTGGTCGCCGACGTCGTGGTCAGCGACGACCCCGGCGCGTCGAAGAAGATCGCCGAGTTCACCTCCAACGATCGGCCGTGGCTGATCGCGGTGCGGATGGTGTCCGAAGGCGTCGACATCCCGCGGCTGCGCGTCGGTGTGTACGCGACGACCACGTCGACCGAGCTGTTCTTCCGCCAGGCGGTCGGCCGCTTCGTGCGCTGGCAGGCCGGCCGGGCGAGCCAGAAGGCGTTCGTGTTCATCCCCGACGACGCCCGGTTGCGGATCCACGCGTTCCAGATCGCCGAGGCCCGCCGCCACGTGCTGCGGCCGCCGACCGAGCGCGACGACGAGTTCGAGGTCGACGGCGGGCTCGACGCGCTGGTGAACCCGGACGACCCGTTCGAGCAGCTCTCGCTGTTCAGCGTCGTGTCGTCGACGGCCACCGGGATCACGGTGCACGCCGTCACCGAGGACGGCGTGCAGTTCTTCGACGACGAGCCCGACCCGCCGGATCCCGTGTTCGGCGACGACCCGTCGCTGGCGATCGACCTGCCCGAGGTGCTCACCGAAGCGGGCCGCGTGCCGTGGAGCGAGCTGAGCATCGCCGAGCAGAAGGACGACCTGCGCACGCGCAACGCGGATGTGGCCAAGCGGCTTGTCGACCTCACGGGTTGGAACCACGCCCGCGTGCAGGGCGAGATGAACCGGCTGGCCGGCGTGCGCTCGGTCGCCACCGCCACGACCGAGCAGCTCGAACGCCGCCTCCGCTACAGCGAGAGCTGGTTGCGCCGCCTCCGTGGCGTCTGACCCGGGCCGATCGTGTCGGTGAGCACGGCGGCGTCGGGCGGGTGCAGCACGATCGAACCGTTCCGGAACCCGAGGGTGGCGTAGTACGAGAAACCGATGAGGTCGAAGGCGCCGGAGCGGTTGTCCTCGACGCGAAACTCGCCGTCGGCGGCGAACCAGCGAGGGAGCGTGAAGTGCTGGAGCGTCACCCACGGCGTGACGCCGGCCTCGTGCGCGGCGAGCAGCCGGAAGTCGTCGGCGTAGTGGGTGGCGAAGCCGTTGCTGGTGCCGGCCCGACCCGTGTGCTATGCAGTCGCCCAGCAGCTGCTGTGCAGATGCACAGCACGACACAAGGGGGCCGCCGTGGGCGACTGGCAGACGATCGACTTCTTCTTCGACGAATCACTCGTCGATGATCCGTACCCGTACTTCGACGACCTGCGCGAGGCGTGCCCGGTGCTGCACCTCGACCACCTCGGCGTCGTCGCGGTCACGGGATACGAGGAGATCAGCGACGTGTACCGCGACACCGACACGTTCTCCTCGTGCAACTCGGTGGTCGGCCCGTTCGCCACGTTCGACGAACCGCTCGTCGGCGACGACGTGACCGAGATCGTCGCCCGCAACCGCGACCAGCTCCCGATGGCCGAGCACATGGTCACGATGGACCCGCCCGACCACACCCGGGAACGGGCACTGCTGATGCGGCTGCTCACGCCGAAGCGGCTCCGCGACAACGAGGAGTTCATGTGGCGCCTCGCCGACGCGCAGCTCGACGAGTTCCTCGCCGACGGCCGCTGCGAGTTCATCAGTGCGTTCTCCCAGCCGTTCGCCCTGTTGGTCGTCGCCGATCTGCTCGGCGTGCCGGAGAAGGATCACCAACGGTTCCGCGACTTCTTCGGGCTGAGCCACTCGCCGGGCGCGGTCGGCGCGGGTGAGGAGGGCAACCCGTCGCACAACCCGCTCGGCGGGCTCGACGAGTACTTCGCCACCTACATCGAGGACCGGCGTCGCGAGCCGCGCAAGGACGTGCTGACCGACCTGGCGATGGCCACGTACCCCGACGGCTCGATCCCCGACGTGATGAGCGTGGTCCGTACCTCGACGTTCCTGTTCGCCGCCGGCCAGGAGACCACGGCCCGGCTGCTCGCCGCGGCGCTCAAGCACCTCGCCCTGCACCCCGAGCTCCAAGACCAGCTGCGCCAGAACCACGAGCTGATCCCCGACTTCCTCGAGGAGGTGCTGCGGATGGAGAGCCCGGTCAAGGCCGACTTCCGGCTGGCGCTCAAGTCGACCACCGTCGGTGGCGTCGACATCAAGGCGGGCACGCCGGTGATGATGCTCAACGGCGCCGCCAACCGCGACCCCAGGCGTTTCGAGTGCCCGGCCGAGTTCCGCATCGATCGCCCCGACGGCCGCGCCCACGTCGCCTTCGGGCGCGGCCATCACTCCTGCCCCGGCGGGTCTCTCGCCCGGGCCGAGGGCAGGGTGAGCCTCGAGCGCATCCTCGACCGCACGCGCAACATCCGCCTGTCCGAGGAGCACCACGGCCCCGCTGGCGCCCACACGTTCAGCTACGAGCCGACCTGGATCCTGCGTGGCCTCACCAAGCTGCACCTCGAGTTCGACCCGGTCGAAACGGACGCCGCCGCCGGGCCGCATGCCGAGGCGGCGCGATGAGTCGCGTCGCTGTCGTCACGGGTGGAGCGTCGGGGATCGGCCTCGGCGTCGTCCGTCGCTTCGCCGCCGACGGCTACCGCGTCGCGGTGCTCGACAACAACGGTGCTGCCGCGGCAGCCGCAGCCGCCGAGCTCAGCGCAGCCGGCGGCATGGCCGTCGCGGTCGAGGTCGACGTCGCCGACCGGGCATCGGTCGACGCGGCGATCGGCCGGGTGCGCGCCGAGCTCGGCGCGGTCGAGATCCTCGTCGCCAGTGCCGGCATCGAAAGCTTCACACCCGTACTCGACATCACCGCCGAACAGTGGGACCGCATCATCGCGGTCAACCTGACCGGCACGTTCTCGTGCGTGCAGGCGGTGCTGCCCGACATGCTGGCGTCGCGCTGGGGCCGCATCGTCACGATCTCGTCGTCGAGCGCGCAGTCCGGCGCGCCGAACATGGCCCACTACGTCGCGTCGAAGGGGGGCGTCATCTCGCTGACCAAGGCACTCGCCGTCGAGCTCGCGCGGCAGGGAATCACCGTCAACACGATCCCGCCGAGCCTCGTCGACACGCCGATGTCGCGCAACGCCGAGGCCGCGGGCGACTTCCCCGGTGTCGACGTCATCGGTCCGATGGTGCCGCTCGGCCGGGCCGGCACGCCCGACGACATCGCCGCGATGTGCTCGTTCCTGTGCTCCGACGACGGTAGCTACATCACCGGTCAAGTCATCGGTGTCAACGGCGGCATGTACATCTGATCCGATGGCGTCCTCGACCACCAGCGCCTCGACCAGCGCCTCCACCACGGCCTCGACCGGCCCGGGTTCGAACCGGCGCATCGGCGCCGTCGATTCGAAGTCGCGAGCGAGGCTGCTCGACGTCGCGGAACGGCTGCTCATGACCGAGGGGTACGCCGCGGTCACATCGCGGCGGGTGGGGCAAGAGGCGGGGGTCAGCAGCCAGCTTGTCCACTACTACTTCCGTTCGATGGACGAGCTGTTCATCGAGGTGTTCCGTCGCCGGGCCGACACCGGCTTCGCCCGCTTCGAGCGGGCGCTGGCCGACGAGGCCTCGCTGCGCACGATCTGGGCGGCGCAGTCGGGTTCGAACGCCGTGTTCAGCATCGAGTTCGCCGCGCTGGCCAACCACCGCAAGTCGATCCGCGACGAGATGGCGGCGTACGCCGAGCGCTACCGCACCATGCAGGTCGACGCGATCGAGCGCGTGCTGGAGGACAGCGACGACGTGCCGGCAGGGATGACGGCCGAGGTGGTGCTCGTCGCGATCACGGGAATCGCCCAGGTGATCGCGCTCGAGCAGGCGCTCGGCGTGTCGGGCGGTCACGATGCGACGCTCGCGTTCATCCACGGCCTCCTCGACTCCTGAGCCGCGGCACCACCCGTGATCCACAGTTCCGTCAAGAAATCGGAAAACTCTCAAGTTCTTCTCAAGGTTGAGGGTTGAGGTGCCGAAACAGACGACATGAACCGCTCCGCCCGGCTCGTCTTGTCCGTCCTCGCCGCCGCCACCTGCACCGTTTCGTTCCTCGAAGCCGGTGCAGCCCATGCCGCACCGACTCCCGGTGCATCGACCGCTTCGACGGCCTACACCGTGAAGGCGGGTGACAGCCTCGTCGGCATCGCCAACTCCTTCGGGATCAAGGTGTGGCCGCTGTTGCGCGCGAACGATCTGACGCTGACCAGCGTCATCTACCCCGGCGACGTGCTCACGGTGCCGGCCGCGTCGCCCGGCACGACCTCGGGCAGCAACGCCACTTCGGTCGCCACGGCGGCGTCGGCTCCGGCGGGTGGCGCCGGGACGACGGCGTATGTGGTCCAGGCGGGCGACGCACTCGCCGGGATCGCGTGGGCGCACGGCGTGACGCTCGGCGCCCTCGTCACGGCCAACGGCTTGACGGTGGCGAGCGTGATCCACCCCGGCCGGACGCTGCAGGTTCCACCAGCGACTCGTCCCATTCCCACCCGCACCGCGTCGGCGAGCGCTGCTCCCGCGGGCGCCGCGCCCACCGCCTCGTCGACGCCCGCCGCCCCGGCGTCGTCCAGCCCCTCGTCCAGCCCTTCGTCGAGCCGGGTCGACATCGTCATCGGGCACGCCAAGGCCCAGGTCGGCATGCCGTACCGCTTCTTCGCCGCCGGTCCGGACGCGTTCGACTGCTCCGGCCTCGTCGTGGCCGCGTTCCGCGAGGCCGGCATCACGCTCCCGCATCAGAGCCGGGCGCTCGCTTCTGTCGGCGTCGCCGTCGACTGGACGACCCAGCCGATCTTGGCCGGCGACCTGGTGCTCACCGCATCGGCAGCGGCGCCGAGCGTGATCAGCCACGTCGGCATCGCACTCAGCGACTCGACCTGGATCCAGGCGGTCGGCCCGGGACGCAGCGTCAGCATCGGCCACGTCCCGGTCGACACCAAGATCCTCGCCGTACGCCGAGTTCTCTGACGCGGCAATCGAGGACCTGATTGACGGGTACTTCAACGTTGAAGTATTGTGGTGGGGTGACGAGCGAGACGACCAGCAACCGCGAGCGGTGGGACGAGGCGGTCGCCGCGTCGGCCACGCGTGACGCCGACTTCGAGACGATGTCGGGCATCCCGCTCGCCGGCGTCTACGGGCCCGACGACGGCGAGTTCCCGGGTCAGTACCCGTACACCCGCGGCCCGTACGCGTCGATGTACCGCTCGAAGCTCTGGACGATGCGCATGTTCGCCGGGTTCGGCACCGCGGATGACACCAACTGGCGCTTCAAGGAGATCATCAAGGCCGGCGGCGACGGGCTCTCCACCGCGTTCGACATGCCGACGCTGCTCGGCATCGACTCCGACGACCCGATGGCGCTCGGCGAGGTCGGCCGCTGCGGAGTGGCGATCGACAGCCAGGCCGACATGGAGGACCTCTACGCCGGCATCGACCTCGGAGCGACCACCACGTCGATGACGATCAACTCGCCCGCGGCGCCGATCTTCGCGATGTTCGTCGCCCAGGCCGAGCAGGCGGGCATCGACCGCCAGCGTCTCGGCGGAACCTTGCAGAACGACATCTTGAAGGAGTACCAGGCCCAGAAGGAGTTCGTGTTCCCGCCGCGCCAGTCGATGCGTCTCGTGCGCGACACGATCGCGTTCACCGCGGCCGAGATGCCGCGGTGGCACTCGATCTCGATCTCCGGGTACCACATCCGCGAAGCCGGCTCGACGGCCGCCGAAGAGCTCGCCTTCACGCTCGCCAACGGCTTCGCCTACGTCGAGCTCGCCCTCCAGGCCGGCCTGCCGGTCGACGCGTTCGCCCCCCGTCTCAGCTTCTTCTTCAACGCCCACATCGACTTCTTCGAGGAGATCTGCAAGTACCGCG
>CAZYWK010000014.1:50525-61507 GCA_964651825.1 uncultured Ilumatobacteraceae bacterium | reverse complement strand
TCTAACGTATAGGTGTTGGTGATAATGGCAGTTGAGGTATCACCAGAACAGATCGCCACACCATGACCACGTGGTCGTACTGACCCCTGGGTCGCCGAGAACAACACGTTGATCTCGTTGGACGGTACGGTTGCGGTGCTCGTCGTCATCGTGGCGGTGGAAGACCGTCAAGAACCCCGGGGGATTCGATGGATGCGCTCCGGATGACACGTTCCGACTCGCTGCGGCTCGTGCCGGACGCCCGGCGCGTGATCACGAGGCCGTTCCTGCCTCGCGAGGAGATCTACCCCGACGGCTCGTCGCGGATGCAGCTGGTGCTCGAGCGGATCCTGGCCATGACCGACGACGACGTCGCCGAAACGTTGGCAGCTGCTCGTGGCCGCTTCGAGCACCGGCACCGCGATCTGGTCTCGGTGCTGGAGCGGAACTTCGCCGGTGTCGCCGCCCGGTTGGGGCATCTCGAATTGCTCGACGAGCCACTCTCGGCCGACCGGCGTCATCTGATCGGCGCATACTTCTCGCACGAGTACTCGATCGAGGCGGCCGCGCTCGGGAACCCGTCGATCGTCGCGGCGCCTGATCAATCCGGTGTCGCCGACGGTGAGGTCCGCTTCGTCATGAGTCTCCGCGCGATCGGCGAGGGGCACGTGTCGTCGATCGAGTTCCGCTCGGGCGTCGTCGACGCGGGCGCTGTGGTGCGACTCGACGCGCCGAGTGTCTACGCCACGACGGGTGAGCACACGCCGGACGCGTCTTCGGATTACCGGACTTCGTTTCCGGCGTCCATCGACATCTCCGAACGGGTCCTGTTCCCCAGCAGTTCGACGGAGAGTCATGGCATGGAGGACGCGCGGTTCGTCCGTTTCGTCGATGACGACGCAACGATCACGTACTTCGCGACCTACACCGCGTTCGACGGCCATCAGATCCTGCCGCAACTGCTCGAGACGGACGACTTCTGCGAGTTTCGGGTGTCGACACTCAGCGGTCGCGCCGCGCACAACAAGGGCATGGCGATCTTCCCGCGCCGGATCGACGGCAGCTATGTGGCGTTGGGTCGCCACGACAACGTGAACAACTTCGTCATGACGTCGACCGACATCCGGGTGTGGCAGGACGCGACCCTGATCCAGGAGCCTCAACGCCCGTGGGAACTGATGCAGCTCGGCAACTGCGGATCGCCGGTCGAGACCGAGGCGGGCTGGCTGGTGATCACCCACGGAGTCGGCGCGTTCCGGCGGTACACGCTCGGAGCGCTGCTGCTCGACGTCGACGATCCGAGCCGTGTGCTCGGTCACTTGACCGAGCCGGTGTTGAGCCCCTCTGACGACGAGCGCGACGGCTACGTGCCGAACGTCGTGTACTCGTGCGGGGGCATGATCCACGCCGGGCACCTGGTGTTGCCGTACGGCTTTGCCGACGTCGGTGCCGGCGTCGCCACGATCCGCGTCGACGACCTGCTCAACCGGTTGACCAGTTCGGCCCGCTGAGCGCGCCGAGCCCGGCCTGCACAGCCGGCCGGCGTACGTGCTGGAGCGTGGCGATGAGTGCCAGCGTCGACTCCGCGCCCTGGTTCAGATTCGGACCGTCGGCCGTCAAGCCGTCGTAGCCACCGTGCGTGACGGCGTCCCACATCACGGCCCCGGTGTCGTTCTTCCCGGAGAACCAGTCGATCGCCAGGTCGACAGCCCGCCGCCAATCGTCGTCACCGGTGACCGCAGCTGCACGAGCGCACGCGTCGGCGAGTGCGGCGACCTCGATCGGCTGTTGATCGAAACGGGGCCGGCTGTCGGCCGGGCCAGCGCCACCGACCGGCGTCGGTGACAGGTGGCCGTCGACGGTTTCGCGCTCGAGCAGCCAACGCAAGAGTGTCAGCCCATCGGCGAGGACGTCCGGACGGTCGAGTGCAGAGCCGGCGGCGATCAGCACCTCGGGCAGCACCGCGTTGGCATAGGAGAGGCGTGGCTCGGGCCACGGCCATCTCGGGTCGGTCGAGATGGGCCCGATCGTCGTGATCGCGGCGGCCAGCATCTCGCGCGCGCCTCGGTGGCGGTGATCGACGTCGAAGACTTCGGCGGCGCCGAGCGCCGCGAACGCCATCGCACGGCGGTGTGGCGAGCGTCGCCTCGCACCGTGGGTGAAGTACGACATCGCACTTCCCCGCATCCAATCTTCCGGGGCCCGACGTGCCGCGGTGCCGAATGCCCACACGCTGCGTCCCCAGCAGTCCTCGACGCCGTGGCGGCCGTGCCACCGACCGGAGGCGTCGCGACGGTTGCGTGTGTGCCCGGTCGCGCTCTGCGACGCGGCCAGGAAGCGAAACGCGGTGCGGCCGAGCTCGCGGACCGGCTCGCTGACGTCGGGCTCGCGGACGGCCACGATCAACAGGCGAGCCATGTCGTCGGTGCAGTATCCGTGTTCTCGACGCGGACTGTCGTGGTCGGCATGCTCGAACATCCCGATGCCGTCGGACATCGACAGGACGTGCCCGAACGATGGCAACGTCACGACGCCACGCGGTGTTTCGCCGCCACGACTTCGTCCGCGAGCCTGACGTACCGCTTCGCGACGGCGGGCCACGACAGGCTTGGTGCCAGACGCCGGGCTTCGGCCGCCATCGACGCGGCCAGTCTCGAATCGGTCAGGACCGAACGAATCGCCGCTGCGAGCGCGGCCGGGTCGCGCTGTGGCACCACGATTCCGGCGCCGCTCGCCAACAGTTCGACGGCGTGGGGGAACTCGGTGGACACCACCGGCCGCCCCGCGGCGACGGCATCGACCAGCACGCCGGAGGTGACCTGATCGCGTGAGTCGTACGGAAGCACGACCAGGTCGGCCGATTGGATCAGGCTGGTCAGCGACGGAAGGTCCCGGTAGGTGTCGTCGAAGCGGACGTGGCTCGCGGCATCGGACCTGGCAGCTCGATCGACGAGCATGTTGCGGTATGCCTCACCGTGCGACTGCAACACCTTGGGATGCGTCGCACCGGCGACGACGTAGTCCGGCCGCGGGTGCATGTCGCTGAGGTCGGCGACGGCGTCGATCGCCCACTCGATCCCCTTGCCCGGGCCGAGCAGGCCCCACGTCAACAGCCTCGCCGGGCGGTCGCTCGCCCGTCGAGGAGTGATGGGGTCCGCCGGCGGCGTCGCCGCGCCGTGCGGAATCAGCGACACCTTCGACTGGTCGACGTCGAAGCCGGCGAACAGCCGAGTCCGCGCCGTTTCGGTCATGACCACGACCACGTCGGCCGCCGCGCACACCTGTTCCAGCACGATCCGCTGGTTCGGGGTCGGTGCGCTCAGAACGGTGTGCGCCACCACCACGAGCGGTACGTCGATCGCGCGCATGAACGGCACGATCGCGTTGCCGTCGGCACCGTCGTACAGGCCGTACTCGTGCTGGACGATCACGACGTCGGTGGCGTTCAACGCCGTGACCGCGGATGCGTGTTCGGCCAGTGAGCCGACCACCAGCACATCTTCGACCGTGGGTGACGAGTCGCAGCGCACGACGTCGACCGAGATGCCCGACGCGATCAGCCCGGCCGCCAGTGCCGCGGAGAACGTCGCGATCCCGCACGACGTCGGCGGGAACGTCGACAGGATGCCGATGGATCGAACTCGGGTCGGTCCTGGCTTGGTGGGCGGGACCGAAACGGCGGTGTGCACGACAGAACTCCTTGTTCGGACTCGGCCGATTGCGACAGGCCTGCGGCGGGCGACAGCACCGTGATGGCGGCCGGCCCAAGCGGGCGCACGCGTCCAAGAGAGGGCTGTCCACCATACTGGCGACCGTCCCGATCCGGCGTCGGTACCCTGCGGTCATTCCTCGCCGTCACGGCACCCTGCCGGATTCATCCCTCCGAGTCGCAGTGCTCGCGCCGATCGCGTGGCGAACCCCGCCGCGCCACTACGGGCCCTGGGAGCAGTTCGCATCACTGCTCACCGAGGGCCTCGTCGCCGCCGGCCACGACGTCACCCTGTTCGCCACCGCCGACTCCCTCACCGCGGCCACGCTCCACAGCACGGCCGCGCATGGCTGGTCCGACGACCCCACCATCGACCCCAAGGTCGCTGAATGCCTGCACATCGCGTCGGTGTTCGATCGCGCCGGCGAGTTCGATCTCATCCACAACAGCTTCGATTTCCTCCCGCTCACCTACAGCGGCCTCGTCGACACACCGGTGATCACGACGATCCACGGGTTCTCCTCGCCGCGCATCGTGCCCGTCTATGCCCGGTACGACTCCTCCACCCACTACATCGCGATCAGTGACGCCGACCGCCACCCGGACCTGCACTACACCGCGACGGTCCACCATGGGATCCGTACCTGCGACTTCGCCCTCCATCCGGAACCGGGCGACCACCTGCTGTTCTTCGGTCGGATCCACCCCGACAAAGGGACGGCGACCGCCATCGAGGTCGCGCGGCGTGCCGGGCGCCGACTCGACATCGCCGGCATCATCCAGGACGAGCAGTACTTCCACGACCACGTCGCCCCACACGTCGACGGCGACCAGGTCCGCTACCTCGGCCCGGTACACGCCACCGAACGAGCCGAGGTGCTCGGAGGAGCACACGCCCTGCTCCACCTGATCGACTTCGATGAACCGTTCGGCTACAGCGTGGTCGAAGCCATGGCATGTGGCACCCCGGTGATCGCCACTGCCCGCGGCTCGATGCCCGAACTCGTCGACCACGGCACCACCGGATACCTCGTGACGACGCCCGACGAGGCGGTCGACGCAGTCGGCGATGCCGGAAACGTCGACCGTGACGCGATCCGCGCCAGCACCGTCACCAGATTCGACGTTGCGACCATGATCGACAAGTACCTCGCGGCCTACCGGATGGTTCTCGATCCGCTCCGCCGGACGTAGCGACCCGTCCGCGACGTTCAGGCGGCAGCGACCAACTCGCTCGGTCGGCGGAGCCCGACGTCGATCGCGAGGTCGACGAAGAGGTCGGCCATCTCGGACCGATAGCGGAGCTGGGTCGTCGCCACATCGTCGGAGCGCTTCTCGCCCAGGCGGATCAAGGTGCTGCTGGTCTGGGGCCCTTCGGCCCCGGCCGACCGGGCGAGCCGCACGCGCTCGGCCACGGCGTCGTACAGGTCGACGTTCGAGGCATCGTCCTCGGCGAGGTTGGCGAGCGCCCCGAGCACCTTCTGCTCGTCGATCGTGCCAGACACCTCGCCAGTCGTGGCGACAACTCCGATTGCGCGGGCGACGTCCATGACGTTCATGTGATCCTCCATCTCGCGGGAACCGGTCCCGGCGGATGGGTCAACCGCCCGCCGGCGCGGGATATTGCATGACACCCGTCACCCACCGCCGGCGCGAGGCTTGAACCGATGGCCATCCACTCGGACCGGCGTTACGTGTTCACCGCCCCGACCGGCGCCGTGTGGGCCGCGCTGACCAACGTCGACGACTACCTGGCGTGGTGGCCGTGGCTCGTACGGTTCGACGGCAACGACTTCCGCGTCGGCGCACGCTGGCACTGCACGGTCCGCTCACCGCTTCGCTACGGCGTGCGCTTCGAGATCGAGCTGACCGAGGTGACGCCACCCACGTACGCGGCGGCCGAGGTCGTGGGCGACATCTCCGGGCCGGCCACGCTCGAGCTGACCGACACGGCCGGCGGCAGCGAGCTGCGGCTCCGCTCCCACCTGTCGTCGAACGTCGGCCTCGTGGCGACCGTCGACCGGCTCGTGCCGCGTCTCGCCGAGCTGGCGCACCACCGCATCCTCGACGACGGGTTCCGCCAGTTCCGGGACCGGAACTGCTTCGGCGGGACGACCTGACATCAGGGGCGACACACGACGATCGTCCACTACCTTGGCGTCGTGGTGCCGGCCGACCTCTTCGACATCGTCCTCCGAGCGGCGTGATGAGCGACGTCGCCGATCTCGCCCGCGCCGAGCGCCACCTGCTGCGCTATGGCGCGACCTGGTCGCCGTTCGTCGCCGAACGGGCGGCCGGCGCATACGTGGAGGACGCGTCCGGCCGTCGGGTGCTCGACTTCACGAGCGGCCAGATGAGCGCGATCCTCGGCCACTCGCACCCCGAGATCGTCGAGGTCGTCACCGACATGATCGGTCGCCTCGATCACCTCTTTTCCGGGATGCTGTCGCGCCCGGTCATCGATCTCGCCGAGCTGCTCGGGGGCCTGGCGCCCGGGCTGACGAAGGTGCTGCTGCTCACGACGGGCGCCGAGTCGAACGAAGCAGCCTTGCGGATGGCCAAGCTCGTCACGGGCGGGTTCGAAGTCGTCGGCTTCGCCCAGAGCTGGCACGGGATGACCGGTGCCGCGGCGTCGGCCACGTATTCCGCCGGGCGGCGAGGCTACGGGCCGGCCCAGGCCGGATCGATGGCCGTGTTCGCGCCGAACGCGTACCGGCCGCGCTTCGTCGGCCCGGACGGCGGGCTCGACTGGCGCACCGAGCTCGACGACGCGTTCGACCTGATCGACCGCCAGAGCGCCGGCGCACCCGCCGCATTCATCGCCGAGCCGGTGCTGTCGTCAGGGGGCATCCTCGAGCTCCCCGCCGGCTACCTCGCCGCCCTGCAGGCGCGCTGCCACGAGCGGGGGATGCTGCTGGTGCTCGACGAGGCCCAGACCGGCCTCGGTCGCACCGGAGAGATGTTCGCGTTCGAACGCGACGGCATCGTCCCCGACATCCTGACCCTGTCGAAGACACTCGGGGCCGGCCTGCCGCTCGCTGCGGTGCTCACCACCGACGAGATCGAGGAGCAGGCGCACGAACGTGGCTTCCTCTTCTACACCACGCACGTGTCCGACCCCCTGCCGGCTGCGGTCGGCCTGAAGGTGGTCGAGATCGTGCTGCGCGACCAGCTCGCCGCCCGAGCCGCCGAGGCCGGCGGCCGCCTCCTCACCGGCCTCGCCGAGCTGCGCGATCGCTACGACTGCGTCGGCGACGTGCGGGGGCGTGGCCTGCTCGTCGGCCTCGAGGTGGTGACCGACAAGGAGTCCAAGAAGCCCGCACCCGAGCTCGGCGCGGCGATCACGCGTCGATGCTTCGAGCTCGGTCTGTCGATGAACATCACCGCGCTGCGCGGGATGGGTGGCGTGTTCCGCATCGCGCCACCGCTCACGATCACCGACGACGAGCTCGATTCCGGCATCTCGATCCTCGATCAGGCGATCGCCGACGTCGCCGGCTGAACCCGGGAGCGGCAAGGATGCCGGCATGAGCTTCGACACCGAGATCACACGCGACCGGGCCTGGCGCGCCGGGCCGTTGCGGGCGCCGGCGCAGATGCTCGCCGACCAGACCTATAGCGGCCACACGAGCGTCCACGACGACGACACCGCGGCGAAGCTCGGCCTCGCCGGCGCGCCGATCGAAGGACCGACCCACTTCAGCCAGATCGACCCCCTCGCCGTCGACGCGTGGGGCCGGCAGTGGTTCGAACAGGGTTGCGTCAGCGCGCACTTCCTGAACATGGTGGTCGAGGGCGAGGAGGTGCGAGCCGTGCTCGACGGCGTCACCGACACACTCGCCAGGGTGACGGCCGAGAAGGCCGACGGCACCCCGGTCCTGTCGGGCACGGCCTCGCTCGGCCGTGCCGACACCACCGAGCTCGACGAACGCCGCCGGCGGGCGCTCGACGATCCCGGCCGGCTGCACATCGTCGACCAGCTCGAGATCGGCATGACCGCGAACGCGGCCGACGCCGTCACGATGGGCTTCGACGACCACAACGGGAACCTGTACCCGTTCACGCTGCGCCAGAAGTTGGAGCGGATCACCGAACGCTCGCGCTGGTACACCGACAGCGACGACAACCCGTGGGGTCGCCCCATCGTGCCGACGGAGATGGTCAGCGTGCTCGCCCACAAGGGCGGCGGCCACTTCCCGGTGCGTGGTCCGGCGGTCGGGCTGTTCATCGACCTCGAGGTCCGCTTCGTCGACGGGCCGGTGTTCGTCGACCAGCCCTATCGGGTGTCGCACACGATCGTCGGCCTCGGGCAGAGCCGGCGGGTCGAGTCGTACTGGACCGAATCGACCCTTCTCGACGCCGACACCGGCGCCCACGCCGCCACGGTCCTGCTCCACCAAGGCGTTTTCAAGGCGTCGTACGCGGGCTATCCCGCCGACGCCGGCTGAGCGGCGAGCTCCGGGTCCGCCGGCGGATCGGCGAGGCCGTTCTCGATCGCCCATGTGGCGATCTCGGTCCGCGAACGCATGTCGAGCTTGGCGAGGATGTTCGACACGTGCGTCGACACGGTCTTGCGGGCGATGAACAGCTCGTCGGCGATCTGGCCGTTGCTCAAACCGGCTGCCAGCAGCCGGGCGACGTCGAGCTCGCGGCCGGTGATCACCGACTCGCTCGAATCGGTGCTGCGGCCTCGCGAGGCCAGCGCCAGCGCCTCGGCGCGCCGGGCGCCGGGCCAGGTGTCGAGGATCCGGGCGGCGGCGAGCGCATGGTCACGCACGTCGTGATTGCGTGAATCGTCCGAACTCGGACGGGCGAGCGCCAACCGGGCGAGGCCGAGGTGGACCTCGGCGCGGATGATCACCTCGTTCGGCTCGGGCGCGCAACGATCGCCCTTCACCCGGAACTCCTCGCCGAGCACGCCGAGCAGCGCGCCCTCGTCGGCCGATGCAGGGTCGAGCGCGTCGATCAGGCTGACGGCCGCGCGGCCCGTCGTCGACGGGGCCTCGGCGACCAGGTGGTCGCGCACGTCGCGAAGCTCGGACGTTCCGATGCCGAGGGCCGCCAGGTCGCGCAGCGACCACACGATCAACAGGGCGAGGTCGTCGCCCGGCCCCAGCTGGTCGAGCGCGGCCAGCGCCGCGTCACGGTCGCCGTCGCGGGCGGCCAGCACCATGTGCAGGGCGATCGGCCAGTTCGGGTCGAACGTCTTGTTGGTCGGCCTCGCCACCGCGGAGAGCTCGTTGATCATGCTCCGGGCGTCGTCGAGGTCGCCGGCCTCGAGGGCCAGCATCGCGTCGGTGTGGGCGAGCTCGACGCTCGTCTTCGAATCGTGGCCGAGGAGCCGGGAGCGGCCCGCCCACTGGCGCGCCTCGGCCAGATCGCCTCGCCGGAGCGACAGTTCGACCTTGCGCACCGCATACGACTGGACGGCCATGGCGTCGAAGCCGCACCGCACGGCGGCGTCGCGCATGCGCTGCAGCGAACGTTCCGCGTCGTCGAGGTCCTGCGACCCGCCGAGGTTGAACCAGGCGCGCGCGGCGGCGACGTCGTCGCCGGCCAGCTCGCTCTCCACCGCGATGGCCTCGAGCTCGCGGAGCGCCTCGCGTCCGGCGCTGGCGACCGCGAGCCGGGCGCTACCGCGCTCGACGAGGGCCCGCCGGCGGACGTCGGCCAGGCCGAGACGATCGGCGAGCGCGATCGCCTGGTCGGCGATGGCGACGGCCTCCTCCGACTCGCCCATCAGCATCCGGTGCTGGGCCAGGACCGCGAGCAGCTGGGCGCGGGTGGGGCTGTCGGCTTGGCCCTGCACCCGGCACTCGAGGTCGTCGATGATGCGTTGCTGCGTCTCGCGATCGCCGGCCTCGAACGCGATGCGTGCGACCAGCGCGAGCGCATCCGGTTCCCGTTCTGGCTGTTCGCGTTCGGCGACCTGGAGCCAGCGCTCGGCGTGACGACGAGCCGTGTCGACCCGCCCGATCAGCCACGCGGCGCGGGCGGCGAGCTCCAGCAGCAACGGATGGTCGGGAAGTTCTGACAGGGCGGCCTCGGCGAGCACGAGGGCCTGGAACGTCGAGCCGGTGGCCAGGTAGTGCTGCACGCCGCGCGGGGCGAGCGTCACGAGGTCGTCGAGCCGGCCGGCCCCGCGCGCGTGGCGTGCCAACTCGGCGAAGTCGTTCGGGCGCACCGCGCTGAGGGCGAGGAACGAGCGGTCGTGGAGGCGGCGGCGCTCGCGGCCGAGCATCGACTCGGTGATCGCTTCGCGGACGAGTTCGTGGCGGAAGCGGAACAGATCGAGCTCCTCTTCCACGAGGACGCCCCGCTCGACGACCGAACGGAGGCGGTCGATCAACTCCGGCTCGGAGGCCTCGGTGGCCGCGGCGAGCAGGTCGAACTCGAAGGGTGACCCGAGGATCGCCGCCACCGCCAGCAGATCTCGCTGCTCGTCGGTGAGGGTGTCGAGCTGGTGGCGGATCGTCTCGGTGAGCGTCCAGGGCAGTGCGGATCTGCGCAGCTCGATCGATCCTCCGTCGTTGCGCAGCAGCAGCTGTTCGAGGAAGAACGGGTTCCCGCCGGTGCGCTGGTGCAGCCGCTCGAGGGTTCGCGCGTCTGGATCGTCGCGCAGCACGGCCTGCACGTAGGCGCGGATCTCGGCCGGACCGAACGGTTCGAGATGTAGGTGCAACGGCGCGTAGCGACTCTCGATCATCCGGATGAGCTCGGCCGCGGGCTGGCCGACGATCAGCTCCTCGGGGCGATAGGTCGCGATCAGCGACGGGCGATCGGGCGAGGCGAGCAGCCGCTCGACGACCTGCAGGGACTCGACGTCGGCCCAGTGGATGTCTTCGAGCACGAGCAGATCCGGGTCGATGAATCGGAGCAGTGCGATGGCGGCGCCGATCAGCTCGCCGTGCGGCGGCGTGGCTCCGCTGTCGTCCAGCACCATCGCGGGAGCGATGCTGCGCAACAGGTGCCCGAGTGAGTCGCCGACCGCGGCGAGTGCCGTTGGTGTCGATGACCACCATCGCACGGTCGGCTCGACCGCCGACTGGACGAGGTCGAAGGGTCGGCCGAGCGAGGCCGGCGAACTGATCCCTGTCGTGGCCGACACGCCCGATCGGCGCAGTGCCTCGTTCAAGAGGCGGGTCTTGCCGATTCCTGGTTCGCCGGCGAGGAGTGCGACCGAACCCGCGTGGCGCCCGATGAGGTCGACCAGCTGACCCAGTTCGGTGGATCGGCCGATCAGGTCGAGCGAACCGGGGACGACCGCCATGGAGGAAGGATACCGAGGGCCGGT
>CAZYWK010000014.1:0-50425 GCA_964651825.1 uncultured Ilumatobacteraceae bacterium | reverse complement strand
GTGAATCGGCCGAAGACGCCGCGGCGAGCCGCGTGGGAGGTCGACCGGCCGTTCATCAGTGCGGCGCGACGCTCGGCTTCACCCACGCGCCGGAGGTGCTCGTCGATGTCGGTGCGGGGATCAACGAAGGTGAACATGTCTCCAGCATGCGGACCTCAGGTAGGCCGCCACATCGGTCACCTACCTGATTCGCGCCCGTTCGGTACCGTGGCTGCATGTCCGATCGCCGACTCGCCGATCGGGTCGCACTCGTCACCGGCGTGTCTCGCGATGCCGGGATCGGGGCTGCCGTCGCGGCGCGGCTGGAGGCGCTCGGTGCCACCGTGTTCGCCACCGGTTGGACACCCCACGACGCCGAGATGCCGTGGGGGGCCGGGTCGCCACCTGCGTCGATCGACATCGCCGAGTGGGACCTGGAGCAGCCCGCTGCGGCGGTCGCCCTCGTCGACGAGGTCGTTGCTCGACATGGCCGGCTCGACATCGTGGTGGCGGCCCACGCCCGATCGTCCGAAGGCGGTCTGTTCGAGGTGACCGAGGGTGAGCTCGATCGGTGCTGGGCGGCGAACGTGCGCAGCATCGTCATGCTCGCCCAGCGGTTCGGCGAGGTGCACGAGGCGCCGCCCGTCGAGCAGCGCCCGACCGGCAGGATGATCTGGTTCACCAGCGGGCAACACCTCGCCCCGATGGACGGCGAGATCGCGTACGCCGTGAGCAAAGGTGCGCTGCACCAGATGACGCGGTCGATCAGCAACGCACTGGTGGGAGCGCGGATCGTGGTCAATGCGGTCAATCCCGGCCCGGTCGATACGGGTTGGGCGTCGCTCGAGACCTCCGTCGCGGTCGCCCGGCGCTTCCCCGACGGCCGGTGGAACCACCCGAGCGACGTGGCCGACGTGGTGGCGTTCCTGGTCAGCGACGCAGGATCGATGATCCGGGGTCAGGTGATCGATGCCGAGGGCGGCTTCGATCGCTTCCGCGGTTGAGCGATATCACACGGCCCGATCGCGGTTCTGTGCGGATCTGGCAACCGCCCGGGTCAGCAGATCCGCAAAGTTCGCCGCTGGGGCGTTGATGCGGATCGGGACCTTCGGCCGTGGTCGGGGCGACACGAACGGCGGACAATCGTTGTCATCAACCTGAACGCGGGAGGCGGCAATGTCCACCACGATTCCGTACACGAGCTCTCGATCGCCACGCCGGACCGGCCTCGCGAAGCGAGCGTTCGGAGTGATCACACTCGTCGCTGCGCTCGCCGTCGCCTCGGGCTGCAACCCGGACGGCCCCGACGCCTCGGGCTCGGTGCAGGTGGCAGGGGGTGGTGCGTCGGCCGCCGACGCGACGATGGTCGTGACGGTCGAGCTCGGCGACCTCTGGATCGAGCCGGCGTCGATCGAGGTCGAGCCCGGTGCGGTCGTCACGTTCAACGTCACCAACACCGGGGCGATGCCACACGACTTCTCGGTCGGCGGTGAGCAGGGTACGGCGATGCTCGACCCCGGCGCCACCGGATCGATCACCGTCGGGCCGTTCGAGGCGTCGACGCAGGCGTGGTGCACGGTCGCCGGCCACCGTGCCGCGGGCATGGAGATGCAGATCACGGTCGCCGGCGACGATCACGTCGCCGCCGGTGGCGACGGTGCGGGCGACGCCGACAGCGAGGCCTTCGCGGCGATCGACCTCGCCGCCGAGCCCGGTGACGGCTGGCAGCCCTACGATCCCGCGCTCGAGCCGGCGCCCGGCGGCACGGAACACGAGATCACGATCGTCGCCGACGAGGTCGTGATGGAGGTCGCGCCGGGCGTCACCCAGGAGATGTGGGTCTTCAACGGCCAGTTCCCGGGTCCGACGCTGCGCGGGAAGCTCGGCGACATCTTCACCGTGACGCTCGTGAACGAGGGTGAGATCGGCCACTCGATCGACTTCCACGCGTCGATGGTCGCCTGGAACGACGAGATGCGCACGATCAGCCCCGGTGAATCGCTCGTGTACCAGTTCGAGGCGAACTTCGCCGGGGTGTTCATGTACCACTGCGGCACGTCGCCGGCGTTGCACCACATCGGCAACGGCATGTTCGGCGCCATCATCATCGACCCGCCCGACCTGCCACCGGTCGACCACGAGTTCGTGTTCGTCCAGTCGGAGCTCTACACCGGCCCGATGGGCGAACCCGGCGACCTGGGCAAGATGCTCGACGACGCGTGGGATGCCGTCGTGTTCAACGGATACGTCAACCAGTACCTCCACGCTCCGGTGCGGGTGGAGACCGGCGAGCGGGTGCGGGCGTGGGTGCTCGACGCGGGGCCGAGCGAGAACTCCTCGTTCCACATCGTCGGCACGGTGTTCGACACGGTGTTCAAGGAGGGCACGATCGTGCTGCAACCCGACGAGCGGCGTGGCGGCGCGCAGGCGCTCGACCTCCAGCCGGCGCAGGGCGGCTACGTGGAGTTCACGTTCGCCGAGGACGGGCTGTACCCGATCGTGACGCACAAGTTCTCCAACGCCAGCCAGGGCGCGCTCGGACTCTTCCAGTCCGGTGAGGTCGACGGCGAGGTCGCCGGCGGCCACTGACACGCGGCGTTTGCGTCGGGATTCTCCACACCTGTCGGTGCCGAATCCCGACGCAAACGACATTGTCGGGGCGGCGGCTCAACGGCGGGGCGGTCCCGTATCGTTGCGCCCGATGCCAGAGCTGACCGCGCAACGTGCCGCCGTCGCTCGGGGGATCGGCTACGCCGTCGCGCTGGCCGGGGTGGCGATCGTGGCCACCGCCCTGCACCGCCAGGGCCACACCCAGGGCGACGACTTCGCCCTGTACCTGCGCCAGGCCCGGAGCATCTTCGACGGCGACGTCGGAGCGGTCATCGAGGACAACCGGTTCGCGGTGCTCAACTCCGACTCGGGGTTCAGCCCGATCGGCTACCCGTGGGTCTGGCCACTCGTCCTGTCGCCGTTCGTGCACCTCTGGGGGTTGGACTACGACCGGCTGAAGCTGGTGACGGTGCTGATGTTCTGCATCTGGTTGGCGCTGCTGTTCGGGATCGTCCGCCGCCGCATCGGGCGCTGGCCGGCGCTCGGCGTCGCCGCGTGCATCGCGACGTCACCGCTCTTCCTGGCGCACACCGACCAACTGCTCAGCGAGTACGCGTTCTTCGTCGCCATCGGGGTCGTCATCTGGTGGTGCGATCGCATCGAGCGCGACGGCGGCATCGTGCGGGCGAGCTGGTCGCACCTCGTCGCACTGGGCGCCCTGATGGCGCTCGCGTTCAACGTCCGTCGCGAGGCCGTCGTGCTCGTCGCGGTCGTCGCCTCGTTGCAGGCGGTCGGCCTCCTGACGACGAGAACCGGACGGCCGATGTGGCGCGAGGTCGCCGATGGCGTCCGTGACTGGTGGCGCGAGCTGCTCGCGCCGTACGTGTCGTTCGTCGTGTCGGTGATCGTGATGCAGCTGTTGCTGCCGACGGCGTTGCTGCCCGACAACGGCAACAGCCGGACCTACATCGACGATCGCTGGACCGAGTACCCGCGGACCCTCGCCGACGAGCTGGCGCTGGGCGACCGCCCGTTCCTCGGCATCGTGATCCTCGTCCTCGCGGCGATCGGCGTCGTGATCGGGATCCGGCGCCGGCCATCGATGGACACGCCGCTGTTCGTGCTCGCCCTGTTCACCGCGCTCCTGATCGGCACCCACTTCCGCCAGGTCGAGCGATACTGGCTGCAGGTCACGCCATGGGTGGTGTACTTCGCGACGGTGGCACTCGTCGGTACGGCCCGGGCGATCGGTCGCCGCCATCGCCTCGCCGGCCTCGTTGCCATCATCCCCCTCGTGGTCGTGATCGTCGCCCACCTCGTCGTCCTCCCCGGCCGCGTCTCCGACGCCCGCGACTTCGACCGCGCCGGCCGCTACCAGTCCGGCCCCTCGAACCCCACGGTGTCCCCGATCTACGAAGCGGTCGCCGACCACACGCCGGCCGACTCCGTCGTCGCCTTCTACCGCGCCCGTACGATGACGCTGCTCACCGACCGGAAATCGTTCCAGACCAAGGATCTCGACAAGATCCTGCAATCGGCCGACTTCTACGCCGAGCGGCGCAACTCGACATACTGGCAACCCACACTCGAGGCCGACCACCCCGGCCTCGTCGAGGTCTGGTCGGACGCCCGCTGGACGCTGTGGCAGGTGGACGGCCGGCACGTGGACGGCCGGCAAGCGAACGACGGGACGGTCACCGAATGACGCAGACACCCCCCACCGCCGGCGGGACCGCCGACGTGCCGACCGGCAACACCTACGACAAGTACCACACGTCGAACCCGGTCGAACGGCGGATGATGGAAGGGTTCTTCTCCACCCTCGACCGCTTCGTCGGGATGACCCGGCCGACGCGCATCCTCGAGGTCGGGCTCGGCGAAGGCATCGTCAGCGAACGTCTCCGCGGGCGCTTCCCCGGCGTGGCGGTCGTCGGCGTCGACCTCGTCGACTGGGAGCTGGCCGGCCACTGGAAGGCGAGCGGCCTGAACGCCGCGTTCGCCGACGTCGAGCGGCTGCCGTTCCCCGATTCGTCGTTCGACCTCGTGGTGGCGATCGAGGTGTTCGAGCACTTCTCCGACCCCGACCGGGCGCTCGCCGAACTCGATCGAGTGGGCGCCGGCCAGCTCGTCGCGTCGGTGCCGTTCGAGCCGATCTGGCGGATCGGCAACATGGCGCGAGGCCGGTATCTGGGCGACCTGGGCAACACGCCGGGCCACGTCAACCACTGGGGTCGTCGCGGTTTCACCAAGTTCGTGAAGCAGCGCTGGGACGTGGTCGACGTCGCCAGCCCGTTGCCGTGGACGATGGTCCGCGCCCGCAGCCGATGAACGGTCTCGCGTCGTGAGCAGCGCGGGGAAGCGGTCGATCGCCAGCGTGGTCGGTGTCGTCATCGGCGTCGCCGGCCTCGTGTTCATCGGCGTCCGGATCAGCCGCGACTGGGACCAGCTCGTCGACACGATGAGGTCGGCCGACATCGCCTGGCTCGTCGTCGCCCTCGTCTGCGGGCTGGCGTCGATGACCGTCATCGCCGTCAACTGGCTGTCGCTGATCGCCCGCCGGGGGCACCACGCGCCGTGGTCGAAGGGGCTGTCGTGGTTCTTCACCGGCCAGCTCGGCAAGTACGTGCCGGGCGGGATCTGGCCCGTGGTGGGCCAGGCCGAGCTCGCCAGCCGCACCGGCCCCGACCGGCGCAGCACGTACCTGGCGACGGCGTCGTCGATGACCACCACGCTGCTCGGCGCGGCGACGGTCGCCGCGGTGAGCGGGCTCGCCTCGCCCAACGACCGCCGTCTCACGGGGGCGCTGATCGCGCTCGCCCTGGCGGTCGGCATCGCCGCACTCGCCCTGCGCAAGGTACGGGCCACGCTCAGTCGGATGGCGTCGGGGGTCGCCCGGCGCCCCGTGGAGCTCCCCGACGCGAAGGTCGTCGCGATCTACACCCTGCGGCACGTGCCGGTGTGGTTGCTGTGGGCGGCGATGACGATCTGCGTGTTCGTCGCCCTCGGGGGCGACCTCGACGCGGGGCTCGCTCTCGACTTCGTGTTCGCGTCGTCGCTGTCGTGGATCGTCGGCTTCGTGGTGATCGGCGTGCCGGGTGGGATCGGGGTGCGCGAGACCGTGTTCGTGTCGTTGATGACCACCCCGATCGGTGCCACCCTCGCCCTGTCGGTCGCCGTCACGAGCCGCCTCCTCACCGTCGTCGTCGATCTGCTGGGCGCGGTCGGCGCCGTGCTGCTCAGCCGCTTCTCGCGCTCGACCGGACCGGTACGATCTCCCGGGAATGGCGCGACCGAAGAAGCTGGTGATCCAGATCCCGTGCTTCAACGAGGAAGCGACCCTGCCCCTGACGGTGGCCGACCTCCCGCGTGAGGTCGACGGCTTCGACGTCGTCGAGTGGCTGGTGATCGACGACGGCAGCACCGACCGTACGGTCGAGGTCGCGCACTCGCTGGGCGTCGACCACGTGATCTCCCACGACCGCAACCGCGGGCTGGCGGCGGCGTTCCTGACCGGCCTCGACGGCGCGCTCCGGCGCGGCGCCGACGTGATCGTCAACACCGACGCCGACAACCAGTACGGCGCGTCGTCGATCCCGGCCCTCGTCGCGCCGGTGCTGTCCGGCGCCGCGCAGATGGTGGTGGGGGAGCGGCCGATCGAAAGCATCGACGACTTCTCCCGCACCAAGAAGTTGCTGCAACGTGCCGGCAGCTCCGTCGTGCGGCGCTTCTCCGGCACCGACGTGCGTGACGCCGCCAGCGGGTTCCGCGCCTACAGCCGCGACGCGGCGATGCAGATGCAGGTGTTCGGCCGCTACACGTACACGATGGAGACGATCATCCAGGCCGGCTGGAGCGGACTGACCGTGGCATCGGTGCCGGTCACGGTCAACCCCAAGACCCGCGAGTCGCGCCTCGTGCGCAGCGTGCCGCGCTACGTGTTCCGCTCAGCGTCCACCATCGTGCGCAGCTTCGCCCTCTACAAGCCGTTCCGCTTCTTCTTCACCGTCGGCGCGGTCCCGTTCGTGATCGGGCTCGCGCTGCTCGTTCGCTGGCTGCTGATCTACGCGTTCGCCGATGACTACCAGAGCCGCGTTCCGAGTTTGCTCGCCGGGATCGGCCTGCTGCTCCTCGCGGTCCAGGTGTGGAGCGTCGCCTTTCTCGCCGATCTGCTGAGCTCCAGCCGGCGCACCCTGGCCGAGCTCCGGCTGCGCAGCAAGCGTCTCGAGTACGGCGACGCCGGCCCGGCCGGCCCACCCGACCTGGATTCGTAGCAGTGGCAGGGAGCGGTCGCTGTCGTCGCGCGTTCCAGCGCGTACCAACCGACGTGCTGGTGTTCGTCGGATGCCAGCTGGCCGTCACGATCGTCATCTTCCTCAGCGCCGCCTACCACGGGCTCGGGCTGACCGAGCTCTCGTACGTGTTCCGCAAGAACGACGCGAGCTGGTTCCTGTCGATCGCGCAGCACGGCTACCAACCGGATGGAGATCGCCCGGCCGCGATCGCGTTCTTCCCGCTGTACCCGGCGACGATCCGCGTCGCGATGTGGATCTTCCAGAAGGACGTCGTCGCCGCCTTCGCGGTGTCCGCCGTTGCGTCGGTGATCGGGCACACCCTGTTCTACCGAGCGTTGAGGTGCCGGCCCGAGCTCGCCGACGGCGCCAAGAACGCCGTCGGTCTGCTCGTCGTGTTCCCGACCACGATCTACTTCTCGCTGCTCTACAGCGAGAGCCTCTACCTGCTGCTCACGGCCGGATTCTTGTACTTCCTGTTCACCGACCGCATCGGCGTCGCCGCCGTGTTCGCCGCATTCGCGGCGTTGACGCGCCAGCCCGGGTTCCTGTGCGTCGTTCCGCTCGCGCTGTGGGTGCTGACCGACACGACGCGGGCGTGGCCAGGTCGACTTCGCAGGCTCGGCTGGATGGGTGTCGCGGCCGCCGGCTACGCGACGTTCCTGCTCATCAACAAGATCGTCTACCACGAGTGGTTCGCGTTCGCCCGTCACCTCCGATCGCACTGGGGCAAGCGGCCGGCACCATTGACGCAGACGATCCCCGATGCCATCGGGTTCCTGCGCCACCCGGACTGGTACCTCGGTTGGCCGATCCTCGCCGACCACTACTTCGTCCTCGCAACGATGCTCGTCCTGATCCTGTGGCCCGCCGTCTGCCGGCAACGGTTCGAGCGGTGTCGATGGGTGCTCCTCGCGTGGGGCAGCGTGCAGTGGGTGCTGATCGCGTCGTCGAGCGCGTCGTCGCAGGTGTTCGCCTGGATGTCGAGCACGCGCTACCTCATGCTCGTCCTTCCGCTCTACGTCGCCATCACGGACCTGGCTCGCAATCGCAAAGCGATCATCTACTCGCTGGGAGCCGGCAGCATCGTGCTCGCAGCCGCGTCGCTGCACCGCTGGATCACGAAGCAGTGGATCTCGTAGCGAGCGCGTGGGAATCTGGAGCCATGCTCGATCATCTCGGTATCCAATGCGCTGACATGGAGGCGAGCACGTCGTTCTACGACTCCGTGCTCGCTCCGCTCGGCGCGGTTCGCATGATGGACTTCGGCGTCGCGGTCGGATACGGCATCCCGCCCCATCCCGACTTCTGGGTCGGCGCGCTCGATTCCGGCGAGGGGTTCCGCGAGTCGCACATCGCGTTCACCGCCGGCGACCGCGCCACCGTTCGGGCCTTCTTCGACGCGGCTGTCGCGCTCGGTGCCGAGGTGCTCCACGACCCGCGGGTCTGGCCCGAATACCACGAGCACTACTACGGCGCGTTCGTGCGCGACCCCGACGGCAACAACGTCGAAGCGGTCTGCCACGCCCCCGAGACCTGAGTCTCGACGACCGGACCGTTCAGAGCTTCGGCGGTCGGTCGGCTGCCGTCGGCGTCCAACCCGGGCGACCGAACACGTGGTGCAGCTTGTTGCGCAGACCTTTGGTGGCGATCACGTCCCGGCCGATGTCGACGAACTCGTGATAGCCGACGCGCAGCGGGTTGTACGTCGTGATGTTCTTCGTCAGCCCGTAGGTGACCCGACGGATCTCCGGCTCGAACGTGCCGAACAGCTTGTCCCACACGATCAGCACGCCGCCGTAGTTGCGGTCGAGGTATTGCCGGTCCGCGCCGTGGTGGACCCGGTGGTGCGATGGCGTGTTGAACACCGCCTCGATCGGCTTCGGCAGCCGGTCGATCGCCTCGGTGTGGATCCAGTACTGGTACAGCAAGTTGAGCTGGCCGGCCCGCATCACCTGCGCCGCGGGGATGCCGAACAGCGGCATGGGCAGGTACACCCACGACAACAGGAATCCGGACCACGGCTGACGGAGCGCGGTCGACAGGTTGTACCGCTGGCTCGAATGGTGGGTGACGTGGTTGGCCCAGAACAACCGCACCTCGTGCATCCACCGGTGGTCCCAGTAGTAGAGGAAGTCCCACGCGACGAGGGCGATCGCGAACGAGCCGCGCCGCTTGCCGACATCCGCGATCCGGTGGTTGAACACGACCTTGGACACGTAGCCGACGGCGCTCGCCGTCGCGAGGTTGACCGCGACGTTCCCGGCCAACATGGTCAGGCTCGTCACGGTGTCGCGGCGCTCGTAGCCGACCGGCACCAGCGGATCGGGCGGCAGGTCGTGCGGCCCGGGACGGGGCGTGGAGCCGTCGGCCACCTCGGTGATCTCCGTCACGGCCGGCGGGCTCGGCCGATCACGGGCCCGGCGGCGCAGGACGGCCGCCTCGGCGAGCATCGTGCCGACGAACAGGGGAGCCGACGCGAGATCGACCTTGTTGATCGTCCGTCCCGAACGTTCCGGGACGATCACCCCGTCAGCGATGGCGGCCATGCCCCCATGCTGCCAGGTCGCCGACCCGATCGACCCAGCCGTTCACACTCGCTTGGCGAGGTAGATGATCGCCAAGATGACGAGGATGAGGACGAGGATTCCGCCGATGCCGTAACCCATGAGGTGCACTCCTTCAAGCGGCGGTCCGAGCGACCACCGTCGGGCGCTGCGGTACCCGGCCTCGATTGCTTCAAACATCCGAGTCGACGTTTGAACGGCACCTGGCCGGTCCATCCCGATGTCATGAGCAACTCAAACATGGATGAAGCCAAGGGACGTGTGAAGGAAGCCGCCGGCGCACTCACCGACAACGAGGACCTGAAGAACGAAGGCAAGCTCGACCAAGCGGGCGCGAAGGCCAAGGACCTGGCTGAGAAGGCCGCCGACAAGGTGGGCGATGCGGTCGACAAGGCGAAGGAGAAGTTGTCCGGACACTGAGCGTGTGGCCGGTGAGCCGGCCCGGACCTGAGTCCGGGCCGGCCCACCGGCGTTCGCCCGACCGGTAACGTTCGCCACCATGCCGAAGCAACCCTCCTCCACCGGCGTCGCCGACGAGACCACTCAGGGGGCCGCAGCCGGAGTTCCGTTCGAGTCGGGTGCGACCGTGCGGCTACAGCTCCCGCTCCACGACAGCTTCGCGTCCACGCTCCGCGTCGTCCTCGCGTCGCTGGCCTCGGACCTGGGGTTCTCGATCGACGACATCGACGACCTGCGCCTCGCGGTCAGCGAAGTGTTCTCCACCCTCGTCCACGACGCGAATGGTTCGGCGGCGGCGGTCGTCGATGTCGCCATCGTGGTGGCCAGCGACGGCGAGCAGCGCACGATCGACGTGACGGTTGGCCTGCCCGGTCAGCGGCCGCTCGACCTCGACGAGCTCGCCCGCGTCATCATCGGCGTGGCGGTCGACGAGTTCCGGGCCGACTCCGAATCGGTGCGACTCGTCAAGTCCGTGACCGCGTCCGGCAAGCCCGGCGCCTGAGCCCGAACTCGATGACGCGCCCCCGCGTGTTCGACGACGTCGACGACGACACGCTCTTCCGGGAGTACGTCGACACCAGGGATCGGCAGGTCCGCAACGTGATCGTCGAGCGTCACCTCGGCCTCGCGGCGCACATCGCCAAGCGGTACGGCGGCAAGGTGTCTGGTGACGACGACCTGCGCCAGGTCGCGATGCTGGGGCTGGTGAAGGCTGTCGATCGGTTCGATCCGAACTACGGCGCGGCATTCTCGTCCTTTGCCGGCACCACCATCGAAGGCGAGCTCAAGCGTCACTTCCGCGACCGGACCTGGACGGTCCGGGTGCCTCGCTCGGCCAAGGAGCTCCATCTCGCCGTGCGCCGCGCGACCGACGAGCTCGCCCAACGACTCGGACGGAGCCCCACCGTCGACGAGCTCGCCGGGCAGCTCGGGGTCGAGCGCGCCGAGGTCTTGCGCGGGCTGGCGGCCTCGGCTGCCTACAACGTCGGCACCTTGGACGGATCGACCGACGACGACCACGCACCCGATCGCCAGCGGGCGCTCGCCGAGGAGGAAGCGGGCTACGAGCACAGCGACGATCGTGACGCGGTCGTGCAGCTGCTCAAACGACTCCCGGAGCGCGAACGTGAGATCGTCATGCTGCGCTTCTTCGAGGAACTGTCGCAGGCCGAGATCGCCGAGCGCGTCGGGTTGTCGCAGATGCACGTGTCCCGGCTGCTCCGCCGATCGTTCGAGCAGATGCGCGAGTGGTCCGGTTCGCAACCCGGTGACGGTTCGACGGCTGACGTTTGATCTGACATCGCGGCGGGAACCTTGCCGCCATGGCAACGACGAAGAACCTCAAGAGCACGGTCCCGGGTGTCACCCAGGCGACCTCACGCAAGGTCATCGACATCCTGCAGGAGCGGCTCGCCACCTTGCTCGATCTGCAGCTCACGCTGAAGCACATCCACTGGAACGTCGTGGGGATGAACTTCATCTCCGTGCACGAGATGATCGACCCGCAGGTGGACGCCGTTCGGGCGCAGAGCGACGAGGTGGCGGAGCGGATCGCCACGATGGGCGGCGAACCGCTGGGCACCCCGGGTGCGATCGTGAAGACCCGACGGTGGGACGACTACTCGATCAACCGTGCGCCGACGGTGCAGCATCTCGTCGGGCTCGACGAGATCTACGACGGTGTCGTGGCCGATCATCGCCAGGCGATCGACAAGCTCGGTGATCTCGATCCCGTCGCCGAGGACATCCTCATCGGGCACCTCCGCGAACTCGAGCTGTTCCAGTGGTTCGTGCGCGCCCACCTGAAGGATTCGGCCGGCGACGTGGTGCACCGCCAGACCGTCGGCCAGCAGCCCACTCCCGAGTCGGCGGCCAAGCGGGCGGGCGCCCGGAGCGGGGCGACCAAGCGCGCCGCGAGCTGACCGCGGGCCGGCGAGCTCACCGGGCGTGGGGTGCAGCTGGTCCACGTCGTGTGCGCCGACGTCGGCGGCGGCCGGCGACAGCTATATTCCCACCATGTCCGAGACCCGCATGACCCTGAGTGAGCTCGCACCGGGCGAGTTCCGGATCTCGGGCGAGGTCGACGCACACTCCGCCGAGCCGTTCGGCGCCGCCCTGGCCGCTGTCGACGCCGCGGCTCCCACGGTGATCATCGACATGAGCGCCGTCACGTTCATGGACTCGAGTGGCCTGCGCGTGCTGGTCGAAGCGCAGCAGCGCGCCGAGGCCGGCGGCCCGAAGCTCGTGCTGCGGGCCCCGAGCCGGCAGATCGTCCGCCTGCTCGATCTCGCCGGCCTCACCGAGACCTTCGAGATCGACACCCCGGCCTGAGCGCAGTCAGCGCTCCACCACGAACGCCAGCACGGCGATGTCGTCGAGATCCTCGTCGGTGACCGCCTGGGCGATGAGCTCGTCGATCAGGTCGATGATCGGCGCGCCGGCACCGGCTGCCGCCTGGCACCGGGCCGCCAGGTGTTCGGGTGTCATGCGGGGTTGTTGCGACTCGATCAGCCCGTCGGTGTAGAAGATCACCTGATCGCCGGCTTCCAACTCGACCGTCACCGTCGGCGGCTCCGGAAAGTTCTCGAGTGCGCCGATGATCATGCCGTGCTCGTCGAGAACTCGAACGTTTCCACCGCGTACGAGGATCGGTGCCGGGTGTCCGGCGTTGGCGAACTGCATCGTGCAGCCGTCGACCATCGAGACACGACCCTGGATCGCCGAACAGAAGACGGTGTCGGGCGTGGCGAGCAGCGTGTTGTGCAGCCAGGTCAGCACGCGGCCCGGGTCCTTGACATGGAGGGCGGCGGCGCGCAACGTGTGGTGCGCCACGATGGTGGTCGCCACGGTGTCGAGGTCGTGACCGGCGGCGTCACCGATGAAGAACTTGAACCTGGTGTCGTTGACCGGGATCACGTCGATGAAGTCGCCGCCGAGGTCCAGCTCCTCGGCCACGTTGCGGTAGCGGATGTGCATGGCGATCCCGGGAACGTCGATCTCGCGGTTGGGGAGGGCATGTCGTTGGAGTCGCTCGAGCGCTTCGTGGAGCTGCGTGCGGGCCGCGAGAGCCTCGGTCACGTCGGTGAACTGCACGACGGCACCGCCGGACTCGTCGATCATGGTCGGCCACGCGTCGATGCTCAGCCACCGCAACGCACCTGTGCCCGTGCGGACGCCCATCAGCTCCCCGAGCACAGGTTCGCCCGTCGCGAGCACCCGCGTCGCCGGGTTACTCGTCTCGTCGATGGGCTGGAGGTGCTCGTCGACGGATTGCCAGCGGGGATCGAGCGGGCGGCGACCGAGCAGTTCGTCGGCGTCGAGGCCGAGCACGGTGAGGGCGGAAGGGTTGTGCCCCACGATGCGGCCGGTCGAGTCGTGGATCACGAGTCCGGCGCGCTGGTGCTCGGTCACGAACGACGCGATGCCGTCAGGCAGTCCCGAGCTGTCCACGGAGCGATCGTACCGACCCCGCACCATTGCGCTTCCATGAGGGTCGAACCTGCGTCGGTCGACTGGCGACGGCTACGCTCGTGCGGCGTTTCACCACACCTCGGCGAGGGAATGACTGTCGATCGATGACCGAAAGCGGGCCGCCCTCCGATCGACCGGCACCCGGAGTCGTCCTCGATGTCCCCGCTGACACGTCCGAGCTCACGGTCGTTCGCCGCGAGGTGCGCAGGTTCGTCACCGGCGCCGGCGGCGACGCCTTCGTCGCCGACGACTTCGAACTGGTGGTCAGCGAGCTGGCGACGAACGTCATCGAACACACGTCGTCGCCGAGGTTGACGATCCGCATGGGCCGAACCGCAGAGGACTGGATCCTCGACGTCGCCGACGTCGACGACGTCCACATCCTGGACCACGTGTCGTTGCCCGATCATCGCCAGCTCACCGGTCGCGGCCTGTTCGTGGTCGCCTCGCTCGTCGACGAGCTGGCGGTGATCGACGACGGCGACCGCCATGCCGTGCGCTGCTGGCGCCGCGTGGCCATGCCCTGAATCGGCTCGCGCGGTACCGTCGGCCCCATGTCAGAGCTCACCGATCGCGTCGCCATCGTCACCGGATCATCGAGCGGGATCGGGGAACGCACGGCACAACGCCTGGCCGAGCTCGGCGCGAGCGTCGTGGTCAACTCGGCGTCGTCGGTCGAGGCCGGCACCGCACTCGCCGCGTCGCTGCCGGGCGACGCCACCTACGTCCAGGCCGACATCAGCGATCAGGAGCAGGCCCACCACCTGATCGACTCGACCATCGAGCGCTACGGGCGCCTCGACTACCTGATCAACAACGCCGGCTGGACGACGCTCGTCCCCCACGGGAACCTCGACGAACTGACCGACGACGTCTTCCGCAAGACGTTCGAGGTCAACGTCTTCGGCACCTGGTGGGTCACCAAGCGGGCGATCCCGCACCTGCGCGAGTCCGACGATCCGTGCATCGTGAACATCACCTCGATCGCCGGGGTTCGACCGACCGGATCGTCGATCGCCTACGCGATGACCAAGGCGGCGCTGAACCACATGACGGTGCTGCTCGCCAAGTCGTACGGACCGATCCGCGTGAACGCGGTCGCCCCGGGCCTGGTGGCCACACCATGGACCGCCGACTGGGAGGCGATGCACGCCGGTGTCGCGGCGATGGCGCCCGTGCCGCGCTCGGCCACGCCGGACGACTGCGCGGAGGCGGTCCTCGCGCTGGTGCGCAACAAGTACACCTCCGGCGAGGTCTTCGTCGTCGACGGAGGGCTCACCCAGGTGATGTAGCTACGACGGCGCGGTCAGAGGCCCGACTTCTCGAGGATGTGGACGCCGCAGGCCGAGCCGAGCCCGATGACGTGGGCGAGGCCGACCTTGGCGCCTTCGATCTGGCGGTCGCCGGCCTCGGCGCGCAGGTGGTGGCAGACCTCCCAGATGTTGGCGATGCCGGTCGCCGCGATCGGGTGACCCTTCGACTGCAGACCGCCCGACACGTTCACGGGGGTGGTGCCGTCGCGCCACGTCGCGCCCGAGCGGAAGAAGTCGCCGGCGCCGCCCTCTTCGCAGAGCATCAGGTTGTCGTAGTGGACGAGCTCGGCGGTGGCGAAGCAGTCGTGCAGCTCGACCAGGTCGAGGTCGCCGGGGCCGACGCCAGCCTGCTCGTAGGCCTGCTGGGCGGCGTTGCGGGTGAGGGTGTTGACATCGGGGAGCACCTGGCAGGCCTCCTGGTACGGATCGCTCGTGAGGATCGACGCCGACACCTTGACCGCCCGGCGTTGCTGTTCGAGCGACAGCGTCTTCAGCTTCTCGCCGCTGACCACGACCGCCGCCGCGGCGCCGTCGCAGTTGGCCGAGCACATCGGCCGCGTGTTCGGGTAGGCGATCATCATGTCGTTCTTGATCTCGTCGAGCGTGAACTTCTTCTGGTACGCGGCCAGCGGGTTCAGCGTCGAGTGGGAGTGGTTCTTCTCCGAGATGCCGGCGAACACGTCGATGTCGACGCCGCCGTACTTGTGGCCGTACTCCATGCCGATCTGGGCGAACACGCCCGGCATGTTGTCGGTGCCGATGCGCCCGTCGGTCGGGGCGACCGCGCCGTAGCGGCCCTTCGGCGTCCACTCGTGTGCCCCTCCGGACGACTGCGGCTTGGCGCCGAGCAGGCCGACACCGGCCAGCTTCTCGACACCGACCGCCAGGCCCATGTCGCACTCGCCGGCTTTCACGGCCATGATCGCGGTGCGCAGCGCGGTGGCACCGGTGGCGCACGCGTTCGACACGTTGAACACCGGGATGCCGGTCTGGCCGACCTGCTTTTGGATCTGCTGGCCGATGCCGCCCGGACCCATCAGGTTGCCGGCGGCCATGATGCCGATGTCGGACATCGTGACACCGCCGTCGGCGAGCGCGGCGATCACCGCTTCGGACGCGAGATCGACGACGTCCTTGTCGGGGTACTTGCCGAACTTCGTCATGTGGATCCCCAGGATCCAGATGTCATCAGCCACTGGTTGCTCCATTTCAGGTGTCGGATTGACGTTTGCGTCGGGATTCTCCGCACCTGTCGGTGCCAAATCCCGACGCAAACGATGATTTCGGGTCGATCGGGTGGGGTGGTCGATTCTGATCAGGCGGGTTCGAAGCCGAAGCCGATGCCTTCGGCGCCGTTGTCGTCGGTGCCGAGCGAATAGGTGGTGAGGCGCACCTTCATGCCGGTGCGCACGTGGTCGGGATCGGGCTCGACGTTGCGCAGGTTGCCGCGCACGCTCGTACCGTCGCAGTCGACGACGCCGGCGACGAACGGCACCTCGACGCCCGGAGGCGCGAACGTGACGATCGTGAAGGTCTGCAGTTCGCCCTCGGTCGCGATCGACACCTGGCGGAACTCGGTGGCGAAGCATGACGCGCACGCGTTCCGCCGGTCGAAGAAGCGGGCGCCGCACGACGTGCACTCGTTGGCAACGAGGTGCGCCTCGCCGTCGTCGAGCACGAGATAGTCGACGAGCGGAACCTGGGTAGCGGTGTCAGCCATGCTCGCGACGGTAGTCAGCGGGTGCTGCGATCGCCCAGTTCGGCGAGCCACGCGGGCAGCCGGGTCGGGCGGCCGGCGGTCGTGGTGCACCCGTGGACGGTGACGCCCGTGGCGCATGCCGTCGGGGTGCCGTCGGCGCCGTCGACCGTGACGAGATAGGCCATCTGGAAGGTGGTGCGCGTGACGTCCGCGAGCTTGAGCCTGATGTCGGCCTGGTCGTCGAAGCGCAGCGGGACGCGGTAGCGCAGGTACGACTCGAGCACCGGTGACTCGAGGCCCGCGTCGCGCCACTCGGTGAACGGATGGCCGATGTGGCGGAGGTACTCGACCCGCGACTCCTCGAAGTACGCGAGGTAGTTGCTGTGATGGACGATTCCCATCGCGTCGGTCTCGACGAACCGCACGCGCACGCGCTGCGTGAAGTCGTAGTCGGCGGGATCGGTCGACGGGTCGATCGAGAGGCGCACGAGGCGACCATACTGACCGGTCGATGACACCAGCGGTGCGGCTCCTCGAATCGGCCGGCGTCGAGTTCTCGATCCACGAGTACGAACGCGGCGACGAACTGAAGGACTTCGGGCGGGAGGCCGCCGAGGCGCTCGGTCTGCCGTTCGACCAGGTGTTCAAGACGTTGGTGGTGAGCCTCGACGACGACCACGCCGACCAGGGCGCCGCACTCGCGGTCGCGGTGCTGCCGGTCAGCTGCCAGCTGTCGATGAAGCTCGTGGCCGCGGCGCTCGGCGCCAAGCGGGCGACGATGGCCGACCAGCGCGCCGCCGAACGGTCGAGCGGCTATGTCGTCGGCGGGATCAGCCCGCTCGGCCAGAGGCGCGTGCTGGCGACCGTGGTCGACGAGTCGGCCGAGCTGTTCGACGAGATCTACGTCAGCGGCGGCAAGCGCGGCATGGACATCGCCCTGCGCCCGGCCGATCTCATCGCCCTGCTCCACGCCGTCGTCGCCCCCATCACCCGCTGACCGGTGACCCGGAGCGATGGTGATGTCGCGTCATTGGTGCACGCGATCTACATCGCTTCAGCTCGCGGGGTGGCGCATCAGCGCTTCGATGCGGGCGACGCGGGTGCGCGCCGGTGGGTGCGACGCGGCGAGCCGGGCCCGCCAGCCGATCGGGCGGGCGCCGTGGCCCTGGGCGAGGACGTAGCGGAGCGCGCCCGCCAGCTCGGTGCCGAAGCCCATCCTGACCGCCAGCTGATCGGCCTCGTACTCCGAGGAATGACCGACCATGTTCGTGATCGCGTCACTGGCCCGGATGGCGGCCGTGAACACCCAGGCGAGACCGCTGAACAGCGCCGCGGCGACGGTGCCGGCGGCGGCGATCAGCGTCGAGCGCTGGCCGAAGCTGCCGGCTGCCGCGTTGGCGACGTTCTCGAGGTAGAAGCCGATCCTGGCCAGCAGCACGACCGGCACGGACAGCCAGTGCCCGATCGTGATCGCCACCGTGTGCAGCCCGAGGTGATGGCTGAGCTCGTGAGCGAGCACCCCGCGCAGCTGATCGGGCCTCAGCTCGGTCACCGCGAACGTGGTCACCACCACGAGGTGGCCACCGCAGGCGAACGCATTGACCTCGTCGGAGTCGACCACGCGGACGACGTAGCGGCTCGCCGGCAGGCCGTTCGCCTCGGCGATCTCCACCCAGAGCGGCCCGATCACGCTCGCTTCGGCGGCCGTCGGGCGGCGGGCACCGAGGATCGGTGTGAGCACCCACACCTGGAAGGGCCGGACGAACATCAGTGTGCCGATGACGGCGAACGCAGCGAGGAACGCCCAGTACGCGCCCACCCACCCCGGTCCGGGAACGACCAGCGAGAAGGGGAACCAGAACGCGGCCAACGCGAGCAGCGTGAACGGGATCATCGTGACCACCGGAACGAACGCCCAGAGTGCGCCAGGTTGGACCCTCCGTGCTCCCCGACGCGCGTCCATGCAGGTAGCAGGATACGACGCCTGCTTCAAGACCTCGTCTGGATTGGTCGCGGGGCTGGTCAATCCGACTGACGGCAGTCAAGATGGCGATCGGAGGGGGTCGTGGTGACCGCCGGCGACGAGCAACACGGACCAGGACGGTGGCTGGGTGACGATGGAGGGTGTGATCACCTCGGAGGGCGAGATCCGCCGGTTGCTCGACGAGTCCGCCCGCCTGAGCACGAGTGATCCCGATCATGCACGACGCCTCGTCCTCGACGCCCGCGTGATCGCCCGCGCCGAGCATCAGGACGCGCTGGAGTGTGAGGCGCTCTACCAACTGGCCCTGTTCGCCCACCGCAGCGGTGATGCCGAGGATGCCTTCTCGTTCGCGTCCGAGGCCGTCGCGCTCGCCACCCCGGCCGGGTATTCGGTGACGCTCGCGTGGTCGCACCACCTGCTGGCGGTGGTCCACTACCAGGCGAGCAACTTTGCCGCGGCGCTCGAACAGTGCCTGCGCTCACTGGAGATCTACCGCACGACCGACCACGTCGTCGACGAAGCCCGCATCCTCCACACGATCGCCGCGATCTACCAGTCGATGGGCGATCACGACCGGGCCATCGCCACCTACGAGCACGCGCTCGCGGTCAACGAGCCGCTGACGCGCTGCGACATCGACGCGATGGTCCTCGGCAACCTCGCCCGGCTCCTCGGCCGCCACGGTCGGCCGGTCGACGCGATCGAGATCGGCCAGCGCGCGCTCGACGCCTCGCGGGACCACGCGCCGGCCCTGGTCGGCAGCGTGCTCGCCGACCTCGCCGAGGCGTACATGAGCCTCGGCGACCAGGCCAACGCCGTGTCGTGCTTCGCGCTCGCCCGTGACGACTGGAACCGCCGCCGGATCTCGGGCACCGAACTGCCACCGGCCGAGCAGCTCGGGGTGATGCTTGCCGAGGGTCGGGTGGCGCTGCGCGGGGGGCGCGTCGAGGAGTCGATCGCCACGCTCGTCGCGGCTCTCGATCTCGCCGACCGCACCGACAACCGCCAACTCGAGCTCGAGATCCACGACCAACTCGCGGGCGCCTACCGCCGGGCGGGCCGGTTCGCCGAGGCGCTCGAAGCGCGCGAGCGCCACTTCGCCCTGCACCGGGAGATCTTCAACGACGCCGCCGATCTGCGGCTGCGCACGTTGCAGATCGCCCACGCCGACCAGACCACCCGTCACGAGATGGAGATCACCCGGCTCAAGTCCAGCGAGCTCGTCACCCAGTTCGCGACCGAGCACACCGATGCCGACGCCTACCACCTCGAAGCGTTCGAACGGCTGGCCGCGCTCGGCGAGCTGCGCGGGGGGAACTCGACCCGGCACACCCGCACCGTCGGTGATCTGGCGGCCGAGATCGGTCACGCCATCGGGCAACAGCCCGAGTGGTGCGAGCGGCTCCGGCTGGCCGCCCGGCTGCACGACATCGGCAAGGTGGCCGTCGCCGACCGGACGCTGTTGAAGCCGGGGCCGTTGACGGTCGAGGAGTACGGCGACGTCAAGCAGCACACCGTGCTGGGCCGGCGCCTGCTGTCGGGCGTGTCGACCGAGCTGTTCGCGATGGCCGCCGAAGTGGCGTGGACACACCACGAATGGTGGGACGGCTCGGGGTATCCGAGCTGCTTCCACGGCGACGCCATCCCGCTGTCGGGCCGCATCGTGGCGATCGCCGACGTTTTCGACTCACTCCACTCCCGCCGCAACTACAAGCGCGAGTGGGACACGTCGGAATCGGTCCGCTTCATCGTGTCCGGTGCAGGCACCCAGTTCCAGCCCGAGCTGGTCGACGCCTTCGTCGCCGTCATGCACTCGCGGGGCTGAGGCCGAGCGGCCAGACAGCGCGGCTGAGGCAAGCGCCAGCGACGAAGCCGCCGCTCGGCCGACCTCGATCGCCGCGACGAGATTGCGGTGAGGCCGAGCCGATCATCACGTGAGGGCGCTGGCGACCCAGCGGCCGACGAAGTGGGCCAGGTCGTCGACGTCGATCGACGGGTCGAGCCGATCGCTGCGGGAGGAGTTGGAGAACGAGGTGACGGCGCCGAGCACGCCGATCGTGAGCAGGTTCGCGTCGCCGTCGGTGATCGTGCCGTCGCGTTGGCCGGTGACGACGAGGCGGCGGACGTCGTCGAAGTAGACGTCGGACCCCTCGCGGAACACGTCGGCGAACGCCGGGTCGGCGCGTTCGAGGTCGACCAGCGCGAAGTACGACGCGTTGGCGGCCATGAACGCGACGCTCGCCTCGGTGCCCTGCACGATGCGGTCGAGCGCGCTGGCGTTCGGATCCATCGCCTCGCTCTGGGCGATCCGCAGGCGGCGCCGCATCACGCGGATCAGCTCGGTGAACAGCTCGGCTTTCGTGGAGAAGTACCAGTAGAACAGCCCCTTGGCCACTCCGGCGTGTTGGCAGATGTCGGCGATCCGCGTCGCCCCGTAGCCGCGCTCGGCGAACAGTTCGGCTGCGGCGTCGAGGAGCTGCTGCTTGCGCTCCTCGCCGTGGGGCGTGTGCGTCCGGGCGGCCGGGTCGTCGGCGGCGAGGTCCGCGGTGGCGTCGGCGGTGAACTCGATGTCGTTCGGACCCGCATCGATCGGTGGCGACATGGTCCGACCGTACCTTGACCCGTGGGTCAAGTTCCAGCCGCGGCCGGCGGGCGCCGCATCCGTACACTCCGGACATGGCCGTCACCCGTGACGAACGGATCGCCACGCGGACCCGGAACGAGAAGTGGCGCAACACGCCCCTGCGCATCGAGATGCTGGAGTGCATCAACTGCGACGCCTGCCTGCGTCACTGCCCGCCGACGTTCGGGGCGATCTTCAACCACGGCCCCGACGTGATCATCATCCCCGAGCTGTGCAGCGGCTGCGACAAGTGCTTGCCCGCCTGCCCGGTCGACTGCATCTACCCGGACCCGGACTGGGAGGCGTCTGCGGTGCCCGACGACTGGTGGGACGAGCCCGGCAGCGACGACGACCCGTATCGCTGATCGGCCGCGACCAGGTAGAACAGTGCCATGACGAGCGCACCGATCATGGAGGGCGCCGAGCCCCTCTCCCACGAAGGCACCCTGGCGACCGGGTTGCTGGTCCTGCACGGCTTCACCGGCAACCCGTCGTCGATGCGGGCCATCGCCGACGCAGGGGTCGCGGCCGGCCTCCACGTCGAACTGCCCCGGCTGCCCGGCCACGGCACGGTCGTCGAGGAGATGCTCGACACCGGGTGGGCCGACTGGACCGGCGAGGTCGAGGCCGCGTACCAGCGCCTCGCCGCCCGTACCGACCGGATCGTGGTGGTCGGCCTCAGCATGGGCGGCTCGCTCACGTTGTGGACCGCGCTCCAACATCCCGAGGTCGCCGGCATCGTCTGCATCAACGCGGCCACGCAGCCCCAGGCCGACGACGTCGTCGCGATGGTCCGGGAGATGGTCGAGGAAGGCAACGAGGTGATGCCGGGCATCGGCGGCGACATCGCCGATCCCGACGTCGTCGAGTCGGCGTACTCGGGCACCCCGTTGCGGCCGCTCCTGTCGTTCGTCGACGAGGGTCTCGCGCCGATGACGAGCCGCTATCGCGAGCTCACGATGCCGGCGCTCGTGATCACGTCACGCCAGGACCACGTCGTCGAGCCGTCGCAGAGTGAACATCTCGTCGCCACGCTCGGCGGGCCGGTCGAGCACGTGTGGCTCGACCGCAGCTACCACGTCGCCACCCAGGACTACGACCGCGACGTGATCATCGAGCTGGTCGGCGACTTCGTGCAGAAGGTCGCGGCCGATCCGGCCGCCGGCTGACCGTCTCGATCCGAACGTGTCGATCTGAGCGCACCGATGCTCGCCAGCTTCCCCAGCCCGACGTTCAACGCGATCGAGATCGGGCCGATCAGCCTCAACCTGTACGGGCTGATGATCGCCCTCGGTGTCGTCGCCGCGGTCTGGCTGTTCGGGCGGCGGCTGGAAGAGCGAGCGGTCGGGACCCGCGACGACGCCAGTGCGATCGCGGTCTGGGCCGTGCTCGCCGGCGTGATCGGCGCCCGGCTGTACCACGTCGCCACCGACATCGAGAAGTTCTACGGGAACTGGGGTGATGTCGTCGCGATCTGGCACGGCGGCCTCGGGATCCCCGGGGGCTTGCTGCTCGGCACCCTGGTCGGGATGTACATGGCCCACCGCCGCGGCATCGGCGTTGCCGTGGCCGCCACGTGCGCGGCGCCCGCCATCCCGCTCGCCCAGGCGATCGGGCGGTGGGGCAACTACTTCAACCAGGAGCTGTACGGCCGGCCGACCGACCTGCCGTGGGCCGTGCGGATCGACGCCGATCATCTCGAGACCGGCTTCGCGGTCGGTACGACCTTCCACCCGACGTTCCTGTACGAATCGCTCTGGTGCCTCGGCCTCTGCCTCGTACTGCTGTGGATCGACCGGCGGTTCCGGCCGGCGCCGGGCCAGCTCATGGCGATGTACGTGATGGGTTACGGCATCGGCCGGTTCTGGGTGGAAGGCCTGCGGATCGACGAGGCCGACCACGTCGCCGGGCTGCGGTTCAACCAGTGGATCGCGATCACGATGATCGTCGGCGGCGCTGTCGCGCTGATCCTGATGCGCCGGTACCCCTCACCCGAACCCGACGTCGCCGTGCTCGACCAGGACGGGCCGGGCGTGCTCGACGAGTCGAGCACCGAAGCTGTCAGTTCAGACGATGACCCGTCGCCGGATCGAACAGGTGGGCAGCTCCCGGCCGCGGAACGAGACTGACGAGGTCGCCGGTGGTCAGCCCGCTCAGCCCGTCGACGCGCGCGACGACGTGGGCGTCGCCGCCCGACACGGTGCAGTAGAGGAACGCCTCCGAGCCGAGCTCCTCGACCACGTCGATGGTGGCGTCGAGGCCACCGGTCGCGGCCACGTCGAAGTCGTTCGGCCGCACTCCGATCGTGACGTTGCCGTCGATCCGGGCCCGTTGGTCGGGCGTCAGCGGGATCGTGAGCGAGCCGTAGTGGGCGCCGCCCTCGTCGACGGCGCCCGTGACGATGTTCATCGCCGGTGACCCGATGAAGCCGGCGACGAACGCGTTGACCGGATGTGTGAACAGGTCACGCGGCGTGGCGCACTGCTGCAGCTTGCCCTCGTTCATCACCGCGACCCGGTCGCCCATCGTCATCGCCTCGATCTGGTCGTGGGTGACGTACACGGTGGTGACGCCGAGGCGCTTCTGCAGCGCCGCGATCTGGGTGCGCGTCTGCACGCGGAGCTTGGCGTCGAGGTTGGACAGCGGCTCGTCCATCAGGAACACCTTCGGCTCGCGCACGATCGCCCGGCCCATCGCCACCCGCTGGCGCTGACCGCCCGACAGCTTCGCCGGCTTGCGGTCGAGGTAGTCGTCGAGGTCGAGGAGGTGGGCCGCTTCCTTCACCCGGCGGGCGCGCTCCTTCTTGGCGACCTTCTTGACCTTGAGGTGGAACCCGATGTTCTCGGCGACGGTCATGTGCGGGTAGAGCGCGTAGCTCTGGAACACCATGGCGATGTCGCGGTCCTTCGGCGCGACGTTGGTGACGTCGTCGGCGCCGATGCGGATCGTGCCGTGGTCGGTCGGTTCGAGCCCGGCCAACATCCGCAGCGTGGTCGACTTGCCGCAGCCGGACGGGCCGACGAGCACGAGGAACTCGCCGTCGGCGATCTCGAGGTCGAGCCCGTCGACCGCGGGTGCCTCCTGCCCGGGGTAGATCCGCGTTGCACCGCTGAACGTCACCGTGGCCACCCCGCCACCGTACCCCGACGATCGAGCGCGGGTCTCCGATCCACGTTTGCGTCGGGATCCGACCACGCCTGCCGGTGCTGAATCCCGACGCAAACGACGATCTGGGCGGGTGGGGCGACGGTCAGGACGGGGTGCGGGCGAGGCCGCGGAAACGGACGGGGGCTTCGGTGAGCTCCTCGTCGAAGTGGGCGGCCCAGCCGGCGAGGCGGGCGACGGCGAAGATCGGAGCGTCGTCCGGCAGGCCACCGATCCAGCTGAGCGCCCCGAGCGCGAGGTCGACGTTCGGCTGGGCCGCGATGCTGCGGTTGACCTCGGCGACCACCTGATCGATCACGTCGAGCCGGACGTCTCCGGGGGCGATGCGACGAACGGCCGCGAGCAGCGGAGCGAAGCGCGGATCGGCCTGGCGGTAGATCTTGTGGCCGAAGCCGGGGATGCGCCGCCGCTCGGCGCGGGCCCGCGCGACCGCACTCGCCGGGTCGTCACGCAGGCACTCGTCGAGGAAGCGGTGGGCGTGCATCGCGGCCGAGCCGTGCAGGGCGCCCTCGACGGTGGCGAGGCCGGCGACGAGCCCGGCGGTCGGTGACGCGTGCACCGACGCGGCGATACGCACGGCGAGCGTGCTCGTCGCCAGTTCGTGATCGGCGAGGAGTGCGAGCGCGGTGTCGAGCGCGTCGACGAGTTGCCGCGACGGGCGACGCGTCCACGCACCGGCGAGGCGCCGCGCGTACGGCCCGGTCGCCGGCTTGGCGTCGGCGCGTAGTGCGGTCGGACAGGCGAGGAGCAGGCGCCGCGTCGCTTCGGCCGTGCCCGCGTCGGGGTGCAGCCCGCCGAGCACGATCGCGGCGATGGTGAGCCGGGCGATCGGGCCTGCGGTCACCGTGGCGAGCGTTGTGGCGACCGCCGCCGTGTCGGCGGTGTCGAGTGCGGGCCATCGGGTCGGCGTCGCGGGCAGGGTGGCGGTGAGGAGCAGTTCGGCGACATCTTCGAAGGAGTGGCCGCTCACGACGTCGGTCAACGGGTGGCCGCGCAGCTCGATCCCGTCGTCGCCGAGCCTGGTGATCGACGAGGCGATCTGCACGTCGATCGACGGGCGCGTGGCCGGGTCGCCGGCCCGGCTGCTGGCCGCGCGCAGGGCGTCGAGCTCGTCGACCGCGAACAGCGACGTGCGCCCGTCGGCGGCTCGGACCCTGCCGACCCGTCCGCGGCTCACGTACGCATACAGCGTGGCGGGCGACACGCCGAGCAGGCGGGCGGCCTCCGGGGAGCGGACATAGGTGGTCATCGACGGATGATGCCCGATGATTGATCCACAATCAATGTTGATTCGATCAATGTTGATTCGCCGCGGGCGCGTGGAGAGACTCGCAGCATGACGATGCAGATGATCGATGTGCCCGCCGGACTGAACGGGGTGGTCGCCGCGGAGACGGCGATCGGCGCCGTCAACGGCGACGAGGGCTACTTCCACTACGGCGAGCACGACGCGACCGCGCTCGCCCGCCACCATTCGCTCGAGGAGGTGTGGTTCCTGATCCGCGAGGGGCGGCTGCCCGATCGTGCCGAGCTCGATGCCTTCCGCGCCGAGGTCGCCGCGCTCCGGTACGTGCCTGCCCCGCTCCGACCGGTCGTCGACGTGATCGCACGGCAGGAGGCGACACCGCTCGCCAAGTTGCGGGCGGTGCTGTCGGTTGCGGCGCCGATCCTCGGGCTCGCGCCGGTGATCGACGTCACCGATCAGGTCCGGCGGCAGCAGGCGCTGCAGGTCGCCGCGATGACGCCGTCGATCCTCGCTGCCCTCCATCGCTGCGCCCAGGGCCTCGCGCCGGTCGAGCCCGATCCGGGCCTCGGCCACGCCGGGGCCTATCTGTACGAGACGACCGGGGTGCGCCCGAGCGAGCGCGACGCCCGCGCCGTCGAGCAGTACATGATCCTCACGGTCGACCACGGCTTCAACGCGTCGACGTTCACCGCCCGGGTCGTCGCCTCCACCGGCGCCGACGTGGCCGACGCGGTGTGCGCTGCCATCGGCGCGCTCGCGGGACCGCTGCACGGCGGTGCGCCGAGCCGGGCACTCGACGCGCTCGACGCGATCGGCGCGCCCGAACGGGCATCGGACTGGGTGCGCGGCGAGGTCGCCGCCGGTCGCCGGATCATGGGCTTCGGCCACGCCGTGTACCGCGCCCCCGATCCCCGGTCGGGGCTGCTTCGCGAGGTGGCCGAGCAGCTCGGCGGCGAGCTCGTCGAGCGGGCGATCGCCATCGAGGCGGAGATCCTCGTGACGCTCGCCGAGCTCAAGGCCGACCGTCCCCTGCCGAGCAACGTCGAGTTCTACGCCGGGGTCGTGATGGAGAGCGCCGGGCTGCCCCGATCGATGTTCACCCCGACCTTCGCCGTCAGCCGCACCATCGGCTGGACCGGCCACATCGTCGAGCAGGCCGCCGTCGGCAAGCTCATCCGTCCGACCTCGCGCTACACCGGCCCGACCCCCAACTTCCGGTAGCCGGCCCTTTCGGGGCCAGACCCCAAAGGGGGCCAACTCCGACGATCGCCATCGGTAGCCTCGGCTGGCGTGTCCGTTCCCCTGACTCCCGAGGCTGTGGCCAAGGTCGCCAAGTTGGCGCGGCTGTCGCTCGACGACGACGAGTTGCTCCACGCGACCGAGCAGCTGCGCGCCGTGCTCGACCATTTCGCCGACATCGACGCCCTCGACCTCGACGGCGTCGAACCGATGACGCACCCCACTCCGATCGCCAACGTGATGCGCGACGACATCGTGCTGCCCGGCCTCGACCGTGACGAGGTGCTCGCGGCCGCGCCGCAGGCCGACTCGGGCCGGTTCGTCGTCCCGCCGATCCTCGGGCTGGAGGACTGACCGTGGCCGATACCTCCCTGCCGACGACGGCGGCCGACATCGCCTGGAACGTCGGCAACAACGTGGCCCGCGCCACCGACGTGGTCGAGCGGCACATCGCCGCGATCGAGGCGCGCGACGGCGAGATCAACGCGTTCAACACGGTGACCGCCGAGCTGGCGCTCGAACAGGCCGCTGCCGTCGACGAGGGCGTCGCGGCAGGACGCGACATGGGTCGACTGGCCGGCGTACCCGTCGCGCTGAAGGACAACATGTGCACGCGAGGGATCGCCACGACGTGCTCGTCGCGGATCCTCGACGGGTGGAAGCCGCCGTACGACGCGACGATCGTCGGTCGCCTCCGCGAGGCCGGAGCGGTGCTGATCGGCAAGACCAACCTCGACGAGTTCGCGATGGGCTCGAGCACCGAGAACTCGGCGTTCGGCCCGACCCGCAACCCGCACGACACGTCACGGGTTCCGGGTGGGTCGAGCGGCGGGTCGGCTGCTGCGGTCGCCGCTGGCTTCGCTCCGCTCGCGCTCGGGTCCGACACGGGCGGCTCGATCCGCCAGCCGGCGTCGTTGTGCGGCGTGGTCGGGGTGAAGCCGACGTACGGCGCGGTGAGTCGGTACGGCCTCGTCGCGTTCGCGTCGAGCCTCGATCAGATCGGCCCGTTCGCCACCACCGTGGCCGACGCCGCGCTGGTGCTCGAGGTCATCTCCGGGCACGACCCGATGGACTCGACCTCGATCGATCAAGCCGCGCTCGACGTGTCGAGCCGGCTCGACTGGGGCGTCGCCGGCCTGCGGATCGGCCGGATCACCGACCTCCCCGACGGCGCGAGCCCTGACGTCGCCGCACGGCTCGACGAGGCGTTCGAGGCACTCGCCCGGGCCGGTGCCGAGATCGTCGACGTCGCCGTGCCGGCCTACGGCTACGGGCTCACCGCCTACTACCTGATCGCGCCGGCCGAGGCGTCGAGCAACCTCGCCCGCTACGACGGTGTGCGCTTCGGGCTCCGCGTCGATGCTCCCGACACGAACGCGATGTACATGGCGACGCGCACCGCAGGCTTCGGCGACGAGGTCAAGCGGCGCATCATGCTCGGCACGTACGCCTTGTCGGCGGGCTACTACGACGCCTACTACGGCCGGGCGCTGAAGGTGCGCCGCCGCATCGCGGACGACTTCGCCGCCGCCTACGAGCACGTCGATGTGCTGCTGACGCCGACGTCGCCGACCGTCGCTTTCCCGATCGGCGACAAGACGGCCGACCCGCTGGCGATGTACCTGTGTGACACCTACACGATCCCCTCGAACCTGTCGGGCGACCCGGCGATGAGCGTGCCGTTCGGCACCGGCGAGGCGGGACTGCCGGTCGGTGTGCAGGTACTCGCGCCCGCGCTCGGCGAACCGGTGATGTTCCGGGTCGCCGCCGAGCTCGAACGAGCGGCCGTGACGCTGACGACCGAGGCGGTGGCGTCGTGACGACCCACGACCTGACGTCCGGCACCGCCACCTGGACGCTGCGGGGCTACGAGCTGGTCGTCGGGCTCGAGGTGCACGTCGAGCTGGCGACGGCGACCAAGCTCTTCTCGGCGTCACCCAACCGCTTCGGCGACGAGCCCAACACGAACATCGACCCCGTCACGCTCGGCCTGCCCGGTGCGCTGCCGGTGCTCAACCGGCAGGCGGTCGAGCTGGCGATGCGGCTCGGGCTGGCGCTCAACTGCCGGGTCCAGCGCTCGACGTTCGCCCGCAAGAACTACTTCTATCCCGACATGCCCAAGGCGTACCAGATCAGCCAGTACGACGAGCCGATCTGCATCGACGGCTGGCTCGATCTGCCCGACGGCTTCCGCGTCGGCATCGAGCGGGCACATCTGGAGGAGGACACCGGCAAGTCGACCCACATGGGCGGCGCCGGTGGCCGCATCCATGGCAGCGACTACTCGCTGATCGACTTCAACCGGGCCGGGGTGCCGCTGGTGGAGATCGTCAGCCGGCCGGACATCCGCACGCCCGAGCAGGCCAAGGCGTACGTGAGCGAGCTGCGCGCGATCCTCGTCGCGGTCGGTGCGTCCGACGCGAAGATGGAGGAGGGCTCGATGCGCGTCGACGCCAACGTCAGCGTCCGGCTCGCCGGGGCGGAACTCGGCACGCGCTGCGAGATCAAGAACGTCAACTCGGTGCGTTCGGTCGGGCGGGCCATCGAGTACGAGGCGCAGCGGCAGGTCGGCATGCTCGAAGCCGGCGAGAGCATCCGCCAGGAGACGCGCCATTGGGACGAGAACGACGGCCGCACCCACACCTTGCGCAGCAAGGAGGACGCCGACGACTACCGCTACTTCCAGGAGCCCGACCTCGTCGTGGTCGACCCTGACGCCGAGTGGATCGAACGGGTCCGCTCCAGCCTGCCCGTGCTGCCGGCGGCCCGGCGGGCCAGGCTCGCGGCAGTGACCGGCCAGGCCGTCGACGCCGAGGCGGTGCTGGTGGTGACCGAGCGCGGTCAGGACTTCTACGTGCTCGCCGTGGTCGACGCCGGTGGCGATGGGGGACGTGCCCTCGTGCACGTCAAGGAGGCCTTCGCCGACCAGGGTGCTCGCCCCACCGTTCCGTCCGCCGACCTCGCCAAGCTGACTCGCCTCGAGCTCGATGGCGCGCTCACCGCGACGCAGGCCAAGCAGGTGCTGGCCGAGATCGTGGCGAACGGCGGCGGAGACGCGGTGGCGATCGCGGCCGCCAAGGGCTTCGAGGCGATGGACACCTCCGAGCTCGAAGCGATGGTCGACGCGGCGATCGCTGCCGAACCCGATGCGTGGGCGAAGTTCTGTGCCGGCGAGGGCAAGGCGATGGGCGCGCTCGTCGGTGCGGTGATGAAGGCGTCGAAGGGTCAGGCCGACGGCAAGGCCGTCACCGCCCTCCTCAACGCCCGCCGCACCACCCCCTGAGCACGCGTCACATCGCCGTTTGCGTCGGGATCTGGTCGCGCCTGTCGGTGCTGAATCCCGACGCAAACGACGATTGAAGACCCGCGGCCGGTCCGGGACGATGGTGGCGGAGGGGTCTGACTCGCTGGGCCGAGCGGTGGGTCGCGACACTCGGCGGATGGACTTCGAGATCCCCGCCGACATCCAGGACACGCTCGATCAGCTCGATGCGTTCATCGAAGCGGAGATCAAGCCGCTCGAGCAGCAGGACGACAACGTCCGCTTCTTCGACCATCGTCGAGAGTGGGCACGCACCGACTTCGACAACGGCGGAGTTCCACGGCAGGACTGGGAGGACCTCCTCCGGGAGATGCGCAGACGTGCCGACGCCGCTGGCTGGCTGCGGCTGGCGTTGCCGGTGGAGTACGGCGGCCAAGGGGCGAGCAACCTGAAGATGGCGATCATCCGCGAGCACTTCGCCAGCAAGGGCCTCGGGCTGCACAACGATCTACAGAACGAGTCGTCGATCGTCGGCAACTTCCCGACCGTGCTGATGATGCGCGACTTCGGGACCGAGGCACAGAAGGCCGAGTGGATGCCCGGATTCCTCGACGGCACCCGCCGCCTGGCGTTCGGGCTCACCGAACCGAACCATGGCAGCGACGCCACCTACATGGAGACCACCGCGGTGCGCGACGGCGACGAGTGGGTGCTCAACGGGATGAAGCGGTGGAACTCGGGGCTCCACCACGCCACCCACGACATCATCTTCGCCCGCACGTCGGGCGACGACGGCAGCCCGAAGGGGATCAGTGCGTTTCTCGTCCCCACCGATGCACCTGGCTTCAAGGTCGAGTTCTTCTGGTGGACGTTCAACATGCCGACCGACCACGCCGAGGTCAGCCTCACCGACGTTCGCGTCGGCGCCGACGCGCTGTTCGGCGAGGAGGGGCGAGGGCTGGAGCTGGCCCAGCACTTCGTGCACGAGAACCGGATCCGCCAGGCCGCATCGTCGCTCGGCGCCGCCCAGTACTGCGTCGACGAAGCGGTCGCGTACGCCAACAGCCGGGTCACATGGGAGAAGAAGTTGTCGAGCAACCAGGGGATCCAGTTCCCGCTCGTGGAGCTGCACACCGAGGCGGCGATGCTGCGCCAGCTGATCCGGTACACGGCGTGGATGCTCGACCAGAAGCACCACATGGAGGTCACCCATCTCGTGGCGATGTGCAACTACCGAGCCAACCGGCTCGTGTGCGAGGCCGCCGACCGGGCGATGCAGACCTGCGGCGGCGTCGGCTACTCGCGGCACATGCCCTTCGAGCACATCTACCGCCACCATCGCCGGTACCGGATCACCGAGGGCGCGGAGGAGATCCAGATGCGCAAGGTCGGCCAGCACCTCTTCGGCTTCGGCCGCACGGGATGAACAGACGCGTCAGCGGCGGGTGCGCTGGTCGTACAGCTCGCGTGGCCAATACCGGACGGAGCCCTCGGCGGTTCAGGAGACGGAGAGTCCGATGCGTGCGGCCATCGCGGCGGCCGCCTCCTCGAAGAAGGCTTCGTGGTCGTCGATCAGCCCGCGCGTCTGGCCGAACAACTCGAAGCTGAGCAACCCGAACATCTGGGTCCACGCGGTGAGGAGGGCCACGATCTGATCGTCGGTGGCGTCGAGTTCGACCTCAGCTCGCAGCGCGTCGAACGTCCTCCGTGTCTGCGGTGACAGCTCGACCGGGTTGCCAGCGCCCTCCGTGTCGAGCCTGCCGTCGGCGATCGCGTCGTGGACGATCTGGACGAGTGCCCGCGTGACCCGCGTGCCAGGTCCAACCGTGTCGTTCGGTGCGGAGTAGCCCGGCACCGGTGACCCGTACAACAGGGCGTAGTCCTGCGGATGCTCGACCGCCCAGTGTCGAATCGCGCCGACCGTCACGACCCAGCGCTCGAGTGGTGGCTGGTCACGGGTGGCCGCCGATGCATCCTCGGCCACCTGCCCGAGCGTGTCGTAGGCCTCGATGATCAGCGCGGTCAGAAGTTCGTCGCGGCTCGCGAAGTAGCGGTACAGCGCGGAGGACACCATCCCGACCTCACGGGCGACGGCCCGCAACGAAAGCCCTGACGGCCCGACCGAGGCGAGCTGGCGGCTGGCCGCGGCGAGTAGTTGGGCGCGTACCTCGAGATGGGCTCGGGCGCGTACCCCGATGATCGGCCGATCGGCGCGGTCCATCGGGCCACTCTGTCAGAACGTCGCTCTGAAATGTGAGCAGTGCTCTTGATTTTCGTTCGGAAATGAGTACAGTGATCTGAAACGAGAGCACTGCTCTCACCGTCAGTTCTCAGACCGTCAGTTCTCAGACCGCCAATTCTCAGCAGGAGTGTCCCATGGTCACCACCAATTCCGGTCCGTCGGTTCCCACCCGCTACCTCGAGCCGGGTTGGTTCACGCAGCGGGTGTTCAATCCGACGATCGCCGGGCTGACGCGCCTCGGCATCAGCGTGTGGGGCTCGCGGGTGCTGGAGGTGCCCGGCCGGACGACTGGTGAGATCCGGTCGACGCCCGTCAACCTGCTCGGGGTCGACGGGCGCAGCTACCTCGTCGCCCCGCGTGGCGAGACCCAGTGGGTCAAGAACGTGCGGGCGGCCGGCGGCTGCCGGCTCCGGGTCGGCCGCCGGGTCACCGAGGTCGCAGTCACCGAGCTCGCCGATGCCGACAAGCCGGCGGTCCTGCGCCCGTACCTCCGGCGCTGGAAGTGGGAGGTCGGCCAGTTCTTCGACGGCCTCGATGCCGACGCCTCCGATGCCGAGCTGCTCGCGGTCGCCTCCGGCTACCCGGTGTTCGCCGTGGCCGAAACGCCCGGGGTATGAACCCCAGGCGTTTCAACGCAGCGGGGTACCACCCGCACCAGGATCGGCCGCGGCCGCCAGCAGTACCCTCGATCACATGAGTGAGACGACCGACAACGGCACGATCGAGGCGAGCACGATCGACACGAGCGTCGACATCAAGCCCCGCTCGCGCGACGTCACCGACGGGATGCAGAAGGCGCCGTCGCGCTCGATGCTGCGCGCGGTCGGGCTGACCGACGCCGACTGGGCCAAGCCGCAGATCGCCATCGCGTCGTCGTGGAACGAGGTGACGCCGTGCAACATGACGTTGCGCAAGCTCGCCGAACACGCCAAGGCCGGCGTCCAGGCGGCCGGCGGCGTCGGGCTCGAGTTCGGCACCATCACGGTGAGCGACGGGATCTCGATGGGACACGAGGGGATGCGGGCGTCGCTCGTGTCGCGCGAGGTGATCTGCGACTCGGTGGAGACCGTCGTCCACGCCGAGCGATTCGACGGCTTCGTCGGCCTCGCCGGCTGCGACAAGTCGATCCCCGGCATGTTGATGGCCGCGGCCCGCCTCGACCTCGCCAGTGTGTTCGTCTACAACGGCTCGATCCTGCCGGGCGAGCACCACGGCGTGGCCCTCGACATCACGAGCGTCTTCGAGGCCGTCGGCGCGTGTGCCGCTGGCACGATCGGCGAGGACGAGTTGCTCGAGATCGAGCGCAAGGCGTGCCCGGGAGAAGGTGCCTGTGGCGGGATGTTCACCGCCAACACGATGAGCTCGATCGCCGAGGGCCTGGGAATGAGCCTGCTCGGCACGGCGTCGCCGCCCGCGGTCGACGCGCGTCGTGAGGGCGACGCCCGCCGCGCCGGCGAGACCGTGGTCGAGATGCTGCGCTTGGGCATCACCCCCCGGAAGATCATGACCAAGCAGGCGTTCGAGAACGCCATCGCCCTCACGTCCGCCCTCGGCGGCTCGACGAACGCCGTGCTCCACCTGCTGGCGATCGCCAACGAGGCCCACGTCGCGCTCGACCTCGACGATTTCAACCGCATCGCCGATGAGGTGCCACACATCGCCGACATGAAGCCGGGCGGCAAGTTCCACATGAGCGACCTCGACCGCGTCGGCGGTGTTCCGGTGGTGCTGCGCCACCTGCTGGAGAACGGGCACCTGCACGGCGACGTGCTCACGGTGAACGGCAAGACGATGGCGGAGAACCTCGCCGAGCTCGACCCGCCGCGGCCCGACGGCGTGGTGGTGTATCCGCTCGACCAGCCCATCCACCGGGAGGGCGGCATCAACGTGCTCACCGGCACGCTCGCCCCGAAGGGCGCCGTGGTGAAGGTCGCCGGGCTCAGCGATGCGCAGAAGACGTTCGAGGGCCCGGCCCGTGTGTTCGACGACGAGAGCTTCGCGATGGAAGCGATCCTCGCCGGCACGATCGAACCCGGCACCGTCATCGTCATCCGCTACGAGGGGCCGAAGGGCGGCCCGGGGATGCGCGAGATGCTGGCGATCACCGGCGCGCTGAAGGGCGCCGGGCGCGGGAGCGACTGCGCGTTGATCACCGACGGTCGCTTCTCGGGCGGCACGTGGGGATTCTGCATCGGCCACGTCGCGCCGGAAGCGGTCGACGGCGGACCGATCGCGTTCGTGGCCGACGGCGACCGGATCCGCATCGACGTGCCGACGAAGTCGCTCGACCTGCTCGTCGACGAGACCGAACTCGCGCAGCGGCGCGTGGGGTGGGCACCGAACCCGCCGCGCTACACCACCGGCGTGCTCGGCAAGTACGCCAAGCTCGTCCAGGGTGCCGAAACGGGAGCGATCACCAACACCTTGTGACGATCGGGCGCCCCGGGCGGCGTGGTTCGCGGGGCACGTGCCACAATGGGCGGGGTTCGTCCTGTCATGATGCGTCACTGTCCATGAACCCGGTTCGTCGAAGCGCCCTCGCGATCGCTGCGGCCTGCAGCGCGGTCGCCGTCGCGCCCGTCGTCGAGGCCGCGCCGGTCGAGCCGGGGAGCACGTCGACGAGCGCTCCGAGCGGCGGCGAAGGCTGCGAGCCCGCCCCGCCCTCGACCACCACCACCACACCGCCGACGACCGAGCCGCCGACGACCGTACCGACCGGCACCGTGCCGGAACCCGCGCCTGTCACCCCGTCGACCACGGTCGAGACGGCACCGGTCGAGACGGCACCGGTCGAGCCGCCGACGACCGAGCCCTGCGAGCCGACCACCGTGCCGTCGAGCTCGGTGCCCTCGACCACCGTCCCGCCGAGCTCGACCACCCAGCCGGCCGCCACGACGACCGCGCCGGTCACGGTCTCGACGACGACCGAGACGACCACCCCCGAGGCCACCACCCCCGAGACCGCCACGCCCGAGGCCACCACGCCCGAGACGACCACGACGACCGTGGCCGAGGGCGCGATCGGATCACCGGTTCCCGAGAGCTCCACCGGGCCCGCCGTCGAGCCCGTGGTGCCGAGCGCCCCGATCCCACCGATCAACCTGACCTGGATGACCGAGGGCGTGCCACGGTTCGCGCTGCCGCGCATCCCGGGGAGTGGCTCATTGCAACTCGGTCGGACCCCGGCCGGGCAACGGGTCGTGCTCGCCGAGAACGTCGACGTGATCCTGGCCACGATCCGACAGCTCGAATCGGGTGAGCGGTACGACATCGGGCCGAACCGGGCGCTGGCCTCCGGCGCGTATCAGTACATCCCGAGCACGTGGAACAACTACGGCGGCTACGAGCACGCCTATCTCGCTCCTCCCGAGGTGCAAGACGAGCGGGCCCGGATCGACGTCGAACGCATCCTCGCCATGTACGGCGGCGACGTGTCGATGGTGCCGGTGATGTGGTACTACCCGCGGGCCGCGATCGATCCGCAGTGGATGGATCGCGTGCCGAACCCTGCCGGCGGCAACCGGCTCACGATCCGCCAGTACCAGGCGCGGTGGGTCGAGCGTCTGCTGGCGAACGCGGCGACGATGCTCGGCACGTACGTAACGGCGCCGGCCACGCCGGCCGAGGTGTCGGTGTTGTCCGGCGTGCCGGATCGTCCCGTCGTCGACACGACGCTCCCGGCGGCCGACGCCCGCCTCTCCGCCGTCGCCACTCCCGTCACGGTTCCGACCATCACGGTTCCGACCACGACCGTTCCCGCGGCCACGGTTCCGACCACGACCGTTCTGGCGGCAACGGTTCCGGCGGCAACGAGCGAGCAGGTGCCGCTCATCGGCCCGCCGGCGCCGGCCAGCACGGTCCCACCCCCCAAGGTCTGGCTCGACGAGGTCACCGTGTCGGACGAGACCGTCGAGCTCGCCGCCCGGTCGGTCCCGCCCGACTACGAACTGGAGGAGGGCGCCGGATGGTTCCGTCCGATCGTGTTCCCCGTCCTCGGCCCCGTCGCGTACGCCGACGGCTGGATGGATCCCCGCGACGGCGGCCAGCGTCGCCACGAAGGCACCGACATCGTTGGTGTCCAGATGCAGCCGATCCTCGCCGCCGTCGACGGGGTGGTCACCCGCGTGCAGCACGATTCGCTCGGCATCCGGGGTGTGGCGCTCACGATCCGCGACGACGAGGGCTGGCGCTACAACTACTTCCACCAGAACGACGACACCCCCGGCACCGACGACGGCGCGGCGCCCGACGCGTTCCGGCTCGCCCCTGGCCTCGAGGTCGGCATGACCGTCGTGGCCGGCCAGATCATCGGGTACATCGGCGATTCCGGGAACGCCGAGGAGTCGGTCAGCCACCTGCATTTCGAGTTCCGCGACCCCGACGGGCGGGCCCGGCCGTCGTACTGGTCGCTGCGGTCGGCCGAGGCACGACAGGCCTGCACGATCGGGATCGGCCCGTGGTCGACACCGAACGTGCCCGACGACCCGGAAGCCTCGATCGAGCTCGGCGAAGTCGGCGTCGAGGTGCCGTTCAGCGGTGACGACCTCGCCGCCGACGGATCGCCAGCGTTCCCGACCGAGCACACCGTCGTCACCCCGATGTACGGCGAAGGCCAGTGGGTGATCGACTCCGACGGACGGGTCACCGCCACGGGCGATGCCGCGTTGATCCTGCCGCGCCGCGATCTCCAGTGCAACCCCGGCCCGGCCACCCCGTTCGGCACCGACGCCTCCGGGTGGCAGGACGTGACCGCCGATCTGCTCGTCGGCACCGAGCTCGAAGGCGCCGACCTGAGCACCACCGTCCTCGACGGTGTGATCCCCGAACCGGTCGACGGACCTGCGCTCGACCCCACGGCCGTCGATCCGACCGCGCTCGACCCGGGTGTCCCTGCGCCGACGAATGACGCCACCGCCGGCTCCGGCCTGCTGTCGCTCGGCGTCGTCGCGGTGATCCCCCCGAGCCTCGCCGCGCCACCGGTCGGCGAGGCCGAGGTCGAGGCCGACGATCCGGTGGCCGCGCCGATGTCCTTCGTCGATTCGGCGACCGGGGAGACGATCATCGTCGTGTTCGACGTGCCGGTCCGCCTGGATCCCCTGTTCGGCCCCCGCTGACGGGTCTCGGCGCGATGCTCAGTCGACGAGCGCCTGGTACACCAACGCCTTGAGCTCCTCGCGGATCGGGTAGGTGCTCGACGGCAGCAGTTGGGTGAGGAACAGCCCGACGATCTCTTCGGCGGGGTCGACCCAGAACGTGGTGCTCGCCGCTCCGCCCCAGGCGTACTCGCCGCCCTTCGAGCCGAGCACCTTGTTGGCGACCGGGTCGAGTGTGACGGAGAAGCCGAGGCCGAAGCCGACCCCGTCGAAGGTCGTCTCGGCGAACAGTGGGCGGCCGAACTGCTCGAGGTCGGCGTTGCCGGGCAGGTGGTTGCGGGCCATGTAGTCGACCGTGCGGGTGCCGAGCAGCCGCACCCCGTCGAGCTCGCCTCGGTTGAGCAGCATGTGAGCGAAACGCAGGTAGTCGTGGGCCGTGCCCATCAACCCGCCGCCACCGCCGAGCATCGCCGGGCGGTGGTCGGCCGCGGCGGCGCCCGGCATCAGGAACGCCTCCCCGGTCGCCGGGTGTGGCACGTACAGCGACGCGAAGCGGTCGGCCCGGTCGGCCGGCACCCAGAAGTCGGTCTCGGTCATGCCGAGCGGGTCGAAGATCCGCGACTTCATGAACTCGTCGAGCGCCATGCCCGACGCCACCTCGACCACGCGGCCGAGTACGTCGGTCGACACGCCGTAGTTCCACTCGCTGCCCGGCTGGAACACGAGCGGCAGCGTCGCCCACGTCGCGCAGCACGCCGCCAGATCCATGCCCGCCGGGATGCCCCACTCGAAGCCGGCCTTCCGGTAGATCGCGTCGACAGGGTGCGTGTTGTGGAACCCGTAGGTGAGGCCCGAGGTGTGGGTGAGGAGGTGCCAGATGCGGATCGGCTCGGTCTGGGGCTCGACGACCGGCTTCAGGAACGACCCGCCGGTGTACACCGGGGTGTCGGCGAACTCGGGGATGAACGTGCTCACCGGCTCCTTCAGCGAGAAGGCGCCCTCCTCGTAGAGCATCATCGCCGCCACCGACGTGATCGGCTTGGTCATCGAGAACATCCGCACCACGGTGTCGTTCTCGAACGGCAGGCCGGCTTCGAGGTCGCGCTGGCCGTAGGTCGACGAGTGGACCACCTGACCGCGGCGGCTGACCACCGCGTGCCAGCCGGGCAGCTTGTTGTCGTCGACGTAGCGGGCAAAGTGCCGGTCGATCCGGCGCAGTCGTTCGGCGTCGAACCCGAGCGCCGACGGATCGTTCTCAACGGTTGGTCCACTCATCGCGCCGAGCATTGCAGCCGCCGGTCTACGATCCCGAGATGAGCGACGTGCCACCCCCGCCACCCGGAGCCTCGGGCTCCGACCCGATCCTTCCGTCCACGCCCGGGGTTCCCCCGCCCCCGTCGGCTGCGTCAGCACCGCCGCCCCCGCCCCCGTCGGTGACGCCACCTCCCGTCCCTGCTCACGCCGCACCTGCCGCGCCGGTCGGCACGGGGCCGCTCGGCAAGCCGCGATCGGCCGGCATCGTCATCCTGCTCACGATCGTCACCCTCGGCATCTGGACCCTCGTGTGGTCGTTCCAGAACGGCGAGGAGCTGAAACAGCACGCCCGCACCGGCATCGGTGGCATCGGCTACCTGCTGATCACGTTGTTCATCTCCCCGGTGACGATGTTCCTGATGGCCGGTGAGGTCGAGCAGCTCTACCGCCGTGACGGCAAGGAGCCGCCGATCACCACCATCTGGGGTCTGTGGTTCCTGCTGCCGATCATCGGCCAGTTCATCTGGTACTTCCGCATCCAGCGCTCGCTCAACGAGTACTGGGTCGGCCACGGCGTCCCCGGCCTCTGACGAACCGCTGAGCCTCGCGGCGAGCTCGTTCGCCACTGAGTCAGGCTTCGCCGAGCGCGGCGAGGAGATTGGTGGGGGTGTCCTTGGGGCTGATCTTGGGCCAGGCGTTGGCGACCTTGCCGGTCTCGTCGATCAGGAATGCGCTGCGCTGCACGCCCATGTAGGTCTTGCCGTAGTTCTTCTTCTCGACCCACACGCCGTACTTCTCGGCGATCGCATGGTCCTCGTCGGACAGCAACGTGAACCCCAGCCCGTACTTCTCGTCGAACTTCTTCAACTTCGCGGGCTTGTCCGGGCTGATCCCGATGATCACCGCGTCGCCCACCTCGCCGGCAACGTCGCGCAGCCCGCACGCCTGCGTCGTGCAGCCCGGGGTGTCGGCACGCGGGTAGAAGTACACCAGCACCTTGCGGCCGGCCAACTTCGACAGCTGGACCTTGTTCTCGTTCTGGTCGAGCAGGGTGAATGCGGGCGCCTTCTTGCCCTCGGCGGGAGTCGTCATGACACGAATCTAGAGTCCGCGGCGGCGAGTGGGCGCCGGAGGACGGGCGTTGCGGGGCCCGTGCCGGTGGATCACGGTTCGGCCGGGCGGACGCGGTGGATGCCGACGCCGAGGTCGGTCAGCCGGGCGACCACGCCGACCAGCGCCGACTGGTCCTCGACCGCCACGACGACGTGGCCGTCGGCGGCGTGGAGTGCGGAGCAGCCGACGAAGTCGTGCAGCCTGGCGAGCACGGCGGCGGGCACCGGCTCGTCGACGTCGATCTCGAACCCCACGGCACCTCCCGCCACGACGGTATGGCCGGAGTGCTGTGAGCGATACACCCCAGTCAGGTGGACTTCGCCGAGGACTAGCTTCGGCGTCGTGGGGACCGGCCAGGAGATCGGCATCGTCGGCATGGAGGTCGAGCGACGTCGCCTGTTCGATCGCATCGACGCCGGTGCTCGTGGAGCGTTCGTCATCGCGCCACCCGGCTACGGGAAGTCGATCGTGCTCCGGCAGTGGTGCGCTCGATCCGAGCAGCCGACTGCGTGGCTCTCGCTCGACCGGCTCGACGAGCGACGCCTCCGCTTCTGGACGCGTGTCGTCCACGCCCTCCGATCGGTGGCGCCGGCCATCGACGACGAACCCGCGCTCCTGCTGAACGAACGGCCCGACGACCTCGTGTTCCTCGAGGCGCTCGTCGACCAGCTCGAACGCATCCCCGAGCCGGTCGCGCTGGTGCTCGACGGGCTCCCGGCCCGAGTCGACGCCGAGGTGCTCGACGGCATGACGATCCTGGTCGAGCACGCCGCCGACCGGCTCGGCCTGCTCGTCGCGGCGTCGTACGACCCGCCGCTCCCGCTGGCGCGCTGGCGCCTGGCTGGCTGGGTGTCGGAGCTGCGGGCGCGCGACCTCGCCTTCGACGACGACGAGGCGCTCGAGGTGGCGGCAGGTCGAGGGTCGAGCGAGCTCGACCGGAACTGGGTCGTCGGGCTCAACCGGCGCGTCGAGGGCTGGCCGCTGGCCTTCCACCTCGGCCTGGTGTCAGCGAGCGATCGGCCGACGACCGGCACCGGCCCGGCCGCCGCCGACACCGGCCCCACGGTGCGGCACGTCGCCGACGTCCTCGTGAACGACGTGCTCGACCGGATGCCGCCCGATCTCCGCCAGGCTGCGCTCGACGTGTCGGTGGTCGATGCGATCGACCCGGAGCTCGCGGCGACGCTGATCGGACCGCTCGCCGCGACCTCGATCACTGACCTCGAACGCCGTCTCCTGCTGCTCGACCGCGACATCGCTCGTGACGTCGCCCGCCACGACGTCCGCCGCTTCCATTCCCTCGTCCGCGAGCTGCTCGAAGGTGAGCTGCGGTGGTCGGATCCGGCCCGGTGGGCGGACTGCCATCGCCGCGCCGCGGCGGTCTACGAAGCGCGCGGCGACCTCCGAGCGGCCCATCATCATCTGTCGGAGATCGGCGACACCGCGGCTGCGGCCCGGCTCGTCGTCACACCCGTCCTGGAGCTGCTCGACGCGGGTGACACGGCCGGGCTCCGCCGGCTCGTGGGCACGCTGCCGCGCCAGCTCACGGTCGACGACCCTTCGCTCGCGCAGGATCTCGCGCTCGCGTGCTTCCTGGGCCAGGACCGTCGCCAGGCGGCACGGTGGGCCCAGCTCGCCGAGTCGCTGACCGAGGGCACGCCGTCGTCGCGCCGCGCGACCGCCGCCGTGCTCGGCTTGCTCGCGCTCTACGACGGCGACCTGAGCGGAGCCGTGCTCGAGGTCGAGCGCTTCGAAACGGCCGGCACGCCGGGCCCCGCGACGGCGAGCTCGTCGATCGTGCAACGCTTCCCGCTCGTCGCAGCCCGTGTCGCGATCGAGTGTCGCCATCTCGATGCGGCGCGGGCGTGGTTCGAACGCGCGTCGGTCGGTGAGGCGCCGCCGGTGCATCGCCACGTCACCGTGCCGGCGATCGAGGCGTGGATCGCGCTCGCGGCCGGACGCCTGGAGCGGGCCCGCGAGCTGGTGCGCACGGCGTGCGCCTGGGCGGCCGAGCAAGGGCTGACGAGCCACCATGGAGTGTTGGAGGCGTTCGCGACCGCGGCCTGGTGCGAGCTCGGTGCCGGTGAGGTGGCGGCGGCGAACGAGCACGCCGGTGCGGCACGGGACATCGCCCATCTCCAGGGGTACGACTGGAACCGATTGCGGGCCGGCACCGTGGCGGCGGCGGTGCGCCTCGAGCTCGACGGCCCCGACGGTGCGCTGGCGCTCGTCGACAACGTCCGCGCCAGCCTCGATCGGCCCCACAGCGACGCCGCCGGCGCGCTCACGCTGGTCGAGGCACGGATCGAGCTGCGTCGGGCCCGGCTCGACGAGGTCGACCGCCTGCTCGCCGGCCTCGACCCGTTCCCTCCCGTCCGGATCGTCGCCGCGTCGGCGGCGATCGCTCGTGGCGACCCGGGCGTCGTCATCGACCTGCTCGCCGATCGCGGGGGCTGGCCCACACAGGAACGCCTGGCCGCGGAGGTGTTGGCCGCCGCCACGATGGCGAGCTCGACGCGCGGGGCGACGGTCCGGGCGGCGGTCGAGGAGGGAGCGCGAACCGGGTGGGTGATCCCGTTCGTCGGCCACGGTCCCGTGGTCGACACGATGCTGCTCGAACTGCCGCTCGAACGGCTGCATCCCGCGCTCGCACCACTCCTCCGTCGGATTCCGCACCGCCCGTCGGCGACGCCGGTCGCCCTCGTCGAACCGCTCACCCCGCGTGAGCAGACGATCGTCGAGCTCCTGCCGAGCCATCTCTCGTACGCCGAGATCGGCGCCCGGCTGTACCTGTCGGTCAACACGGTCAAGTCGAACCTCAAGACGGTGTATCGCAAGCTCGGCGTGACCAGCCGGTCCGAAGCGGTCGACGCCGCGCGCGCTGCCGGCATGCTCTGACCGGCCTGCTCGACGCTGGCAGTGCTCCGTCGTGGCGGGACGATGGCGGGTGACGGTGATCGCGGTGGCCGTCAGGCGCTCGGCGGCGGCACGAAGCCGAGCGCGACCTCGATCAGCAGGCGGGCTCCCCAGCCGGTGCAGCCGGCCGGATGCCACGTACGGTCGTCGTCGTTCTGCGCCTGGCCGCACATGTCGACGTGCGCCCACGGCAGGTCGCCGACGAACTCGGCGAGGAACAGCGAGGCCAGGAGCGCGTCGGGTTGGCCGATCGGGGCACAGTTGCAGATGTCGGCCACGTTGGAGTCGAGCTTTGTCCGGTAGGGCCGGTGCAGCGGCAGCTCCCAGACCGCCTCGCTGGTGGCGGTGGCGGCCGCCTGCACCAGCTCGATCATCCGGCGATCGTTGCCGACCACGGCGGCGAGGTCGGTGCCCAGCGCCCGCATCGCGGAGCCGGTGAGGGTGGCGATGTCGACGACCGCGTCGTGGCCGTCCTCCCGCGCCAGCACCAGGGCGTCGGCCATGATCACCCGGCCTTCGGCGTCGGTGTCGATCATCTCCACGGTCGTGCCGCCGCGGATCGTGATGACGTCGCCGAGGCCGGTCGCGGTGCCCGACGGCATGTTGTCGGTGCACACGAGGTAGCCGGTGACGCTCGTCGTGCAGCCGAGGGCGGGGAGTGCGGCGATGGCGGTGAGCACGGCGGCCGCGCCCGACATGTCGTTCTTCATCTGGGCGTGGATGCGGTCGGACGGCTTGAGGCTGATGCCGCCCGAGTCGTACATCACGCCCTTGCCGACCAACGCGAGGTGTCCGGTCGGATCCGCCGGCCGATACGCCACCTTCACGAGCCGGGCCGGCTCCGCGCTGCCGGCGTTGATCGCCAGCAGACCGCCCAGGCCCATCTCGATCAGGGCCTCCTGCTCGAACACCTCGACGTCGAGGCCGCGGTCGGCACCGAGCTGCTCGACGAGCGTGGCGAAGGTCGTCGCGGTCAGGTGGCTGTGCGGTGTGTTGGCCAGGTCGCGGGCGGTCGCCGTGGCCCGGGAGTACACCTCGCCGCGGGCTGCGCCGGCACTGGCCGCCGGCGCGCCGGCCGGTTCGACGACGAGGGTGAGCCGCGCGAGCGGGCGACGGTCGTCGTCGCTCGGTGCGCTCCGCAGCGATTCGTAGCGGTAGCGGGCCAGCACCGCGCCTTCGACGATCGCCTGGGCGATCGCTTCGGCATCGATTCCCTCCACCGGCGGGACGACGACGGCGAGCCCGTCGGCGTGAGCCGCCGCCCGCGCCAGTGTGGCGGCGGCGTTGCGCACGCCGTCGACGGTCGCGGGCGTGTCGATGCCGGCCGCGACCACGAGGCGGCCGGCCGCGTCGACGATGCGATGGACAGCGCCGTCCTTGCCGGTGAAGCCCGCCGCGGCGAGTTGCTCGCGGGTCGCGCCCAGCGCGGCGGGAACCACTGCGTCGGCGGCCACGACATGGCCGATCGGCACGCCAGCGGGCGCGTCGGTCGCGACGTCGACCCGCACCGGGTTGTCGAGCGACGGTGTCGGGGAGAACGAGGGGCCGGGGGAGCTCATGAGACGGCGACTCCCAGCAGCAGGACGGCGATGACGATCGCGGTGAGGATCCCGACGAGCGGCATCACGAAGCGGAGGTATTTGTCGAAGCTCACCCTGGCGAGGCCGAGGCCGGCGATCAGGAGCGCGTTGGTGGGCAGGACGAGCAGGAGGATGCCGCCCATCGAGTTGTAGGTGGTGACGATCAGCGAGCGGTCGACACCGGCGAAGTCGCCGAGCGGCGCCAGCACGGGCATCACCAGCGCCATGCCCGCCGAACCGGATCCGACGAGGAACGACAACGGCAGCGAGACGATTGCGAGCAGGAGGACGAACATGACGTTCGACTGCCCGTCGACGATGCCTTCCATCGAGTTGAGGACGGTGTCGATCGTCTTGCTGTTGGTCAGCAGCACCGACACCGCCCGGGCGACGACGACCAGGACGGCGGGTCCGGTGAAGTCGACGACGCCGCGGAGGAAGGCCGAGGAGAGCTCGGCCTGGCCGAGGCGGGCGACCACGCCGATCAGGATCGCCATCACGACGAACAATGCCGACAGCTCGGGGAGCCACCAGCCCAGCTCCCACGAGAACGCCTCGGTGACGGTCTCGTGGGTCACCGGATCGACGAGGGTGTTGTTGAGGATCGAGCCCCACGGAACGATCGAGAAGACCAGCAGGAGGAACGTGAAGGCGACGATGCCGATCACCGCGATGTCGGTGCGCGACAGCGGCGCGAGGTCGTCGTCGTCCGCAGCCGCGAGGAGCTCCGCGTCCTCGGGCTCGTGGGGCACGAGTGCACTCGCCGGATCGGCCTTGACGCGGTTGGCGTAGCGCAGCGTGTAGCCGATCACGGCGATCATCACGAGCACGAACAGCACCACCCGGAGGACGAGGCCGTCGCCGAGCTCCACGCCGGCCGCGTCCGAACCGACGCCGATGCGGAACGGGTTCACCGTCGCGCCGATCGAGCCCGCGAACGGAGCGACGGTCACGACGGCCACGGTCGCCATCCGGTCGTAACCGAGCGACAGCATCAGCGGGATCATCAACGCGTAGAAGCCGAGCGTCTCGTCGCTCCACGACATCACCGAGCCGAGCACTCCGAACAGCACGCTGAGCAGGATGATCAGCATCGTGCCGCGCGTCTTGAAGCGGTGCGCGAGGTGGGCGATGCCGAGATCGAGCGCGCCGGTGCGGAACACGACGGTCATGAACCCGCCGATGGCGAGGATGAACAAGAAGACCTGGGCCGAGCCGAACAGCACCCCGGCGCCGAACGGCCCGACGTGGCCGGTCTCCAGGTTCTGGATGCCGTAGAGGCCGTTGATCGGCGACAGCAGGAGATCCTCGACGCTCTCGCCGAAGTCGAGCGGCGACGGCACCTGTTCGAACGAGCTCGGGATCGGCGCGCCCGACTCGTCGTGCTGGTACTCGCCCGAAGGGAGCACGAGGGTGAGCAGCCAGACGCCGACGATGACGACGACGAGGATCGTCAGCGGCGACGGGAACCCGCGCTGCTTCTTGGCGCCCGGTTCGGACGTACCGTCACCCGAAGCTCCGTCGCCGGACGGTCCGAGCGCGGGGTCGGCGACGTGTTCGACCGCGCTGACCTCACCGTGGGGCGGATTCGGATCGGCGGCCTGCAGGACCGGGCTGTCGTCGCTCATCGAGTTCAGGCAACTCGTGCCGCGACGCGCCGGATACACCCTCAACGGGTGGTTCGGGCTACGGGTGGTTCGGTTTCAGGTGGTTCGGTTCAGCCGGCCGTCGCGCGGCGACGGGCGAAGACCGTCCACACCGCGCGCCAACCGATCAGGCACAACCCGAGGAAGATCGACGCGACGACGATGAACGACGTCGCCGTGCCGTCGTCGAACACGAGGTTGCGGAGCAACATGGCAACGACCACCACGATCGGCCAGAGGAGTAACCCGGTGACGATCCCCGTCGGGTTGCGCCACGCCCGCACGAGGATCCACGCGATCAACAACGCGATCAGGAACGGCGCGGCCGTGCCGATCGTGTCGCCCATCGCCGCGGTCTCGTCGTGGTTGCGGCGGCCGATGCCGACGAACAACACGATGCTCAGCGCGTCGAGCGACGCGGCGATCGGCATCGTGCGGTCGTCGCCGCGCCGGGCGGCCGAGGCGCGGGTCGAGGAGGCGGAGTGGGACGGTGCCGTCATCGCGTCAGCGCTCCGACGAGAAGCCGCCGATGTTGCCCCGATAGAACACGAGCGGTCGTGGCGGGAGCCCGTCGCGGTCGGCATCGGCATCGAGGTACTCGACGCGGCCGAGCACGAAGTAGTGGTCGCCCATCGTGTAGATCTCCTCGATGGTGCAGTCGATCCAGGCCACGGCGCGCTCGAGGATCGGCGATCCGCTCGGCGACTCGTGCCAGCCGACACCGTCGAAGCGGGTGGTCTCGGTGCCGCTCTTGGAGAACTTCCAGCAGAGGTCGTCCTGTTCGGCGCTGAGCACGTTGACGCAGAACCGGCCGGAGGGAGCGATCGCGTCCCAGGTGATCGAATCGGTCTGTGGGAGGAACCCGACGAGGGGCGGGTCGAGCGACACCGACGTGAACGATCCGATCGTGAAGCCCATCGGGCCCGTGGCGGAGTGGCCGGTGACGATCGTGACGCCGGTGGGGAAGTGACCCATCACCATGCGGAAGTGACCCGAGTCGAACGCAATGGCCGGGTTCGACGGGTCCTCGGGGAGGCCGGGGGAATCGCTCATCGACCGCAAGGGTACGCTCAGTAGCCTGCCGAACGATGATCGCCGCCGGAGATCCTGCCCAGGCCGGCAAGTCCGAACTGCGGCGGGCGATGCGTGCGAGGCGCCGCTCGCTCGAGGATCGATCGGCGCGTTCGGAGCGGATCTGGCAACACGTGCGGCCGATCGTGGCGGCTGTCTCCACGCCCGGCCGCCCGACGCGGGTGCTGTTGTTCGACACCATCCCCGGCGAACCCGAGACGGCGGCGATGATCGAGTGGTGCCGGTCGGCCGGGCTCGACACCGCAGTGCCGGACGACGTGCCCCTCGTCGCCCCGACGTGGCCCGACGTCGTCATCGTGCCGGGGCTGGCGTTCACCCGTGACGGCGATCGGCTCGGCCAGGGCGGCGGCTGGTACGACCGCTTCCTCGAGGGTCGCCGCCGCGAGTGTGTGACGATCGGTGTCGGCTTCGACGTCCAGCTCGTCGAGACGCTCCCTGTCGAGCCGCACGACATCACCCTCGACCACGTCGTCACCGAGTCCGGTCGAGTCGGGGCCAGTTCGGGCTCGTCGGGGTCGGCTGCGCCGATGGCGGCGCTGACCGCGGAGGAACTGGCGGGAGCGACGGCGATCGTTCGGCGCCACGTGCCTCCGACGCCGCAGTACGAGTGGCCGTTGCTGTCCGAGGTTGCCGGCTCGACGGTGGTGGTGAAGCACGAGAACCACACGCCGGTCGGCGCGTTCAAGGTGCGGGGCGGACTCGTCTACGTCGACCGGCTCGTCCGCGAGCGTTCGCACGTGCCGGGAATCGTGAGTGCTACTCGCGGCAACCACGGCCAGAGCCTCGCCTTCGCCGGTCGTGCGTACGGTGTCGCGGTCTGCATCGTCGTGCCGCACGGCAACAGTGTCGAGAAGAACGCGGCGATGCGCGCATTGGGCGCGGAGGTGATCGAGATCGGTGCTGACTTCCAAGAGGCGCGTGAGGCGTCGATCGAGATCGCTGCGGCGCGCGGCTTCGAGCCCGTCCCGCCGTTCCACCGCGACCTCGTGCTCGGCGTCGCGACGTATGCGATCGAACTCTTCGACGGCGCCGGTCCGCTGGACACGGTCTACGTGCCCGTCGGGATGGGCTCCGGGATCAACGCGCTCGCCGCGGTGCGCGACCTGCGCGGGTTGCCGACGGCGATCGTCGGCGTGGTGTCGGAGGTCGCGCCGGCGACGCAACTCTCGTTCGAGGCCGGCCGCGCGGTCACGACGCCGGCAGCCTCGACGTTCGTCGATGGAGTGGCCTGCCGGGCGCCCGACGAGGTCGCGGTCGCCGGAATGCTGGCCGGGGCGGCACGGATCGTGACGGTGTCGGAGGACGCGACCGCCGAGGCGATGCGGATCATCTACCGCGCCACACACAACGTGGCCGAGCCGGCCGGCGCCATCGGCCTCGCCGGATTGCTCTCCGAGCCGGCCGAGGTGCGCGGCGCCCGCAGCGCCTTCGTCCTCTCCGGCGGCAACGTCGACACCACCCAGTTCGTTCAAGTCCTCTCCGGCACCACCCCCGCCCCCTGAGCACACGCCAACCCCGTTCGTTCTGGCCCCGTCCCCAAACGAACGGGTCGTGCGTTCTGGCCCCGTCCCCAAACGAACGGGTCGTGCGTTCTGGCCCCGTCCCCAAACGAACGGGGTCGGACGTCACGGGGCGTGGCGGAAGCGGTCGGCGAGCTCGTCGGCGGCGGGGTCGACGATCGTCCCGGTGCGGCTCGCGATGACGAGCTTCCTGCTCGCGAGCACCGGGCCGCGCTCGAGACGCCGGCGCCCGGTGGTCGAGACGTCGGGCAACACGGTCCAGCCGGCGCCGAGCTGTACGAGCTCTTGCAATACCTCGGGTTGGTGCGATTCGGCGACGACGTCGATCGACGCTCCGCGGGCGCGCAGCTCGGCCTCGACGATGGTGCGGGTGTGCGAACCGGTGGGGAACAGGACCCACGGCCCCCACGAGCCGGCCTCGCCGATCGTCGTTTCCGGAGGTGCGTGGACGACGAGCGCTTCGTCGCGCAGGGGTTCGGTGACGATGCCGTCGACGGGTCGTGGAGGCTCGACGCACACGACGAGGTCGAGCTGTCCACCGAGGAGCTGGTCGATCAGTTGGGCGGACGGTTCGACCCGCAGGCGCAGCGCGACGTCGGGTCGATCCCGCCGGAACGACTGGACGGCCTCGGGCAGGTGGACCAGCGCCGCGGCGTCGATCATGCCGACCCGCACGCGACCGGAGGCGCCGGTGCGGAGACGGTGGGACCACGCCGCCAGGTCACCGGTGAGCCCGAGCACTTGGCGTGCGTGCGCGACGACCGGCAGCGCGCTCTCCCGGATCAGACGCCGGCGCCCGTCGCGGTCGAAGATCGTGACGCCGAGTCGCCGTTCGAGCTCGGCCAACCCCTGCGAGAGTGCCGACGGGCTGACGCCGACCGCGGCCGCGGCGGATGCCCAGGTCGGCGAGTCGGCGACCGCGACCAGATACTCGAGCTGGCGGATCGAGAGGTCGGGTAGCACCGGCACGTCGGCGCGGGGTGGCGTGAGGGTCGTCATGAATGTTCAGATTATCTTCACTATTCAATGTGTTGATTCAGTCACCCTTATGATGCCTGGTCATGACCGCACGACAGATCGCTCCCGCCACCGGCAAGCTCGGCGTCCTCACGCCCGGCATGGGAGCCGTGGCCTCCACCTTCATCGCCGGCGTGCTCGCCGCCCGCCAGGGCCTGCACGCGCCGATCGGCTCGATCAGCCAGATGGCCCACATCCGCCTGGGCACCAAGGACGAGAGCCGGAACCCGATGATCCGCGAGTTCGTCCCGCTCGCCAGCCTCGACGACCTCGTGTTCGGCGGCTGGGACCCGATCTCACCGAACGCACTCGAGGCCGCCCGGACCGCGGGCGTACTCAACAACGAGGACCTCAACGCGATCTCCTCCGAGCTCGAGGCGATCGTGCCGATGGACGCCGTGTTCGACCAGCGCTGGGTGTCGCGCCTCGACGGCGTGCGCGTCAAGGACATCCCGTCGAAGTGGGACCAGGCGATGGCCGTCATCGACGACATCGCCACGTTCAAGGCCGAGAACGGTTGCGACCGCTTGGTGATGGTGTGGTGCGGTTCGACCGAGGCCTACCAGGAGCCGTCCGAGGTGCATGTCTCGGTGGCCGCGTTCGAGCAGGGCCTGAAGGACAACGACCCGAACATCTCGCCGTCACAGATCTACGCCTACGCCGCGCTCCAGTCGGACGTGCCGTACGCCAACGGCGCACCGAACCTGTCGGTCGACCTCGACTGCATGATCGAGCTGTCGAAGACCCGCGGCGTGCCGATCGCCGGCAAGGACTTCAAGACCGGCCAGACGCTGATGAAGACGCTCCTCGCGCCCGGGTTCAAGGCGCGCATGCTCGGCCTGCGGGGCTGGTACTCGACCAACATCCTCGGGAACCGCGACGGCGAGGTGCTCGATGATCCGGAGAACTTCAAGTCGAAGGAGGTGTCGAAGCTCGGTGTGCTCGACACGATCCTCCAGCCCGAGGTGTACCCCGACCTGTACGGGAACATCGATCACGTCGTGCGGATCAACTACTACCCGCCCCGCGGCGACAACAAGGAGGGCTGGGACAACATCGACATCTTCGGGTGGCTCGGCTACCCGATGCAGATCAAGGTCGACTTC
>CAZYWK010000013.1:36406-63607 GCA_964651825.1 uncultured Ilumatobacteraceae bacterium | reverse complement strand
GGTCCGCCGGCGTGCGTCGGGCGTCGCTGCAGCAGGGCGGCGATGACGAGGCCGACCGCGAGGACGACGGCGGTGGCCACGAACGTGTCGGAGATCGCGCTCGCCGTGAGCTCCGCCGTGGCCTCACGGAGGGCGTCGTTGAAGCCCGGGTCGGTCAGCGCGGGCAGCTCGATGTCGCCGCGCAGCGCGTTGAAGCGCGACAGGCCCCACGCCGTCAATGCCGACAGCCCGACACTGAGACCGATGAGGCGCACGACCATCACGAGCGCCGCCGCGGTGCCTCGCTTGTCGGGGTCGGCGTGGTCGACCACCGCGGCATTCGTCGGCGCGAACGTCAGGCCGATGCCGGCGCCGAGCAGTGCCAGCTGGGCCGCGAGGGCGCCGTACGGAGCCGATGCGTCCCACGTGGCGCCCATCACGCCGTAGGCGACGGCGGCCAGCGTGAGCCCGAGGAGGATCGGTGGACCGCTCCACCAGCGCTCGGTCAGACGCCCCCCGAGGTACGACGACAGGGCCATCGCCGCGGTCAGCGCCGACAGGATCCAACCCGCGGTGACGGCGGCATCGTCGAGGTCGACCTCGACGGCGTTGACGAACAACGGCACATCGACCATGGCGATCACGAGCGCGGCGCCGATCACGAAGTTGACGACGAGCGCGGCGCGCACGTTGCGCCCGCGCAGCAGGTTGCGATCGATCAACGGATCGTCACTGCGCCGCTGGTGGAGCACGAACGCGACCGCGGCGACGGCCGCCACCACGTACAGCCAGCGCAGGTCACGCCCGCCGCCGCCGGTGAGCTGGTCGAGACCGGTCACGCTCTGCACCTCGGCCCCGCCGAGCAACGCCAGATTGAGCGACACCAGCACGACCGTGAGCAGCCCGGCACCGATCCAGCCCACCTTCGTCGGTGTCCGAGGCCGGTCGTGGCCACGCAGCGCCCACCAGACCGCGGCGAGCCCGATCAGGCCGAGCGGCACGTTGAGCCAGAACTGCCAGCGCCAGTCGAGGAACCGCACGAGCATCGCCCCGTAGAGCGGGCCCCACACCCAACCCATCGTCTCGATCGAGCCCAGCACGCCGAGGGCGCGCGCCCGCTGGCGCTCGGGATAGACGTCGGCCACCACCGCCAGAGCGACCGGCACCATCGCTCCGCCGCCGAGCGCGGTCAGCACGCGGCCGGCGAGGAACGGACCCAGCGAATCGGTCAGCGGGATCCAGATCGTGCCGGCGAGGAAGCAGGCGTAGGCCATCACGAACGTGGAGCGGCGGCCGACGACGTCGCTGATCCGCCCGGCGATCGGCATGATCGCCACGAACGCGATGAGGTAGGCGTTGACGACCCAGGCCGCGTCGTCGAGGCCGTCGGGGAGCACGAGCCCGAGGTCGCCGATGATCGGGCGCAGCATCGTCGACACGACGGTGAGGTCGTCGGCGGCGACGAACACGCTGAACCCCACCGCCCACAGCACGGCCCGCGAGCTCGGTCCGTGAGCGCGCGCCGCGTCGGGTCGGACAGGACCGGGCGACGCGACGGGATCGGTCACGGAGCCGTCACGTGTTCTCGGGCGGGGCGATGTCGAACGCGTCGCCGTAGTTCCGCAGATCGAGGGCCCACGACACGGTGCCGTCGTCGATCGTCGTGTCGAACTCGGCGGCCCGCACCAGACCGGTCACGGGGTCGAGCCAGAAGTCGATGACGACGTCCTGGTCGTCGACGAGCCCGGCGGTGATCACCTCGATCTGTGCCGCCGGCGCGGTGCCCCGCACGTGGTATGCATCGCCGCCACGGTTCTCGATGCCGAGCAGTTCCACGTCGGTGAGGTTGGCCAGCAGCGGTCGCCAGCCGTTCTCCGGGTCGAAGAACCGCGACGGGTCGAGGTCGTAGCCGTCCGGCAGCGTCTCGTACTTGCCGGTGATCGGGTTCGACAGCCACACCTCGTCGTCGATGGCGATCGCTGCGAGCTGAGTGTTCAGGGAGTCGTCGATCCGCACGTCGATGACCGCCTGCGCGGAGCTCGGCACGGAGAACTGACCGACGATGCGCTGGAGGACGATCGACCCGAACGAATCGATGGCGATCGGGGCCCCCGACCGCTCGACCTCGAACTCGACGCTCTGCACCTCGCCCATCGCAGCCGCGGAGGCGTCGACGATCGTCTGCGCCTCCGCTGGCAACGTCGGCCCGCTCGGACCGGATGATCCGCCCCCGCACCCGATGAGCACACCGGCCAGGACCGTGGCGATGGCGAGCGGCCGCACGATCAGATGGACACGGCGCATCGGCGACCGAGGGTGGACGCGATTCATGCCGACATCCTTGCGGATCGGCGAACGGTCGCCACGCCCGGCTCATCCCCCTCGTTTGCGTCGGGATCGCGGTACGCCTGTCGGTGCTGAATCCCGACGCAAACGTCGACTGCAGGGAGATCCGGGGCGATCGTCAGGACAGTCCGAGCACGACCGGCAGCCACTCGTCGAGGCGATCGGTGATGATGTCGTCGCTGCGGGCGAGGAGGTGACCGTCGCCCGGCAGCATCACGACCTCACCGCTCCCGGCGATCGCCTGCACCACGTAGCTGGCCTGCGGTGGGAGCAGTTCGTCCCGGTCGCCGTGGAACAACAGCAGGGGTCGCCCACGCAGCGCACCGGCGACCTCGCAACCGGCCGACTGGGTGGCAAACGTGACCACACCGACCACCGAGACCGGCATCACCACCGCTGCCCGGATCGCCGCCGCGCCACCGAAGCTGTGGCCGAACAGCACCACGTTCGTCGCCCCAGCGTCGCGAGCGGTCTCGACACCGCACGCGAGGTCGTGCGCGCACAGGTCGAGGTTGTTCGGCTCGCGATAGCCGACGCGGACGAACCGCACGCCGCGAGCGGCCCAGCGCTCCCCGAGCGTGTGGTACAGCCCGTGGCCCGGACCCAGCAGCCCACCCATGGCGCCGCCACCGGCGACGATCGCTGCTGGACGGCACGCGTCGACCGGCTCGTGGACCAGCATCGTGAGCAGCCCCCGAGTCGTGTAGATCTCGCGGTGCACGAGCGGGCCCGGCCGGTCGGTGGTGACCACGACGGACGATTCACCGAGCGGTCGCAACGCTTCGAGCGCCGTGGGGTTCGTCGGATCCGCCGGACCGTCGCCGTCCGCCACGCCGCCGAATCCCATCGCTCACTAGCGTACAAACGCACATGGGCAGCCCATCCAGCCGAGCGACGGCCAGTACCCCGTCGATCAACTTCCGTGACCCGATCGACCGGCAGCATGCGCTCCGGATCGGCAACTCCTGGATCGACCTGCGCCGCGGCCCGGCAACCGCGGCGATCCGCGAGTACATGATGGGCAAGGACGACCCGCTCGAGCAAGGCCAGATGGACGCGCTCGACATGCTCGTGAACCACGAGCACCGCACGATGAGCAGCCTGGCCGGCCGGTTACGGGTCAACCGATCGACAGCGACCCGGGCGGTCGACCGGCTCGTCGCGGACGGGCTCGTCGAGCGGTTCCCCTCGCCCGACGACGGCCGGGTGGTCCTGGTCCGGATCACGGCCGAGGGCCGGCGCCGCCACGCCACCGTCGACAAGCGGCGGGCACGGGCGATGGCCCGGATCCTCGGCGAGTTCTCGCGCGACGAGCGGGCCCAACTCGCCGATCTCCTCGAGCGCTTCATCACCTCGATCGACCACGCGGTCGCAACCCTCGAGTCACCGACCGACCCGTAGTCATCGCGACGGGTAGGGTCGCCCCGTGGCCGACCAGGCGGTTTTCGCAGATCAGGCGATGCAGTACGCGCCGCAGCTCTTCTCCGCGGCGATGCGCATGACCCGCAACCGGGCCGACGCCGAAGACCTCGTGCAGGAGACCTACCTCAAGGGGTTTCGCAGCTTCCACACCTTCACCGAGGGCACCAACCTGCGGGCGTGGCTGTTCCGGATCCTGACGAACACCTACATCAACAAGTACCGCGCCAAGCAGCGACGGCCCGACGAGACCGACCTCGGTGACATCGAGGACCTGTACCTCTACAAGCACATCAACACGTCCCGTGACGCGGCGCTCGGGCGCTCCGCCGAGGAGTCGCTGATGGAGATGCTGCCCGACGACGAGGTCAAGCAGGCCCTCGAAGCACTGCCCGACAACTTCCGTCTGCCGGTGATCCTCGCCGACGTCGAGGGGTTCGCGTACAAGGAGATCGCCGAGATGCTCGACATCCCCATCGGCACCGTGATGTCGCGGCTGCACCGGGGAAGAAAGCAGATGCAAAAGGCGTTGCACGACTACGCACTGGCGAGAGGTCTGGTCACCGCCGACGTGGCGGCGCCGAACGCAGAGTCTCCGGTGCGGGAGTTGACGTGAGCATTTGTGACGGACCGGACTGCCGAGAAACGATCAGGGAGCTCGACACCTTCCTCGACGACGAACTGTCCGACGGCGCGCGGACTGCGATCCGCAAGCATCTCGACGGGTGCACCGACTGCTTGCAGGCCTTCGACTTCCACGCCGAGCTGAAACAGGTCATCGCCGAGAAGTGCAACAACGACGAGATGCCCGCCGACCTGCTGTCACGGATCGAGCGGTGCTTCGACACCGACTTCGACGGCGACGGCGTCATCGGCTGAAACAAGTTGCTGCCTCGTCGATGGCGCTTCCCGAATGGGAAATTCACGGCGCGCCACGGTGACGGGTAGCCTCACGGCATGCTCGCAGCCGAGATCTGGCACTGGTGGATCGGCGTCATCGTCACGCTCCTCGTCATGGCCGGGCTGGTCCTGCTGATCGGTTCGTACCTCGCCACCGTCACCTCGAAGAAGTACGAGCCGGGCGCGAAGAAGCGCCAGCGCCAGTCCAGCGATCTCTGACGCGGAGTCGTCACCCGGTGGTCGCATCGTGATCGCCGATCTGCTCCGCCGCTCGACGTTTCCGCCCGCCGGTGCCGCCGTGGTCTGTGGGTTCTCCGGAGGCGCCGACTCCACCGCCCTCGTCCGCCTGGCCGTTGCTGCCGGCTGCGAGGTCACCGCAGTCCACGTCGATCACGGCCTGCGCGCCTCGTCCGTGCAGGAGGCACAGCGGTCCCGTCGCACCGCCGAGCGCCTCGGCATCGAGTTCCGGATCGAACGGGTCGTCCTCGATGACGGGCCGAATCTCGAAGCTCGCGCCCGCGACACACGACGGCGCATCCTGGGGCCCGACGCCCTCACGGGCCACACCGCCGACGACCAGGCCGAGACCGTGCTGCTGGCCTTGCTCCGGGGTTCCGGGGCGACCGGGCTGAGCGCCATGCGGCCGGGACCCACCAAGCCGATCCTCGCGCTGCGACGCGCCGAGACGATCGCGCTGTGCGAAGCGGAAGGGCTGGACTACGTCACCGATCCGACGAACGACGACCCACGGTTCCGCCGCAATCGCGTGCGTCACGAGGTACTCCCGCTGCTCGACGACGTTGCGGGCCGCGACATGGCGACGATCCTGGCCCGCACTGCCGGCCTCCTGCGCGACGACGACGAGCTGCTCGACGAGCTCGCCGCCGACCTGGACCCGACCGACGCCCGCGCCCTGCGCGACGCACCCCTCCCGCTCGCCCGCCGGGCAGTCAGGCGTTGGCTCGGACGCGACGGATATCCGCCGGATGCGGCCACGGTGGCCCGGGTCCTCGACGTCGCGGCCGGGACCGCCCGCGGTTGTGATGCCGGTGGTGGCCGGCGGGTGAGCCGGCAGAACCAACGGCTCCGACTCGAGAAGAATGACGATCTGGCGGGCTAGCCTTGCCCCCCGGTATGGAAGCTGTGCACACAGTCAGCGTCGGGATCTGATGCCATCGCGGCTGCGTGGGAAGTGGGCGCTCGGCATCACGCCACGCAACTTCACCTGGATCCTCAAGGACAAGCTGGCCATCTGCGAGCGTCCGGGTGGTGTCGGCGACAGCCATCGCCGGGTCCGTCGCCAAGAGGAGATCATCTGGCTGCGCGAGAACGGCTTCGGCTGCGTCATCTCGATCATCGCCGCCCCGCACAACCTCCACAACTACGACGAACAGCAGATGCCGTACCGGCACCGGCCGTTCAACAACGACCACCTCGATGCCTACCTGAAGTCGCTGTACACCGAGATCCGCGAGCTGCTGAAGAACGGCACCAAGGTGCTCCTGCACGGCGACGAGGTCGGCGACCGCATCGTCGGGATGATGGGTGGCTACATCCGCTGGGCCGGCCTGATCGACGATCCGACCCAGGCCATCCAGGTGACCGAGCGGCTCGCCGGCCGCCAGCTCGACCCGTTCGCACGCGAAACCATCATGCGTGCCCACGAGCTCCGCTGACGCGGGCGGGCTCGCTCAGTCGGCTCCCGACACGGCCAGATCGCGGGTGACCGTGGTGACGTCGCCGTCACGGAACGTGCGGACCCGCAGTGTCGACGGGCGGACCGTGTCGACGAGCGTCACGGTTCCATCGTCGCTCACCGCGATCGTCGGAAAGCTGCCGATGCCGTCGACGTCAGGGTGCTCCACCACCGATCGGTCGGCGAGCCGTGACGAGCGGACGCATCCGTGGTCGCCGTTGCTCCAGAACCACGCGAGCTGACCGCCGTCAGGCGACGCGACCACCGTCTCGAGACGGTCGAGTTGCAGTTCGTCGTCGACCGCGCCCACGTCGTCAGGGTTCGAGTCCGGGGAGATGACGACCAGTCGCTCCGATTCGTAGACACCGATGTCACCGAACGTCAGCGGCATGATCCAACCGTTGGCCGACTCGACGGGAGCTGGACCCTCCCAGAGCGTGTTCCACTCCGGCTCGTCGTCCGCCCATTCGTACAGCCGCACGAACGGGTCGCCCCCGCCGTGGTACGAGCCGGTGCCTTCCTGCCCGGCGACGAGCACCCGTCGCCGCTCCGCATCGACGAGCAGTGTGAACGCGGTGCGGTTGCCGAGGGCCTGCTCGATGCGGCGGTCGCCGTCGATCAGCAGGAGGATCGACTCGGCGTCGTCGTCGTGGGCGGTCACCCCGACCACCGACCCGGAGTCGGCGACCGCCACCCGGAAGAACGGCTCGGCGATCTCGTGATCGACGCCGTGACCCCAGCCGTCGTCGCGATCGAGCACCGACACCGCAGCGGACGTCACGAGCGCGACCCGCCCACCCGCCGGCGACACGGCCACGAGCAACACGTCGTCGGCGTCGATGTCGGTGCCGTCGGCTGATCCCGTGCCCAGGTCGATCGCCCCGACGCGGTGACCCGACTCCCACACCACCAGGTTGCCGGACGTGGAGAGGGTGGACGACGGCGGGATCGGCCGCCTCATCCGACGCAGTCCTCCAGGAGCTGCATGAGGTCGATGCGCGCCTGGCCGGCGACGTGGCGTTCGAGCTTGTTCAGCAACTTCGGATCGTGGTTGAGCACGAGCTTCGCTTCCTTCTTCGACAGCTTGGCCGTCTTGAAGCGCAACGCGCGGATCGTCGCATGCTTCGGGTCGGCTGTGTCCAATGGCACCGCTTCGAGCGCTTCGGAGAACGCCTGGATGACCGGGGAGCTCGACTTGCCCAGGTCTTGGATGGGCGTCGCCTTCTTCACCCCGGCCACGGTGCACAGGGACTTGAACACGTGGACGTACGCCTCGTCGGCGAGGTGCCGCTTCATCTTCTTGCGCATGTCGGGCGACTCTTCGAGGATGTACAGGGCGTCCTTCTTGCCCAGGAATCCGGTCTTCCAGCTCAGGGAGCTCATCAACTTGCCGTCGGTCGAGGTGGTGCCGACCGGGATCGCGTCGAGCGCCGTGTAGAAGTCGTCGACGCGGATCGAGTCGTACTTGTTGAACCCCTCGTCGTCGGGATTCACGTAGTCGACCAGTGCCTGCCGGCGCTTCTCGATCGAGTCCTTCCACTGGGCACCGATGGCGTCGTTGTGATAGTCGAACACGTCGGACGGGTCGTCGGGCTCCGTGTCGGGCGCGTTCGCGGTCGCCCACGGCTGCGTCTCGAAGCTGTCGTCCCAGAACTTCTTCGTGTGCGAGTACCCGTCGTGGATCTGCTCGAAGATCTCGAGCTGGCGCTCCGTCCATCGGACGTTGTACTTCACCACCATCTTCGTGGGGCTGAGCTTCATGTATCGCGAGTTCTCGTAGTTGTACGCCCGGTACTCGGTCTTGTATCCCTCGAAGCACTTGGCGAGCTCGCCCGCATCGGGCTGGACATCGCCGGGGAGCGCCACGGCGGCGGCCTTCTTCTCGCGGTTCTTGTCGGCGTCGTGCTGCACCTCGTGGCGCAGGGTTTCGTACACCGCGCTCTGCTTCATCTTCCCGCCGCCCAACATCACCGCGACGTAGCCGGCTCCGTTCCAACCGTTCGTGCTCGGCCCGTCGTCGGTGTCGACGCAGATGTTGGTCTGGTCGTCGAGGTCGAGGTGGTTGTACTCGGCGACGGCCGACTTGAGGTCGCCGGGACCGCCGTTGCCCTTCGGGAACCACGTTTCGGTGGTGGCACGGCTCTCCCCGAGGTGGGCGATCCGCTCGTCGCTGTCGCCGGTGGCGCTGAGCGCGTACAGCTTGGTGCGACCGTCGAGGATCCACTCGCAGGCGTTGGCGGTGCGCCGATCGGACGACTTGGCGCCGGCCTTCACGTACTTCATCAACGCGGCGCGGTCCTTGGCGTGCGCGGCGAGGGCCTTCTTCTTACGGTCGACGGCCAGCACAGGATCGGCGGGGGCGGTGACCCGACGGATCGTCGAGCGGCGGGCTCCGCCTCCCTGTTGCACGACGTGGGTCAGTTCGTGCGCGAGCAGTTTCGTGCCATCGGGGGAACCCAGCGACGGTGCGTCCTTGCCGAGGTAGATGTCCTGCTGCGTGGTGAACGCCCGGGCCTGGATCGACCGACTGAGGTCGTGCGCTTCGGCGTCGTCGTGGATGCGGACGTTGCCGAAGTCGGCCCCGAACGCCTCCTGCATCCGGCCGCCGACATTCGCCGGCAACGCCGTGCCGCTCCCTCGGCTCGACTGGATCCGCGACTCGATGTCCGCGTCGACCGCTCCGCCCTCGGCGCCGATGGTGGCTCCGTGGGCCGTCGCCCGCCGGATACGGCTCACTCCGCCTTCCGGGATCGCCGGGATCGTCGACGCGCCGAGCATGCCGACAACCTGTTCGGCGACCCGATCGGCCTCCACCTCGGCAGGGTCGTTCGAGCTGCCGACGACGAGCGCGCGCTGCACATGGGCCGGAAGCCGCACTGCCCGTTGCGGGACCGGCTCGTCGACCGTGCCCCGCGATTCCGCCATCTTGACCATGCGCTCGGTGCCCATGTCGTCCTTCCCGTCAACGCTTGCTCACCCGAACTTACCACTTGGAGTGGCCACGATTCGACGCTCAGCGTGCGTCGTCGGTCGCCCTGGAGCGCCCCCCGGCCACGCTCAGCAACTGGGGTTGCGAGGCCCGATCGGCAGGTCGTCGGGGATGTCGATCAGCGGCAACGGGTTGACCGGCACGTTGTTCGGTCGCACCTCGAAGTGCAGGTGGAAGTTGTCCACTCCGTAGGTGCCGCTGTTGCCGACGAAGCCGATCACGTCGCCCAGCTTGACGTTGTCGCCCACCGCCCAGCCGTTCTCATCCTCGGCCATGTGGAAGTACTTGTAGGTGACGTTGGTCGACTCGACGTACAGCGTCCACCCCCATCCGGCCGTGCCGGTGTCGGTGTACCGCTTCGTCAGCTCCCCGTCGGCCACCGCGAAGACGGGGTTGCCGCCCTTGGCCGCCATGATGTCGATCCCCTCGTGACGACGGCAGTCGCCGAAGTTGTTCAGGATGTAGATGTTGGGCTTCGCAGGGATCTCCATCGGGAAGATCAACTTGCCAGCGGGCGCCGGTTCGATCGGCCGCGGCGACATCCGCATCCGCTTGGCCTTGGCGAGGGCCGTTCCGGGGTCGTCGATCGGCTCGGCCGACGCCACGCCGGCACCGAGGGCATCACCGAACGCCAGCGCGCCGGCACCGGCGGCGAGCGCGAGCAGGGCGCGGCGCCGACTGAACCGGTGAGGTCGGGAAACGTGGGAATCGCACATGACGGTGGGCGGGGGTTCTTCGTGTCGGACACGGCCGACCACAGGGCCAGCGGAGTGATCATCGGCGTCGGTGGCGGATCACTTGATCGAAAGCATATGACGGTTTCGTCATCGAATCGTCATCAGCCCGGGACCTTGCGGGTGACGGGAACGTGAACGGGGGTTCACACGGGTCCCGGTTCGGGGTGGATGGACGGCTAGCGTTGCCTCGATGGCGGGACGTCGCGTGTTCGTGAGCGGGGTGGGAGGCGAGCTCGGCACCCTCGTGGCGAGCCTGCTCGAAACCGAGCCGTGGGTCGGAGCGCTGGCCGGGATCGATGCCGATCCTCCGCGGCGGCGCCTGCAGAAGACGGTGTACCACCGCATCGAACCCGACCAGCACGACCGCATCGTCGAAACCGTCACGCGGTTCAACCCGCACGTGCTGGTCCACGTCGGCGTGTGGGAACCCGATGCCCGAGCGTCGACGAAGGTAGCCAGGACGCTCACCGACCAGGCGGCCACCTCGATCATCGGGGCGGCGGCCGAGTGCCCCGCGCTCCAGCACGTGGTCGTGCGCAGTGGCGTCGAGATCTACGGCCGCCGGCGCGGCGCGCTCACCCGGCCCGACGAGACGGCGCCGATCGATCCGACCTCCGACTGGGGTCGCACCGTGGCCGACATCGAACACATCGCCGCCCGGGTCGGCGCGAGGGTCGGGGTGCCCATCGGTGCGGTCCGCCTCGCGCCGGTGCTCGGGCGTCATGTCCCATCGCCGCTCGGCCGGATGCTGCGCATGCCCGTGGTCCCGTTCAGCGTGCTCGCCGACCCCCCGTTCGCCGTGATCGCCGACCGCGACGCTGCCCGGGCCATCGTCGCTGCCGCCCGCGAGGGGCTGTCGCAGCCGGTGAACGTCGTGGCCAGTGGAGCGATCACCTGCCTCCAAGCCCTGCGCCGGGGCCGGCGCATGCCACTTCCGCTGATCGGCCCCGACTGGCAGATCGCCAAGCGGGTGAGCTACCTGTTCGGCTCGCCCATCCCCGACCACGTCGCCGAGGTGCTCCACCGCGGTCGCCTGGCCGACAACCGCCGGATGGAGGAACTGCTGGGCGTCGTGCCAGAGTCGACCACGTCCGACGTGATCGATCAGCTCTACGGCTGGCCGAGCGTCGTCCGGCAACCGGCGAAGGTGGCGGCGGCATGAGCGGCGGGCCGCTCGGCGCGGTCGGCCGGGTGCTGGAACTGCCGCTGCGCCTCGTCGACGAGCCCGCGGGCACCGTCGACGACTGGGGTCGCGATGCCGGCGTCGTGCGGCGCCTGATCGGGCTGTCGCACCTGCGCTGGAATGTCACCGTCGGCGGCGATCAGCACCTTCCGCGGCGCAAGGGCGCGCTCGTCGTGATCAATGCCAGGCGGTACGCGCTGGCGCCGATCTTCACCGCGCTGGCGATCAGCGAGGTGGTCGATCGGCCGGTACGGTTCGTCGGGCGGAGCGACATGGCCCCGTTCGGGCCCTTCAGCCGGCGCATCGGTGGGCTGCTCGACCATCCCGACGAGGTGTTCGGCGCGCTGCGGGCCGGCGAGCTCGTCGTGCTCGGCGCCGAGGCCACCACGGCGCTGCGCGAGGTCGGCCGCATCAAGCACGAGCACGTCGGCGCGGCGACGGCCGCGGGCGTGCAGGTGTACCCCGCGGCGTCGACGAGCAGCCCGCTCGGACGAACCGCCCGGGTCGAGATCGGCCAGGCGGCCCGGCCCGGCCGCCGGCGGCGCGGACCGCTCGCCGAGCTCGAGCTCGCCGATCACGTCCAGGCGCAGATCGTCCGGATGCTCGACGAGCTGGGCGAGATCCGCACCGGAACCCCGCTCGACTGGCTGCCGCTGAGCGGGCTCGGTGGGAACTGAGAGGACCGCGACGTGACCTATCTCCGCACTGCCGACGGCACACGCATCCATTACCGGGTCACCGGGCGGCCAGGCGCGCCGCCGATCCTGTTCATCCAGGGCTTGGGGGCCGACAAGCACGGCTGGGATCTCCAGCGGCTCGGTACGGCGCCCTGGTACCAGGCCGTCGCGCTCGACAATCGCGGGGCGGGCCGGAGCGACAAGCCGCACGGCGCCTACGACCTCGAAACGATGGCCGACGATGCGATCGCCGTGCTCGACCACGCCGGTGTCGACACCGCACACGTGGTCGGCGCCTCGATGGGTGGAGCGATCAGCCAGATCGTCGCCGTGAAGTATCCGGACCGCACCCGCTCGCTGACCCTGGCATGCACCGCCGGTCGGAACCACCCGTGGCGCGAGGAGCTGCTGGCCAGCTGGCGCGATGCCGCGTTGGAACGCGGGATCTCGTCGATGGGTCAAGAGGCCGCCCGCTGGGTGATCGGGCCGCGTTCGTTCCGGCGGCTGCTGCCCGCGCTCGGGTGGCTCGGACCGCTCGCCCTCGGGCGCCCGGCCCATGCGTTCGCCGCCCAGTGTGATGCGATCCTCAACGCGGCCGGTCAACACGAAGACCTCGTCGAGCGGCTCCCCGAGATCACCGTGCCCACACTCGTGCTCGTCGGCAACCAGGACATCCTCACGCCGCGGGGCGACAGCGAGGAGCTGGCCGAACGGATCCCGACCGCCGAGCTGGTGGTGATCAGCGGTGCGGCCCACGGGTTCATGGTGGAGCACGCCACGACGTTCAACCGGGTGCTGCTCGAGTTCCTCGGCCGCGCCGAGAAGGCCTACCAGGCACGCGCCTCCACCCCGGCCGTGCCGCGCCACTTGTCGGTCGTCGCTGCCGCCGGCGGCTGATGCGCGTCGTCGTCATCGGCGCCGGCATGTCCGGCCTTGCGGCGGCACGCACGCTGCACGACACCTCCGAGGGCGAGGTCGACGTGACGGTCGTCGAACGGGCGCGTGGGGTCGGCGGCCGGATGGCGACGCGCCGGATCGGCGACGCCACGTTCGACCACGGCGCGCAGTTCTTCACCGTCCGGACGCCGGCGTTCCAGGCGCGGGTCGACGGCTGGGCGGCACGTGGACTGGTACAGGTGTGGAACCACGGCTTCGGCTCGCCCGACGGATATCCGCGCTACGCGGCCCCGGAAGGGATGGCCTCACTCGCCAAGGACCTCGCTCGCGGACTCCGGGTCGAGTGCTCGACGATGGCGTTCACGCTGCGCCGTGCTTCGACCGGCGAGGATTCGTCGTGGAACGTCGTGATCGACGACGGGACGATCCGACCGGCCGACCGGGTGATCATCACGACGCCACTTCCCCAGTCGTTCGGCCTGCTCGCCGACAGCGGTCTCGAGCTCGATCCCGACGTGTTCCGGGTCGACTACGACCGGACGATCTGCCTCCTGGCCGTACTCGATCGCCCCGTCTCGCTCGCACCGAGCGGAGGAGTCCAGCCGACCGGTGGCGCGTTCAGCTTCATCGGCGACAACGCGTCCAAGGGCGTGAGCGCCGTTCCCGCGATCACGTTCCACGCCAACGCCGACTGGAGCGAAGCCCATTGGGACGACGACGTCGAGTCGCTCGGCGCCGCACTCGTCGCGGAGGCCAGACCGTGGCTCGCCGATGCCGAGGTGATCGACCACCAGGTGAAGAAGTGGCGCTTCGCCACCCCCCGCTCGATCTCCCCCGACCCGTGTCACGTCCTGCCGCACCGTGCCGGCGCGCCCGCGGGCGCGCCTGCAGGCTCGACCGATGCGTCGATCGTGCTGGCGGGCGACGCGTTCGCCGGTCCCCGCGTCGAGGGCGCCCACAACTCCGGCGTCGCCGCCGCCCACGCCATCCGCTGACACCGCGTCCCGCGACCGCCGCCGTTCTCGGTCGCATCCTTCCCGCAATCCGCAACGATCCATACCGAGATCGAGGTGGCGGGTCGAGGGCAGTCAGACGAACTCGTGCCGCTCCCCCACTGACAACAGCTGCTCGGCAGAGCTCAGGTCGGGGCGCGATCGCGTTCAGCGCGCTCAGCCGGATGTGTCCGCGGGCGCACCGTCGAACGGGGCGTTCTCGTCGACGATGCTGCCGACGGGCACGGTTCCGACGGGCACGGTTCCGACCGGCAGCGACACGGACGGAGTGCTGCCGACGGGCCAACTTCCGGCGGGAACGGTCGAGTCGGCAACGACCTCGGCGCCGCACCGGACCCGGGTGACCTGCTGCAGGTTGAGATCGACGATGGTGGTGCTGTTCGGACCGAACCGCTGCAGGAAGTCGCTGAACGTGGGGATGTCGATGTCGCCGCAGTCGCGATGGATCACCGGCGCGTACGGAATGCGCCAGCCGCTCTCGAAGATCGCATACCCGTCGTCGAGGTCGAGGACCGGTGGGAGCTCGGCGGTCTGACGGGCCTCCTGGGGGACCAGCGCGAACCAGATGACCGCGTCGCCGAGGATGTCGGCCAGTACGCCACACTGATTGAACTCGTCGAACTCGGTGCAGGTGACCTCGCCGAGCGTCCCGGGGGCGATGCGCATCGTCCGGTCCCTGGGCAGCACGAGATCGAGGTAGCCGGTGGTGTGGCCGTCGCGGCCGACGGAGAAGTCGTCGGAGGGGAGCGGCGCGACGACCGGGGACGTGAAGTCGACGAAGCGGGCGATCGGCTCGGCGGCGATCACCGCTTCGAGGTGCTCGTCGTCGGCGAGGGCGGTCTGGGCCAGGAACGCCAGCCCGGCGAGGGCGGCCAACGCCGCCAACAATCGCCAGGACAACAGTTCTCGCACCGGTGCAACCGTACCGTCGGTGGGTCGCCGACGCGAGTCAGCGGGCCTGCACGACCGCGGTCGCGGCGCGGTGCGCGGCCTCGGCGATCGCGTTGACCACGGCGTCGTCGTGGGCGAGGCCGACGAAGATCGCCTCGTAGGCGCCGGGCGCCATCGCAACGCCCTCGGCGAGCATCGCCTGGAAGAACGCGGCGTACATCGCTTCGTCGGTCCGCTTCGCCTCGTCGAAGTTCGTGACCGCATCCGCCGCGTCGCCGCACACGATGCCGAACAACGTCCCGACGACCGGGAACGCCACGTCGAGACCGGCCGACGCGCAGGCGTCACGAAGCAACGACGACAGGTGCCGGGCCCGCGCCATGAGCTCGATGTACACGTCGCCGGTGAGCTGATCGAGCGCCGCGAGCCCCGCGGCGGTCGCCATCGGGTTGCCCGACAACGTGCCGGCGTGGAACACGGGTCCGAGAGGCGAGAGGTGCTCCATCACCTCGACGCGGCCGCCGATCGCCCCGATCGGCAGGCCTCCGCCGATCACCTTGCCGAAGCAGGTGATGTCCGGGCGCACGTCGTATTTGGCCTGCGCACCGCCGGGCCCGATGCGGAACCCGGTGATCACCTCGTCGAAGATCAACAGCGCGCCGACGCGATCACACTCGGCGCGCAGGCCGGCGAGGAAGCCCGGCAGCGGCGCGACGACACCCATGTTGGCCGCGATCGGTTCGACGATCACCGCCGCGACGTGCTCGTCGAGCGTGGGCACGACGTTGTACGGCACGACCATCGTCTCCGACACGGCGGCCCGCGGGACCCCGGCGGTGCCGGGCAGGCCGAGCGTGGCCACACCACTGCCGCCCGCGACCAACAGCGCATCGGTGGCGCCGTGGAAGTTGCCGGCGAAGGTGACGATCCGGTCGCGCCCTGTCACGCCGCGAGCGAGGCGAACCGCAGTGCTCGTCGCCTCGGTGCCCGAGTTCATGAGCCGCACCCGCTCGCAGCTCGGCACGCGCTCGCCGATCGCTTCGGCGAGCTTCATCTCCCTGGGGGTGGGGGCGCCGTACGACGTGCCGTCGGACGCGGCTGCCTGCAGCGCGGCGGTGACGGCGGGATGGGCGTGGCCGAGGATGATCGCGCCGTAGCTCTGGACGAGGTCGAAGTAGGTTCGCCCCTCGACGTCGGTGATCGTGGCACCCGACGCCCGCGCCACGACGTACGGCTCGCCACCGACGGCCTTGAAGGCGCGGATCGAGGAGTTCACGCCGCCGGGGATGGCGCGGCTCGACCGTTCGAACAGGTCGTGGTTCGACGGCACGCCGGCGCCGGTGCACACCGTCGGCATGCATCCCGCGGCAGGACATGTGGTCGGATCGCAGTACTGGATCAACACGGCGCGCTCATCCCGCCACGCGTCCGTCGCGGACCGCTTCGGCGAACCACCGGGTGAAGTACGTGAGCACGATGTCGGCACCGGCACGCTTGATGGCGCCGAGATGCTCGAGCGCTACTGCGTCGCCGTCGATCCAGCCCCGCTCGGCCGCAGCGTGGATCATCGCGTACTCGCCGCTCACGTGATAGGCGGCGACCGGGACCTCGACGTGTGCCCGCGCGTCGGCGATCACGTCGAGGTATGCGAGCGCCGGCTTGACCATCACCATGTCGGCGCCCTCGGCGACGTCGAGCGCGATCTCGCGCCGCGCCTCGCGGGCGTTGCGCCAGTCCTGCTGGTAGCCCTTGCGGTCGCCTCCACCGACGATCTGGACGTCGACGGCATCGCGGAACGGGCCGTACAACGCGCTCGCGTACTTGGCCGCGTAGGCAAGGATCGCGACGTCGTCGTGGCCGTCGTCGTCGAGGGCGGCGCGGATCGCGGCGACCTGGCCGTCCATCATCCCGCTCGGCGCCACGACGTGCGCACCGGCTCGGGCCTGGGCCACGGCGGCCGCGGCGTAGATCCCGAGGGTCGCGTCGTTGTCGACGACTCCGTGCTCGTCGACGATGCCGCAGTGCCCGTGGTCGGTGTACTCGTCGACGCACAGATCGGCCATCACCACCATGTCGTCGCCGACGTCGTCCCGCAGGTCACGCAGGGCCACCTGCACGATGCCGTCAGGGTCGTAGGCGCCGCTGCCCGTCGCGTCCTTCGTGGCCGGCACACCGAACAGGATCACCGACCGCACACCCAGTTCGGCGAGCGCCGCGACCTCGTCGCGCAACGACGAGCGGGTGTGCTGGACGACGCCGGGCAGCGACGAGATCGGCTGGGGTGCGTCGATCCCCTCACGCACGAACAGCGGGGCGATCAGGTCGTCGACCCGGAGGTGCGACTCGGCGACCAGGGCCCGCATCGCCACCGACTGCCGCAACCGCCTGGGCCGTTGCCGTGGTCGTGGCGGGTGGTCCGTACGGGGCCCGTCGCCCGCCGGGCGTTCTCGGTCGTGCACGCCGCGAGCCTAACGGTGCAGGTCGGTGGCCCGACCGGGCTCGCGTTCAGCAGCCGAGCTGTTCGGCGAGGTCGACGAAGCTCGTGGCGGCGAACTCCCAGTCCTGGCCGAGGTCGTGGTCGGGCGCAGGCAGGCCGCCGTACTCGTCAGGACGCGCCACGAACGCGGTCTGCAGGCCGCACGCGCGGGCTGCCGCGAGGTCGACATGGTGGGCGGCGACGAGGCAGAGCTCTTCCGGCGCGAGGCCCAGCGCCTCAGCGGCCGAGAGGTAGACGACCGGATCGGGCTTGTAGGCCCGGGCATGTTCGGCGCCCAGGATCGCGTCCCACGTCAGGCCGCCGTGACGCGACAGGTCGACCATCAACGCGACGTTGCCGTTCGACAGCGCGACGACCGGGCCCCGCCGGCGGAGCCGGTCGAGCCCTTCGACGGCGTCCGGCCACGGGTCGAGGCGGTGCCACGCCAGGTTCACCTCGTCGAGCTGCTCGTCGCCGAGCGTCGCCGGATCGATGTCGAACTTCCGCAGCGTGGAGTCGAGCATCTCGCGGTGCAACGTGTCGAGGATCACGAAGGGCCGGTCGCCGTTGCGCACGGCCTCCATGGCCGGCTGGTAGCGCCGCCTCCAGGCCATCGCGAAGTCCGCCGGATCGACGTCGTCGCGGCCGAGCCCGGCCAGGATCGGCGCCACCTGGCGGGCGACGCTCGACCGCCAGTCGACGACCGTCCCGAACACGTCGAAGCCGAACGCCCGGATCCCCATCGGGGGGCCACCCTACGTGACGGTCGCTCGGGTAGCGTTCGCAGCCGTGTCGGTGCAGGCCTGGTTCTCCCACGACGATGTCGCCGTCGAACCGGGCGCAACGCTGACGTTGCCCCTCACGGTCCACAACCTCGGCGACACGACCGAGTCGTACACCGTCGTGCCCGCCGGCTTGTCGGCGAGTTGGACCACGGTGCAGCGCGGCAACCTCACCCTGTTCGGCGGATCGCAGGAAGTGGTCGACGTGGTGATCTCACCGCCGCTGCTCCCCACCACCACGGCCGGCCCGACGATGATCGCGGTACGGATCATCCCCACCTCGACCCAGGACGAGGCGATCGTGGCCGAGGCGACGCTCGGCATCCAGCCGTTCGACGACTGCCGCATCGTGCCCCTCCAGCCGATCCAACGGGCGCGTCACCGTGCGACCTACGAGTTCATGGTCGAGAACCACGGCAACAGCGTCACCAGCGCGCGGCTGATCCTCGTCGACCCGACCGACCGGCTCGACGGCTCGTTCGATCCACCCGCCGTTGGCGTCGCCCCCGGCGCTGCCAGTCTCGTTCAGCTCAAGGTCCACGAGGCACGTCGCAGCGTCCGCCGCCAGACCCGCACGCTCGACTTCGAGGTCGAGGCCCAACGCCAGGGCCTGCCACCGGTCAGCGCGCCGCTCGCGCTCGTGCAGTCACCGACGATCTCCGGGTCGGCGATCGCCAAGCTGCTGGCCGTGGCCGCAGTGATCGGTGCGGCCGCATTCGCGTGGTTCGGGCTGGCCAAGCCGGCGATCGAGGACAGCGCGAAGGACGCCGTCGACGACCGGATCGTCGAGCTGACCCCCGCGAACGGGTCGGGGCCGGTGCCGGAGACGACGGCCCCGGCAGACGTCGACACACCGAACGACGACGCCGGCGAGCCGTCGTTCCTGCGCCTGCAGGTGGCCGCCCCGCAGGGTCAGACCGCCGATCAGGCCGCGACGATCCCCGACGGTGAACGCTTCCGGCTGACCGACATCCGAATCGAGAACACGTACATCGACAGCGGGATCGCCACGTTGCTCAAGAACGGTGAGCCGCTCTTCGTGTGGAGCCTCGACAACATCCGCGGTCAGTACTTCGAGCCGCGGATCACACCGATTCCACTCGTGGCCGGTGACAACCTCACGTTCTCCGTGAAGTGCAACGCACTCGGCGACACCGCCAACGCGACGTGCCTCACCGCCTTGAACCTCGGCGGCCTCACCCTCCCCGCCGAATCCTGACTCCGCTCAACCCAGCCCGTAGCCGGGGAGCCCGACGAGGTCGTCGGCCAAGCCCGGCACGACGGTGAGTGTGCCCGTCGCAACCGCGCGGTCGATCGTTGCGGTCGGGCTGACGACGGTACCCACGACACGATGCGTGCCGCCCGGGTCGTTCGACGCGACCGCGATGTCGACGCTCAGCTCACCGTAGGGGTTCGTCGTGCCGATCGTGGTCTGGCCGGCGCGGTCACCCCACACGATGGCGACGTAGCTGTTCGGCGGGAAGGAGTGACCGAGCACGGTGACGTCGTCACCGGCGATCACCTCGGTCGCCGGCAGCTCGAGGGTCGGTTCGAAGTGACCGTCACCGGCCACCACCATCGTCGAGTACTGACCAGCGGGCGTGGCGACCCGTACGACGGCGGTCCGCCGACCGGCCCCGGTCGGCGTGAAGGCGACGCCGACGGTGCACGTCGCCCGCGGGTTCAGCGGCCGGTTGGCGCAGTTGTTCGACGTGACCTGGAAGTCGGCCCAGTCGGCGCCTTGGACGACGACCTCGCTGATCGTGGTCGGTACGAGCGAGATGTTCTGCACGTCGAACACGAACTCACCGCCGGCCGTGCCGACCACGAGGTCGCCGAGGTCGGTGCCCGCCGGGTCGATGCGCAACGTCGGATCACCACCGGTGCCACGGACCCTGCTCGTGACCTCGGTGGCGTGGAACCCCTCCTCGGCGACGGTCAGGGTCGCCGACACCGGGCCAGGAGCGTTCGGCGTGAACGACAGCTTCACCGTGCAGTCGGCCCCCGGTGGGACGGCGATGCCGAGCGAGCAGGTGCTCCCATCCTGGTTGATCGAGAAGCGACCGTCGTTCACGCTCACCCTGGCCGGCACGAACGACGAGGTGCCCGTGTTGATCACCGCGACGTACCACTCGTCGCTCGGGAATCCGGGCAGTGTGGTCCCGAGGTCGGCCTCGGCGAGCGTCACCCGCGGCTGGCTCGACAAGGCGACGACGTTGCGGCCGGGCGCCGGCGTACCGGCCACCGGGTCGGCGACGACGAGCTCGGCCGCCACGAGCGTGTCGAACACGACGGTGCGGCCCGTGTCGTTCAACCGTGGTCGGGCGTTGGCCCCGACGGCAGGATGAATGCCGTCCGTCGACACGCTCAGGCGGGTCAGCCGGCCGGCCGCCGCGTCGAACAACAAGACGTCGCCGTCGGTCGCCTCGCCGCCACCGGCCGCTTCGATGGCCTGCAGGTTGACGGCCTTGGTCACGAACGCGACGAGTTGACCACTGGCATCGAGTGTGGGGCCGAACGACGAGGACACGCCGGCGACCGGTGGGGTCGTCGCGGCCTCGGCGCTCACCATCGTGATCGAGGTGCGCCCGGCCTCGTCGTACCAGCCGTTGTCGTCGACGTCACGATCCAGACGGAACACCTGCGTCGGGCACGTCTCCGGGCAGTCCGGGAACACCGCCGGGACCAACCCGGGGTCGTTGGACGTGAACGCGAGGACGTCGCCTTCGCGGGACAGGACCGGCTCGCTCGCCCCTGTCGTCGACGGCGAACCATCCGGCCACACCGACATGAGCCGCACTGCGACGAACGGATCGGCTTCGTCGCGGTCCCAGACGAAGATCTGCTTGACGGCCGGACCACCGGCGACCAGGCCGGGGCCCCAGGTGGGCACCGCATCGGCCGAGGACGCGTCGGACCGGTACGCCAGGTATCGGCCATCTCCCGACAGGGCCGGCTGATCGAGCCCGCCGTAGGTGAACGTGGTGTTCGGGCTGGTGATCGGGGCGCCGGCCACGAGCTCGGAGCGATCGGGGGCGTCGATGGGCGCGGTGAGGTCGACGATCGAGATCGTGGTCAGCCCTTCCCCGTCGATGATGTGATCGGCGGGGTGGGTGTAGGCGACGACGGCGCCGCTGCGACTCACGGTGGGGGTATCGGTGCTCGTGACGTCGTCGCGAGCCAGCGTCGAGCCGTCGTTGCGGGACGACACGAGCTCCCAGCCACCGAGCTGGCCACCACACTGCGGGAGGCGGGCACGGTAGACGTCCCAACGTTCGCCGGTGTCGTCGTCGCGGAACACGTCGAGCGCCATCTCCGTGACGACCACGACGGTGCAGCCGTCGCCCGAGATCACCGGATGGATCGTGTCGCCCGCGCGCACGCCCTCCGGGGGCGCCGTGATCTCGGTGGTGACGTTGGTTTCACGGTCGGTGAAGTAGACGGTCGAGGTCCGCTCGTCGGGTGGGTCACCCTGGGCGACGTAGAAGCGTCCGTCGCCGGACACCGACGGGTGCGAGCCGACGACGGGAGCGGCGCCACCGATCGCGAACGCGGCGCCGGTTCCGGACTGCTCGAGGACGATCGTCGGCCGCGCTCCGGCGTCGGTGGCACTGGTGGTGAGGAGCGCGCCGGCGCCGAGGAGGCCGGCCAGCACCGCGAGACGACGTCGGGCGCGATGTTCGATCACGTCGCTCGATGCCTCCTTCTGCGTGCTGATACCCGGCGGAACTGCTGTTCACGGGACTCGCCGCACCCTCCGGCCGGTTCTGACCCCGGCGGATCACAAACAGCGTTCGAGTTCGATCAGGAGGCCCGCAAGTGAATGATCGGTAGCCACCGAGGAGATCTTGAGGCCGAGATCCGTGGCGACCGCGGCGGTGGTCGGGCCGATGGCGACCACCACCGGTGGGGTCGCGGTCCCGAACGCCTCCACCCAGGCCTCGGCGGACGAACCGCTCGCCAACACCAGCGCGTCGGCAGCAGTCGCCGCGCCCGGATCCGGACGCCGCAGCACCGTGCGGTAGGCCACGCTGGAGGTGACGTCGTGCCCGGCGCCGGCCAGCCGGTCGACCAGGGTCGGGGCGGCACGGTCGGCATGGGCGACGAAGAAGCGGGCCCGGATGCCACCGGTGCGCTCGATGAGCAGGTCGGCGAGGGCGTCGGCACGTTGGACCGAGGGCACGACGTCCACGGGTCGGCCGGCGAGCTCGGTCAGCACTCTGGCCGTGGCACTGCCGACCGCGGCGAGCCGCACACGCGGTGCCGTCGCTGCGGCCGGGCCCGCCCGCTCGGCGCCGGGCACGGAGGTGACGACCAGCCAGTCGTGCTCGTCGAGCCGGGTGAGCTCGCTACGAAAGCGTGCTCCGCCGTCGTCCGGCTCGCGGATCTCGATCAGCGGGATGTGGACGACCACCGCACCGCCGGCCTCGAGCAGGCGCCCCAGCTCGCCGGGGCGCTCGCGGGTGACGAGCACCCGCTTGCCCGTGAGCGGAGACGATCCGGGTTCGGCGGGGGTCGGTGAGGGAGCGGTCATCGCAGGGCGGCGTTGGCCGCGGTGGCGGTGGCCGCGGCGAGCGCCAGATCGCCGGCCGTGCCGGTCAGCTCGACGACCTCTCCGCGCCAGCGGCCGCTCGCGGGATCGGCGAGGAACGTCCGCAGCACCCCGTCGGCCACGTGGGCACCGACGGGGAGCGAGCACCCCGAGCCGAGCTCGGCGAGGAACGCCCGCTCGACCTCGACGGCCTGCCGCGTCGCCGCGTGATCGACGGATCGCACGAGTTCGATCGTGCGGGCGTCGTCGGCGCGCGTCTCGACCGCCACGCAGCCCTGCCCGACGGCGGGCACGAAATCGGCCACCGGCAGGTGCTCGGCGATCCGGTCGGTGAGCTCGAGGATCTGCAGCGCGGCCGCGGCCATCACGATCGCTCCGTCCGGTGGGATCTTCGTCAGCCGCGTGTCGATGTTTCCACGGAGCTCGACGAATCGCAGATCGGGCCGGACACGGGCGAGCTGCGCTCGTCGGCGCACCGAACCGCTCGCCACGGTGGCACCCTCGGCGAGGTCGGCGAGCGTCGAGCCGACGAGCGCGTCGCGGGCATCGCGCCGCTCGGTGAACGCCACGATGGCCAGCCCGTCGGCCGGTGTCGACGTCAGGTCCTTGGCCGAGTGGACGGCGAAGTCGGCGCGCCCGTCGAGCACCGCGCGCTGGACCTCCTTGACGAACACGCCCTGGCCGCCGATCGTGTGCAGCGGAACGTCGCCACGCCGGTCACCCGTCGTCTCGATGAGCTCGAACTCGACCGTGATGCCGGTGGCCCGCTCGATCGCCGTGGCGACCGTTGTGGCCTGGCCGAGCGCCTGGCGGGAGCCTCGCGTCGCGAGGCGGAGCGTCGAACCCATCGGCGGCTCGCTCAACTGAGGTCGAACAGGTCGCGCATCGTCACCGCGTTGCGCTCGCCTTGCGGTGTTCCTGCCTGCGCCTTGAGGCGTACCGACGGCTCGTGGAGGAGCTTGGCGATGATCGACTTGGTCAGCGCCTCGACCGCCTGGCGCTGGTTGTCGTCGAGGCTCGCGAGGCCCGAGCCGAACCGCTCGAGCTCGTGACGGCGGATGCCCTCGGCCGTGGCGCGCAGGGCGGCGACGAGCGGAGCGGCCTGCCGGGCGGTCGACTCGGTGCCGAACCGCTCGACCTCCTCCCACACGATGGCTCGCGCCCGTTCGGCCTCGGCAGCGCGATGGGAGAGGCCGCGAGCGGCCCAGTCGCGGAGGTCGTCGAGGTCGAGCACGGTCACGCCGGCGAGGTCGGCGACACCGGCCTCGACGTCGCGGGGCACGGCGATGTCGATGATGTGCAACGGCCGCGCCGAACGGGGACCGGACCGTACCGACCTCACCAGGTCGACGGTGAGCACGTGCTCCTCGGCGCCGGTGCTCGCCACGATGACGTCGGCCGCTCCGATCGCCTCGTTCAGCCGGTCGAACGCGACCGCGACGCCACCGATGCGGTCGGCCAACGCCGACGCACGCTCCGCTGAACGGTTGGCCACGAGCAGATCGGCCCCACCGGCGCGGTGCAGCGCGGTCGCGACGCCTTCGCCCATCGCCCCCGCACCGACGACCAGCACCCGCTTACCCTTGAGATCGCCGATCACGTCGGTGATCATCTCGACCGCGGCATGGCTCACCGACGCGGTGCCCCGCGCGATGCCGGTCTCGGTGCGCGCCCGCTTGCCGGCCTCGACCGCGGTGCGGAAGAGCAGGTTGAGCGTCGATCGGGCGGCGCCTTCGGCCAGGGCGGTCTCCCAGGCGGTGCGGACCTGACCGAGGATCTCGCTCTCGCCGAGCACCGCCGAGTCGAGACCGGCGGCGACCTCGAAGAGATGCGCCACCGCGGTGGCGTCGTGCTGGCTGTAGAGGTGCGGGACGAGCTGATCGGAGGAGAGATCGCCGAGCTCGCACAGGAAGTCGCGCACGTCGCTGTACGCGCCGTGGAAGAGCTCGGTGACCACGTAGACCTCGGTGCGGTTGCACGTGGACAGCACGACCGCCTCGCGGATGTTGTCGCGCATGGCCAGCCCTGCAACGGCCTTGCCGAGGCGGTCGGGCACGACCGTGACCCGCTCGAGCAACGACAGCGGGCTGCTGCGATGGTTGATTCCGACGACCAGGAGCGACATGACGATCGAAACCCTAGGCGCTGGCCCCGCGCCGGCGTTCCCCCGGGACGACACGCAACGGGGAGGCGGCGGCGGCCGAGGCCCGGCGCTGCTCGTGGTAGGCGAGGATCTGCAGCTCGACGGCGAGGTCGACCTTGCCGACGTGGATGCCGTGGGGAACGCTGATGACCGACGGGGCGAAGTTCAAGATGCTGGTGACCCCGGCCGCGACGAGGGCGTCGGCCGCGTCCTGGGCGGCATGGCCGGGTGTGGCGATCACACCGATGGAGATGTTGCGCTGCTGGACAACCTGGCCGACCTCGTCGAGATGGCGCACTCGGACGCCGCCGATCACCGAGCCGATCTTGGCCGCGTCGACGTCGACGATCCCACCGACGGGAAAGCCCCGATCGCCGAAGCCGTTGTAGCCCGCCAGCGCTTGGCCGAGGTTGCCGGCGCCGACGATCACGACCGGCCAGTCGTGGGTGAGGCCGAGCTCGCGGCGGATCTGGTACACGAGGAAGTCGACGTCGTAGCCGACGCCCCGTGTGCCGTAGCTGCCGAGGTAGCTGAGGTCCTTGCGCACCTTGGCGGCGTTCACCCCGGCGAGTTCGGCCAACTCCTCCGACGAGATCGTGGTGACGGCCTGCTCGAGCTGGTCGGACAGGATGCGGAGGTACACCGGCAACCGGGCGACGGAGGCTTCCGGGATTCGACGTCGCACTCGGTTGGCTGCCATGCGCCGACCACGTTAGGTGGCTCGTGCACACTTTCACAAAGCTGGTGCGCCGATTCGGTCGGCGATTTGCGTCACGCCGCCGCCGGCTGCAGCTGGGGTCGCTGACGGTTCAGGCGGTGGTGGCTGCGCCGGCTCGCAACGCGTCGTCGAGTTGGCGACGTACGAGCTTGCCCGACGCGTTGCGCGGCAGAACGTCGACGAAGATCACCTTGCTCGGGCACTTGTAGCGGGCGAGCAGGTCGAGCGAATGCTCGATGAGGGTCTCCTCGTCGACGGCGGAGCCCTCCCGCCGTACGACATAGGCCTTCACCGCCTCACCGGTGTGGGGATGGGGCACACCGACGACGGCCGCTTCGAGCACGTCCGGGTGGGCGAGCAGCGTCTCTTCCACCTCCAGCGGGTACACGTTGAACCCCGACACGATCACGAGGTCCTTGGCCCGGTCGACGAGGTAGAGGTACCCGTCGTCGTCGGCGGTCGCCATGTCGCCGGTCATGAGCCAGCCATCTTCGGTGAGCACCTCCGCGGTCGCCGCCGGGTCGTCGAGATATCCGGTGAAGACGTTGGCGCCGCGGACCCACACCTCGCCCACGTCACCGACGAGCGCCTCACCGTTGACGGTCACCAGGCGCACCTCGACCCCGTCGAGGGCGCGGCCGACCGAGCCGGGCCGGGCGGGCGCTCCGGTCGACGTGGTGACGATCGGCGATGCCTCGGTGAGTCCGTATCCCTCCAGCACCTCGACGCCGAAGCGGTCGCGCATCGCGTTGAACACCGACAGCGGGAGCCGGGAGGCGCCGGAGAGCGAGAGGCGCACGGTCGAGAACGCATCGGCGGGGATGTCGTCGAGTTGCACGAAGGCGCCCCACAACGGCGGGGCCCCCGGGATGACGGTGATGCCGCGGTCGGCGATCGACTGCACCGCGGTCATCGGGTCGAACCGTTGGACGAGCACGACGGCAGCGCCGACGTTCATCGCCAGACCGAGCATCACGTTGAGCCCGAAGATGTGGAACAGCGGCAGCACGCCGAACACGACGTCGTCGCCGTTCATGTGCCCGTTCGCGCTCCGGCTCTGGTCGATGTTGGCGCGCAGGTTGCCGTGGGTGAGCATCGCCGCCTTGGGGAGGCCCGCCGTTCCGCTCGTGAACAGCAGCGCCGCGAGCTGATCGGGCTCCACCTCGACGCGCGGGACGGGGTCGGCGGCGAGCAGCCGGTCGAACCGGACCGGGCCGTCGTGAGCGTCGCCGGCCGGCGCCGCCGGGTCGGCGGTGACCACGTGTTCCACCGTCGGCACGCTCGACGGATCGACGCTGCGCCAGGCCGCCGCGCACGACCGGTCGATCAGGACCGCCTTGGCGCCGACGGTCGAGATCTCCCGGGCGAGCTCGGGCGCCGGGCTCGTCGGGTTGAGCGGCACGGTGACCGCGCCGAGACCGAGCGCCGCGAAGTAGGAGACGACGAAGGGCACGCCGTTCTGCATGACCAGTGCGACACGATCGCCGGCGCCGATCCCCAACGAGGCGAGCCCGCCTCGCGCCCGGTCGACCTGCGCGCGCAGCTCGCCGTACGACGTCGTGACGTTGTTCCAGATCAATGCCGTCGCGTCGGATGCGTGGTCGTCGATGATGTCGGCAAGGTTCACAGGCCCCCTCGGGGACGTTCGCCCCGACCTTTCGCCGCCGATCGTACCCGGCCCGTCAGATGCGCATGAGCGAGATGACACCGGCGATCAGGATCGCCGCCAGGAGCAGGCCGAGGGTGAGCGTGGTAGCGGGCCGCATCCCCCCGACGCTAACGCCCGACGTGACCGCCCACCCC
>CAZYWK010000013.1:0-36306 GCA_964651825.1 uncultured Ilumatobacteraceae bacterium | reverse complement strand
CCCCGACGAACGAGGTCAGGTGCGGCGGATGGTGACGTGCTGGGTGACGCCCGCTCCGTGGTCGCCCGCGCCGGGCTCGCCGGGGGTGAGGGTCACCTGGTCGCCGGGGGCGAGGCCGAGCTCGCCGGCGGCCGACCGGCGATCCATCGCCACGGCCAGTAGGCCAGACGAGTCGACGACGAGTCCGACCGCTCCACCGCCGATGTCGGAGAACGACCCGGCGCGCGTCACGGAGCGGGTCGTGCCGCCGGTCGGGTCGGTGGGCTCGCTGATCCGCATCGTGAGCTGCTCGCCGAACGTGAGCGGCAGGTCGAGCGGGCCGACGTTGAGCTGGGCGTTGCCGAACGTGTCGATCCACAGCACCTGGGCGATGACGACCTTCTCGTCGGTCTGCGGGAGCGGAACGACCCCGGGCATGAGCAGGTCGACGTCGAGCTCGTCGCCGAGATCGAGCAGCTCGACACCGTTGCAGAGGTGGGCGGCCGCCGGCCCGAAGATGTCGCGGCCGGCGAACGTCGAACCCGGCGCGACGAGTTGATATTCGGGATTGGTCAGCTCGACGGCCCGCTCGGCGCCGCCCACGAGCGCCACCGCTGGAGCGAGCAGCCCGTTGTCGGGTCCGACCAGCACGCCCTCGCCGCCGGCGACCTCGATCGCGATCGCTCGTCGTGACGATCCGACGCCCGGGTCGACGACCGCGAGCACCACCCCCGACGCGACGTAGCCGATGCTGCGGGCCAGGGCGAGCGACCCTGCCCGCACGTCGAACGGGGCGATGCCGTGCGTCAGGTCGACGACCGTGGCGTGCGGGGCGAGGTCGCGGATGACCGAACGGACGACACCGGCGAACTCGTCGGTCAGCCCGTAATCGGTCAGGAACGAAACGGTGTCGTAGCGGCGCCCCATCTGGCGGCGCACTGTACCGGCCCCGGATCCGAGCGCCCGGAAAATCGATCAGCCCGAAAACGCGACAAGGGCCGGTGCCAACCCCCCGATGGCACCAGCCCTGTCGGCGCTGCCCGCCGTTTCCGGCGAACGCGTCTCCACGTGCCGAACGATAGAGGAAGAACATCGATGTGAAAAGTGCCACGTCGAAAAAACATGCAAGTAATTCCCGAATGTGTCTAGCAATACCCCGTTCTCGTGAACTTCTTGCGCACCAGGGTGCGCAGAGAGTTCACGAGAACGCACTACGCGAGTTCGCGGCTGCGGGCGGTGGCGGCGGCGACGGCAGCGGCGATCGCGGAGCGCAGGTCGCGGCCCTCGAGCACCGCGAGGCCGGCTGCGGTCGTGCCGTTCGGTGACGTCACCTGCTCACGCAGGCGCACGGGGTCGAGCTCGCGGTCGAGCAGCAGTGCGGAGCCGACGAGCAGTTGGCGCACCATCCGCTCGGCCATCGTGCGCTCGAGGCCTTCGGCGACCGCGGCGTCGATGAGCGCTTCGGCCACGAGGAACAGGTAGGCCGGCCCTGACCCGGCGACGCCGGTGAACGCGTCGAGTTGGTCCTCCGCAAGCTCCTCGACCGTTCCCACCGACCGCAGGATGCGCCCGGCCCAGGCGATGTCGGCGGCGCCGGCGCTCGATCCGGCCGCGATGGCCGCCGCACCGTGTCGAACCAGCGCCGGCGTGTTCGGCATCGCACGGACGACGGCCACGCTCGAGCCGGCTGCCCCCTCGAGCGTGGCCAGCCGCACGCCGGCGGCGATCGACAGCACCCTGGTCGCGCCGGCGTCGCGAGCGGTCGCCGCCGCCGCGGCAGCGTCGACCGGCTTCACTGCGAGCACGGCCGAACGGCACGGCACAGTGCTGGCCACGACCCGTACGCCGGGAAACCGGTCCTCCAGTTCGCCACGGCGGGCCTCGAGGAGTTCGACCACGCCGAGCTCGTCGGCGCGGAACTCGCCGGAGCCGATCATTCCCTCCAGCAGCGCGGCGCCCATGTTCCCGCCGCCGATCAGGAGGACCTCGACCGGCGTGGACGTACGGTCGGCGTCGGTCGGTGGTGTCATGCAACGACGGTAGCCCGGGTGGGCAAGACCGTGGATGCCGACTCCCCGAGCTGCCCACCCGGACATCTCAACGTGGGTGGCCAGCACCCGGAAGCGGAACGTGGCCGACCCGATCGCTGCCACCAGGCTCGCCGTGAGGCCGAGCTATGGAAAGCGACTGGCGAAGCCGATGCGCAGGAAACCCTGGAAGCACTGTTCGACCGTGGCGTACAGCGTGCCCAACGCGCGATCGATCTCGGCGAGGCAGACCATCGACACCGGAAGCTCACCACGCAGGAAGACCGCATCTTCGATCCCGATCGAGAAGTGGGCGCCGACGAGACGCTCGTTGCGCCGCAGCAGGTTCTCGTAGAGCGCGGCCTCGTTCTCCTCCGGGGCCGGCATCACGTAGGTCTCGTAGCGCAACGTCCGCTGGCTGAGCGTCAGCCAGACCGTGGTGAACTCCTTGTCGTCGCCGCGCATCCTCACGTACCATCGCGTCGTCCCGTCCTCGGAGCGGTCGACCGCGAGGATGTGGTCGTGTTCGGCCTGCAGCGTGGCGAGCCAGCCGTCGATCTGCACTTCGAGTTCGGCCAGGCGGTCGGCGTCGTAGGCCTCGATCACGGGCGCATCTCGATCACGGACGCTCGTCGATCACGTGCACGACACACGCTCGCGAACGGTGAGGTCGCTGTAGAGGCGGCGCAGCCGGGCGGCCGCGAACCCCCACGTGTAGCGCTTGGCCCGATCGACGGCGGCGAGCGACATCGCTCGTCGCCGGACCGGGTCGTCGAGGATCTCGGCAACGGCCCGGGCGTAGTCGGCCGGATCGCGTCCCTCGATCAACCGTCCCGTCGATCCGTCGTCGACGAGGCTGAGGAGACCGCCGACCGCGCTGGCGACCACCGGGATGCCGCACGCCGCCGCCTCGAGCGCCACGAGCCCGAAGCTCTCGCTCCGGCTGGGCACGAGCACGACGTCGGCGGCACGGTAGTAGGTGGACAGGATGTGGTGCGGTTGGGGTTCGACGAACTGGACCTGGTTGCCGACCCCGAGGTCGTCGACGAGGGCATGGATCCGGGCGCTCTCGACGTCGCCTTCCTCACCGCTCGCGCCGCCCACGATCAACAGGCGGGCATCGGGGCGGCCGAGCGCGGCGAGCGTGCGCACCGCGACGTCGGGGCCCTTCAACGGTTGGATCCGGCCGACGAACAACAGGACCGGACCGTCGATCGGCAGGGAGAGCGCGCGCCGGGCGCCGGTCCGCTCGCCGGGGGCGAAGAAGGCGTGCTCCACACCCGGAGCGATGATCTCGATCCGGCCCCGGGGGTCGCCGTACAGCCGGCGGAACTGAGCCTCCTCGGCATCACAGCTGACGCAGATCGCGTCGGCGCACCCGACGATCTCGGCCTCGGCCATCTCCCGCCAGATCGGCTCGGGATCGCCACCTTCTGCCTTCACCCGGGCCAACGTGTGGAACGTCGACACGAACGGGACGTCGAGGTCGTGCTTCAGGCGGTGGCCCACCACGCCGCTCAGCCAGTAGTTGCCGTGGATCACGTCGGGCTGGTCGTTGCGATCGATCCAGTCGAGCACGCCGTGACGGAACGTGTCGGTGATGCCGGGGAGCTCCTCTTTGGAGAGGTGATACGGCCCGGCGTCGATGTGCACGACACGATGGCCGGGCTCGACGAACACTTCCCGGGGCAGGCCAGGACGGTCGGCGCGGGTGAACGTGGTGCAGTCGATACCGGCGTGGGCCAGCGCCGACACCAGCTCGCGGACATAGACGTTCATCCCTCCGCTGTCGCCCGAGCCCGGTTGGAGCAGGGGCGACGTGTGGAGCGAGATCATCGCGACTCGTTGCACAGCGTGGTGAACGATAACCAGGCCGACCCCGTGTTATGCCCGTCGCCACCGAGGCAGGCACCAGCGGCGAGGCCGAGCCGATCGACTCAGAGCGTGTCGATCGAGGCTTCGCCGTCGCGGTAGCGGCGCACGAGTTCAGCGCTCAGTGCGTCGAGCCGGTCGAATCGTTCGCGGCGATCCGACGACACACGCTGCTCGAACGACGCCAGCTCTTCGAACAGCACCGACAACTCGGCGTCGTCGAGCTCTTTGAGGTGGCCGAAGCCGAGCCGGGCGCACAGTTCGTCGAGCTCGACGGCGAGCGGGTGATCGCTCAGGTCCTCGGTCGGGCGGGGCGGGCGGGCCGGCCCCCCGGTCAGGTGCTGCGACAGGACCGAACGCAGGTCGTCGGAGTCGATGCCGTCGTCGTCGTCGGACCGCTGCAGCTGCTCGGCCTTCACCAGGTCGAGGCGCGCCTGGGCGACGCGACGGGCGTACGAGACCGCGTCGTCTTCGAGCTGGAGCTGCTGACGCAGCGCGCGGAGATCGGCCAAGCTCAGGGTGCCGGGGTCGGGTGTCTCGGTCGTGCTCACTTCATCCTCCTGACACCGGCGGCAGGACCGCCACCTCATCGTGTGGGCCGACCGCCGTGTCGGGTCCGGCCGTCTCGCCGTTGACCCAGATGCGGCACGAGGCCAACACGTCGCTGAATCGTTGACCGTAACGGCGTTCCGCTGCGGCGAGCACGTCGGCCACCGTAGCGCCGTCGACCACGTCGGAGCCGGTACCCGCGGCGTCCCGAGCCGAAGCGAAGAGACGCATGTTGGCCATGAGGCGAATTCTACGTGGGCTCGGTCGCAGCTGACAGACTGCCGGCATGGACGATCTCGACGCCATCAACTTCGCGCTCCTGCTGCTGCGGTGCGGCGCCGGCGCGGTGATGCTCGCCCACGGCATCAACCACATGCGGCCCAACATCGACGGCACCGCGAAGTGGTTCGGTTCGATGGGCATGAAGCCGCCGAAGCTCCAGGCCTGGCTGGCGAGCCTGACCGAGGTCGGCTCCGGCATCCTGCTGATCCTCGGCCTGCTCACACCGTTCGCTGCCGCCGGGATCGTCGGCGTGATGGCGGTCGCCTGGGCGATCAACCATCGCGGCAACGGCTTCTTCATCTTCCGGCCGGGTGAAGGTTGGGAGTACGTGATGACGCTCGGCATCGTCGGCATCGTCATCGGCGCGCTCGGCGCGGGCGAATGGTCGCTCGACCACGCGTTCGAGATCGACGACGACCTGTGGGGCACGACCGGCCTCCTGGTCACCGCGGTCGCCGGCATCGGCGGCGCGGCCGCGTTGCTGCTCGCCTGCTGGCGCCCGCCACAGAAGACGGGCTGAACACGCGCGATCCTGATTCGGGATCAGTCTCTTCGGGATCAGTCGTCGACGGTGAGCTCGCGCACGATGGTCTCGGCCGCCGCACCGAAGGAAACGTTCGTCAACGGAGCGGCGCAGCGCAACCGGCGAGCCCCTTGGACGAGCGCCAGCCAGATCAGCCCCAGATCGTCGGTCGTGATGCCCGGCCTCGGTGCTCGACGCGTCGATCGGAGGTGCTCGTCGAGAGATGCGGTCAGGTCCGCGGCGAGGCGGCCGTAGGCGTCGGCGATCGTGGCACATTGCTCGTCGTTGCCGAGTTCGACCAGGAACGCGAGCGACGGATCGACCTGGCCGGGAGCCGGTCCGACGCCACCGCCGGAGTCGAGTACCCCACGGTGGACTCGGTGCCGTTCGGCGAGCAGGTCGTCGAGGACATCGGACATCATCGCCCCACGTGTGGGCCACACGTTGTAGACGGTGGAGGACGTTGCGGGACGACGTGGTCATCCCGGGAATACTTGCGGGCACAATAAAGTTGTAGTGGTCAGTTCACTGGAAAGGACCAGCAACATGACCACCACCTCGCACATCGATCGAACGACACTCCGATCCGTCGCCGACGTCGTCGGCGACGGCCGCTATCACTGGGTCGGCGACGGATTCAGGGTGGAGAGCCTGTTCGGCCCGGGCGATCGGCTGGCATCTCTCGTCGACCCGTTCCTGTTGCTCGACTATCACGCCCCCTACGACTACGCGCCGACGCAGACACCGCGCGGCGTGGGCGTGCACCCCCACCGAGGCTTCGAAACCGTCACGCTCGCATTCGACGGCAGCGTCGCCCACCACGACAGCACAGGAGCCGGCGGCGTGATCGAGCCCGGTGATGTGCAGTGGATGACCGCGGCCGGCGGCATCCTCCACAAGGAATACCACGACGCCGACTGGGCCGGGGTCGGGGGCCGATTCCACATGGTTCAGCTGTGGGTGAATCTGCCGGCCGCTGACAAGATGAACCCACCGAGCTACCAGCCGCTGACGGCCGACCAGATCGGTCGCGTCGAACTCGGCGTCGAGGGCGGTGCCGAAGGTGGTTCCGTACGCGTGATCGCCGGTGACTTCGAGGGCCACACCGGGCCGGCGACGACCCACACGCCCATCAACCTGTGGGACGTGAACCTCACCGCGCACTCGGTGATCGCGCCAGCGGTTCCTGCCGACCACAACGTCGCCGTCCTCGCACTCGGCGGCAACGTGTCGGTCAACGGCACCGAGGTGCCGGCGGGGCGCCTCGCGATCCTCGATCACAGCCGACCCGGACAGGATCGCGTCGAGCTCGCGACCGACACCGGGGGCCGCATCCTCGTCATGACCGGCCGGCCGATCGCCGAACCGATCGCCGCGTACGGGCCGTTCGTGATGAACACCCGCCAACAGCTCGCCGAGGCGTACGACGACTTCCAGTCCGGACGCTTCGGCCACCTCGACGATTGACCCGGGCGAAGGTCGGTATCACCGAACCGCTCGACCGGTATCGGGGAGCACCTCGTGCGACCCGGCCTCAAGTGGTTCGATGGACGTCGCCTCGTGGAGCGGCCGTCGGCGTACTTGCGTCAATCCGTGTTCAACGGGTGTGTCGGAGTGCTCCGTCGACGCCGGACCGCGGCGGTGCATGCTCCCGATCCGCCGCCGATCGAGGCGACCGAGATGCCGACGGGTCCCCTTCGAAGGCGAGGTCCGTCCTGCTTGATGGCTGCACCGTCGTGCTGCTCCTCGGCGGCGCCGGCCTCCTGATGCTCAAGACCCGCCTGCACCCCACCAATCGGGATCCTCGAGCTCCAACGCCATCCAGACATCGCCGCCAACTGGTGGCAACGCCAGCACCACGCCAAATCCACGGTCCCAGACAGGCTTTGCTTCGTGGCTTGACCTCCACGCCGATGGAACCGCGACCGACTGGGGCCACTGCAACGCCGAGTCCAGCCGGACGTCGGCGATCTGGAACATCGAGGCTCCATCACAGTTCACCTTCAACCCGGCCCCGTCGGTCGGCCGGCGCGGTCGGGGTTCGGTAGATTGCGGGATGCCGAGATGGTCCGGGTCGAGTGTGGCGGTCGCCGCCTCGGTGGCTCTGGGGGTCGGCAGTCTCGCAGGCGCGACGTGGTTCGAATCGAGCGTTGGTAGCGCGGCGCTCCAGGCGCAGCTTGCCGCTACGTGCGCCACCGACGTGGGCGTCACGGTCTACGTCACCGACGACGCGGCTGCGCAGGAGTTGCTCGACGCGGTCGCCGTGATCGACCACACCCGGGCGCCGATCGAGATGACCGAGCCGCCGCACGTGAGTCTGTCGGTGATCGGCGACGACACCGGGTCGTCGACGTCGATGTGGGTCCTGTGGAGGGCCGGCCAGTTCGACGAGCTCGGCATCGAACCGTCGGCCGACGACGAGGTGTTGCTGCCCGACTGGTACGTGGACGGCGGCGCGGTCGAGGTGGGCGACGTTGTCGAGTTCGATCTCGGTGACCGGATCCGTGTCCTCGACGACGACGGCCAACTGGCGTGGCTCGACCTGGCGGGCGTCCCGCCGATCGCACTGACCGTGGCGGGCACGTATCCGGGCATCCCCACGCGACCTGAACCGTCGTTCTGGTGCGGGCTGCGCGATCGTCTACGACCCGACGCGCAGGGTGATCTTCCGCCGCCGATCGGTCTCGTCACGGCCGATGCGTTCGAAGCGTTCCCCGAGGGCACGACGTTCACCGGGTTCGAGGTGCGGCCCGATCCGGCGAGCTTGACGATCGAACGTGCCGACACCCTCCGGACCGAACTCGGTGCGCTCGTCGCGGGAGCGGTGGCGGACCGGTCGACGCCGGAGCAGGCACAGGCGCTCGCTGCTGATGCGGTTCGCCCGCTCGGCACGCTGGTCGCACGCGCCACGAGCAGCGAGGCGTACGTCCATCACACCGTGCTGCCAGTGCAGCTCGCCGGCATGCTCGCGGCCATCGGGCTGATGGTCGCCGCCGCGACGCTGGTCGTGCGTGAGCGCCGTGGTGAGCTGCGCCTCCAGGCGATCCGTGGGTGTCGCCGATGGACGATGGCCGGCTCGGTCGCACCCGGTTTGTTCGCGGCGTCGTTGGCGGGCGCGGTCGTGGGGACTGCGGGATCGTGGCTACTGGTGACCCGGCTCGGACCGAGCCCGTTGATCGACCGGTCAGCGATCGTCGCCGGCCTTGCCGCGGGCACCGCCGGTCTGGTGGCGCTCACCGGAGTGTCGGTGGTCGTGGTGATGCGACGGTCGGCTCGGCTCGTCGACGCGCCACCGGTCCGGCACCGCAGGATCTACGGGCCAGAGGTGCTGGTGGTCGTGCTCGCCGCGTTGTCCTATGTCCGGCTCGACGACGTCGGTGGCGCCCGCCGCGTCGGTCAGGACGTGGTCGGCGGCGACCTGTTGGCTCAGGCGTTCCCGTTGCTCGCCGCGCTGGCCGCAGTGGCGATCGCGGTCCGGCCCGCGTCGTGGGCGCTGCGCCGGCTGCGTGGTCGCAGCGGCCGGTTGCCGACACCACTGCACCTCGGCTGGTCGCGGTTCACCGCCGAGCCCGCCCTGTCGGTGCTGTTGATCGCGAGCACGAGCCTCGCGGTGGCCTTCGCGGTGCAGGCGACGAGCCTTGCCACCACCTTCGAGCGTTCACTCGACGACAAGGCCCGGTTGTTCATCGGCGCCGACCTCGTGATCGACGTGGTCGACGAGCCGGGTCCGACCGAGGGTCTGGGTGCAGCGGCCACGGTCGTGTCACGGGCGTCGATCCCTGGCATCGACGTGCTCGGCGTCGATCCCGCCACGTTCGCCGACACGGCGTTCTGGCGCGACGATGCGTCGTCGTCTTCGCTGGCAGAACTGATGGACGAACTGCGAACCGATTCGGATGCCACGACCGGCTCGGAGACGGTTCCGGCGATCGTCGTCGGTGGCGAGCTCGAAGACGCCGCGATCGCCCTACGCGGCGGTGACTTGATGATCGAGCCGGCGGCACGCGCCGACTTCTTCCCGTCGTACTCCACGGGCAAGACGCTCGTGGTCGTCGACCGGGCGGCGCTCCAGGCGCTCGGGCGGTCGACCACTCAGGTGTGGATCGACGAACCGGTCACAGACGCGGTCGACCGGCTCGTGGCCGATGGCACCCGGGTCCGGTTCGTCGACGAGCCGGCCGAGGTGTTCGGTGTGACCGACTTCCTCCTCACCAGGTGGGGCTATTGGCCCTACGTGGCGCTCGGCGCGGTGATGGCGGCCGCGACCGTGGTGGCCCAGGTGCTCACGTTCACGGCCCGCCGCCGCGCTCGCCAGCAGGCCTACGTGCTGAGCCGCCCGATGGGTGTCAGCCTCGGATCGCACAGCCTGGCGGCTGGGATCGAGACCGCGCTCCCGCTCGTGACCGGGATCATCTACGGCGTGATGGTCGGCGTGGTCGCCACCCACCTCGCGGCGAGCCGTCTCGATTCGCTGCGGCGTACCCAGCCGCCCGTGGCCGTCCACGTCGACGTCGCCACGATCGTCGTCGCCACCGGCGCCTCGATCCTGCTCGTGGCGCTCTTCGCCACGGTCGCCGCGATCACCTTGCGCCGCACCGATCCGATGTCGACCATGCGGGCGATGACGGAATGAACGCCGAGGTGCACCCGGTACCGCGACTGGTCGCCAGCGGTGTCACGAAGCGGTACACGACGCCGAGCGGCGTCGTTCCGGCGCTCGTCGACGTGTCGTTCACGGCCGCGGCCGGCTCGATGGTCGCACTCGCCGGCGAGTCCGGCTCCGGCAAGAGCACCCTGCTGTGGGCGGTCGGCGCGATCGAACGGGCCGATGCCGGCTCGGTGGTCGTCGACGGCGTCGACCTCGGCCGACTGTCCGCAGGTGATCGCCGGATGTGGCGCCGCCATCACCTCGGCGTCGTGCTGCCGAGCCCCGCCGACAACCTGTTCGAACGACACGACGCGATCGGGAACCTGCGCTGGTGTCACACCGTGCGCGCTCGCCGGTCGGTGCCAGATGATGCGGTATTGCGCGCGGAGCTCGATGGCGTCGGCCTGGCCGATGCAGCCACGCGGCGTCGCGCCGAGCTGTCGGGTGGCGAGCAGCAGCGGTTGGCCGTCGCGTGTGCGCTGGCCGGATCACCCGCGCTGCTCGTGGTCGACGAACCGACCGCCTCGCTCGATGCAGACGCAGCGGCGCTCGTGGTCGCGCTGCTGCGCACCGCCGCGGACGGCGGTACGACCGTGATCGTGGCGTCGCACGACCAGCGTGTGATCGACGCGGCCGACGACGTCGTCCGGCTCCACGGAGGTCGCCGTGTCGACTGAACAGGACACGTCAACCGGTGGAGGGGGAAGCGAGGGCCGGCCGGCCATCGTGGTCGCCGACCGGCTCGCCAAGCACTGGCCCGACGGCGGTGGATTGCGTCCTGTCTCCTTCGCCTTGCACGATGGCGAGTTGACCGTCGTGCGGGGACGATCGGGCAGCGGGAAGAGCACCCTGCTGTCGATCCTGGCCGGCTGGTCACAGCCAGATGCCGGCACGGTCACCTGGCGCGCGGATGTCGACCCGAATCGTTGGGACGGCGTGGCGACGGTCCCGCAGGCGCTCGGGCTGTTCCACGAACTGACCCTCGCCGACAACGTCGAGCTTCCTCTGCGGACCAGCTCGCCGATCTCGCGGGCAGACCGGATGCGCCAGGTCGACGACGTCCTCGGACAACTCGCGATCGGCGACCTCGGCGACCGCCTGCCCAACGAGGTCTCGATGGGCCAGCAACAGCGGGCCGCGATCGCCCGCGCGATCATCGCGGCGGCGACCGTGGTGCTCGTCGACGAGCCCACAAGCCACCAAGACCCAGCCAACACCGAACGATGCCTCGACGCGCTGACCGCCGCCCGCGGACGCGGCGCCGCCCTGCTCATCGCCTCGCACGACCCGGCCGTCATCGACCGAGCCGATCTGGTGATCGACCTCGACGACACCTGAGCTGAACGACGCGCCGATCAGAACGAGGCGGTCGGCATGACGCCGGCGGCGAAGCCGACCAGCGCGATGCCGACGGTGGCGCCGAGGGCCATCCGACGCGCGGAGGCCTCCTCGAGGCGGCGGGTCGCGCCGTAGTAGTCGAGCTCGGGCTTCGGCAGGGTGCGCAAAGCGACCAGGCCGGTGCCGACGAAACCGAATGCGAACGTCATCGCCATCACCCGCGCGTCGTGGGGCATCGCGCCGAGGCCGTGGGTCCATCGGTCGCTCATCCCGCGCAACGAGATCGCCAGGTTCAGCACCACGATCGACGCCATCGTCGCCACCCAGCGGATCGGCAACGTCGTCCGCGACACACCCGAGCCGAGGCCGGCGCCCACGGATGCCATCGACCACACGAGCCGCGAACCGGGCCGCAGCCGACCGCCGCTCAGCAGCCAGTGGCCTGTCGACACGGCGAGCACCCCCACGCCGAGCAGCAGGAGCCAGTCGGTCGGCGGCAGGTCGAACGGCGCCTGCCCGGAGAACAACACGATCGTGAGCAGCGCGAGGCAGAGTGCCCGCCTGAGCCCGTCGAGCGCGACGAACGACCACGCGGCGTCACGGATGCTCGGGCGCCCACCACGCAGGACCGACATCCCCCGGCGGGCCCAGGCGATCTCACCGGTGTCGTCGGCGCCGACCGGGCCGGCGATCTCGCCGGTGACGTCGACGAGTGCCGGGTCGACCGCGAGCAGAGCAGCCATCACCTCGGGCACGGTCGGCCGCTCGCCGTAGGCGTACCGGCGGCCGAACGTGGGCGTCGGAGCGAGCGACCACAGTCCGGCGGTGACCACCGCTGCCACGAGCAGCGCCACCATCTCGAGCAGCAGCGTCGCAACACCGACCGCGCCGTGGATCGGTCGGGTGAGCTGCCAGGTGATCCACGACGACCACACGACGAGCCCGAACAGGGACGCCGCGCGGCCGAGCCACGTCATCGTCCCGCGCCAGCGCTCTGGCCGCGATTGCTCATTCATCGATTGGTCCGTCACTCGACCCGACCTCCGCCTTCGACGGCTCATCGGCATGTTCGACGACTGACTTGAGCGGCTCCGCCGAGAAGGATCGCGGCGCTAGCCTGCGCGACCTGTGGGAACCGAGAAACGTGAACGTCAGAAGGCCAATCGAGCGCTGCGCCAGCAGGAGATCCAGAAGGCGGAGTCGCGCAAGCGCACCTACCGCATCGCGGCCGTCGTCGGCGGCGGCCTGGTGGCTGTCCTCGGCCTGGTGTGGATCGCGACGACCTTGGCCGACGACGACGACACGACCGAGGCCACACTTCCGGCGGCCACCGTCCCGGTCGACACCACCCCGCTCGACACCGTCCCCGTCGACACGAACGTGACCGACTCGATCGCCCCGATCGCCACCGATGCGATCGACGATCCGGTCGGCACCGATCCCGCTTCGACCGAGCCGATCTCGACCGCCGAGTGCCCGCCGGCCGATGGCGCCAGCGAGCAGGTGCAGCAGTTCGACGCTGCGCCGCCCATGTGCCTCGACGACGGCGCCACGTACCAGGCGGTCGTCACCACCAACATGGGCGAGTTCACCATCGACCTCGACGCCGAGGCGGCGCCGCTGACGGTCAACAACTTCGTGTTCCTCGCCCGCAACCTGTACTACGACGAGACACCGTGCCACCGGATCATCACCGACTTCGTGGTGCAGTGCGGCGACCCCACCGGAACCGGCACGGGCGGGCCGGGCTACGAGTTCGCCGACGAGCTGCCGGCCGCCGGCGAGTACCAGCTCGGCTCGATCGCGATGGCCAACAGCGGTCCCGACACGAACGGCAGCCAGTTCTTCATCATCACGGGCGAGCAGGGTGTCGCGCTCCCGCCGAGCTACTCCTTGTTCGGCCAGGTGAGCGACGGCTTCGACACCACCGTCGCCGCGATGGCCGCCACCGGCACCGCATCGGGCACCCCGACCGAGGATGTCGAGATCCTGTCGGTCCGCATCATCCAGGCCTGACTGCCCCGTCCTGACGACCCGATCCTGACCGTCGGCCGCTGACCAGCGCGCTTGGTGTGGTTACCACCCGGTAACTAAGATCGTCCGCCATGAACATCCAACGTGTGGGGGTACTCGGTTCGGGAATCATGGGGTCAGGGCTCGCCGAAGTGGCAGCACGCTCCGGCTACGACGTGGTCGTGCGCTCGCGCACCCAGTCCGGCGCCGACGCCGTGTACACGAGCATCGACGCGGGGCTGACCAAGCAGGTCGCCCGCGAGAAGCTCACCGACGACGAGCGCCAGGCGATCCTCGGGCGTATCAGCGTCACCGACGACCTGAGCGAACTCGCGCTCGTCGACCTCGTGATCGAGAGCGTCGTCGAAGACCTGGCGGTCAAGAAGGCGCTGTTCGCCCAGCTCGACGAGATCGTCCGGCCCGAGGCGATCCTGGCCACCAACACCTCCACGCTGCCGATCGTCGACCTCGCCGTTGCCACCAAGCGGCCCGAGCTCGTGTGTGGCATCCACTTCTTCAACCCGGCGCCGATGATGAAGCTCGTCGAGATCATCCGGCCGATCACCGCGGCCGACGAGACGATCGCGATCGCCACTGCGTTCGCCGCGTCGTGCGGCAAGGACGCGGTCGAAGTGAAGGACCGCGCCGGCTTCATCGTCAACGCGCTGCTGTTCCCGTACCTGAACAACGCGGTGCGCATGTGGGAACAGGGCACCGCGTCGATGGTCGACATCGACACCGCGATGCAGGGCGGCTGCAACTTCCCGATGGGACCGTTCGCGCTGCTCGACCTCGTCGGCCTCGACACGTCGCTGTCGATCCTCGACGCGCTGTACGAGGAGTTCCGCGACCCCAACTACGCCGCGGTCCCCACCATCCGCCGTATGGTCGCCGCCGGCCAGCTCGGCCGCAAGACCAAGCAAGGCTTCTACCCGTACTGACCTGCAACGCTCGGTGCCTGGCACCGGCGTTGCAGGTCGGGTTCGCCGGGCCGGTTGGCAGACTGGCGCGGTGAGCGTCGGCGTGCCGGGTGGCCAGCCCATCGAACCGGCGCCGTCGCGCTTCGTGATGCCCGATCCGGCGCTCGCCGCGCCCGGCGACGACCTGATCGCGATCGGCGCCGACCTGGAGCCCGGCACCCTGCTCGCCGCGTACCGGGCGGGGTTGTTCCCGATGCCCGTCGACCCCCGCCGTCGACGCAGCAAGACCGCGTGGTACTCACCCGACCCGCGCGGCGTCATCCCGATCGACGAGCTGCGCGTCACCCGGTCGATGCGCAAGAGCTCTCGGCGCTTCGAGATCCGCCACGACACCGCGTTCGTCGAGGTCGTCCGTCGCTGCGGTGATCCGGCCCGGCCCGGGCGGTGGATCACCGACGAGATCCTCGGTGCGTACGACGCGCTGTTCGGCCTGGGTTGGGCGCACTCGACGGAGGTGTGGCTCGACGATCGTCTGGTCGGCGGTGTGTACGGCGTGGCGATCGACCGGCTGTTCGCCGGCGAGTCGATGTTCCACACCGAGACCGACGCGTCGAAGGTCGCGTTGATGGCCCTCGTCGACCGTCTCCGGGCATCGGGAGCCACGTTGTTCGACGTGCAGTGGACGACACCGCATCTCGCGTCGCTCGGCGCGATCGACGTCCCTCGCCAGGAGTACCTCGCCCGCCTCCGCGAGGCGATCGACAGATGAAAAACGCAGAGCGGGCGGTCCGCCACCGCCCGCTCCGCATTTCGTCGCCGGCCGAATCCGCCATTCGGCCGGCGGGGTTCCCGCCAGAGGGAAACCTCTGAGATCCGGAGCCCATCCGAGGGGAGGGGTGGACGGTGCTCCGGATGATCTCTGTCCGTGCTCGGACGTGTTTTTCTTCGGACGGAGCCACTCGGAACTTGAGGATTTTCTCTGCGAACTTGAGGCCGAGCGGGTCGACCCACCACACTTCGTACATGACGACCGAGCCACGCGATCGCGACAAGCCGTGGCTGATGCGCACCTACTCCGGTCACTCGACCGCGGCGGCGTCGAACGAGCTGTACCGCACGAATCTGGCGAAGGGCCAGACCGGTCTGTCGATCGCCTTCGACCTACCGACGCAGACCGGCTACGACCCCGACTCGGAGATGTCGCGGGGCGAGGTCGGCAAGGTCGGCGTGCCGGTCGTCCACCTCGGGCACATGCGCACGCTGCTGCACGACATCCCGCCCGGGCAGATGAACACGTCGATGACGATCAACGCCACCGCGGCGTGGCTGCTCGCCCTCTACGTCGCCAACGCCGAGGAGCAGGGCGTCGCGTCGGACGAGCTACGTGGGACGACGCAGAACGACATCGTCAAGGAGTACCTCTCTCGGGGCACGTACATCTTCCCACCGATCCCCTCGCGCCGGCTGATCGTCGACATGGTGGCGTGGTGCGCCCAGCACGCGCCGAAGTGGAACGCGATCAACGTGTGCTCCTACCACCTCCAGGAGGCCGGTGCGACGCCCGAGCAGGAGATCGCGTACTCGCTGGCGACCGCCATCGGAGTGCTCGACGCGGTACGCGACTCCGGCCAGGTGTCGGCCGATCAGTTCTCGCAGGTGTTCGGCTCGATCTCGTTCTTCGTCAACGCCGGCATCCGCTTCGTGGAGGAGATCTGCAAGCTCCGGGCGATGACCGACATGTGGGAGGCGATCGGACGCGAGCGGTACGGCGTGACCGACGACAAGGCGCTGCGGTTCCGCTACGGCGTGCAGGTGAACTCGCTCGGGCTCACCGAAGCACAGCCGGAGAACAACGTCCAGCGCATCGTGTTGGAGATGCTCGCCGTCACGCTCTCCAAGCGGGCCCGCGCCCGCTCGGTGCAGCTGCCGGCGTGGAACGAGGCGCTCGGCCTGCCGCGGCCGTGGGACCAGCAGTGGTCGCTGCGCATGCAGCAGGTGCTGGCCTTCGAGACCGACCTGCTCGAGTACGACGACATCTTCGACGGCTCGCACGTGATCGAGCAGCGCACGAACGAGCTGCGCGAGTCGGCCCAGGCCGAGCTCGACGACGTGCTGACGATGGGTGGCGCGTTCGAGTCGGTGGAGACGTTGAAGTCGCGCCTCGTCGGGTCGATGGCCACCCGCACGCGCCGCATCGAGGCCGGCGACCAGACCGTCGTCGGCGTCAACGCCTACACCGAGACCACCGACTCACCGCTCGGCGGCGAGGGCGCGATCCTGAAGGTCGACCACGCCGTCGAAGCCGAGATGATCGCCGACGTGCAGGTCTGGCGGACCACGCGCGATCAGGCCGCCGTCGACGCCGCGCTGGCGGATCTGCGCCGCGCTGCCGAGGGTGGCGACAACGTGATGCCGCCGTCGATCGCGCTGGCCAAGGCTGGCGGTACCACCGGCGAGTGGGGCGGGCTGATGCGCGAGGTGTTCGGCGAGTTCCGCGCGCCGACCGGCGTGTCCGGGGCGACCGGGTCGACGGTCGGTCTGGCCGACGTGGTCGACTTCGTCAAGTCGATCCCCGGCGGCCCGCCGAAGTTCCTCGTCGCCAAGCCCGGCCTCGACGGCCACTCGAACGGCGCCGAACAGATCGCCGTCGCCGCCCGCGATTCCGGCATGGAGGTCGTCTATTCGGGCATCCGCCTCACACCCGAGCAGATCGCCGCGTCGGCCCGCGACGAGGACCCCGACGTGATCGGTCTGTCGATCCTCTCCGGCTCGCACCTCGACCTCGTCCCCGACGTGCTCGGCCACCTGCAGAAAATGGGCGTCGACGCGCCGGTCATCGTCGGCGGCATCATCCCGGAGGACGACCGCCAGCGCCTCGCCGACCTCGGCATCGCCGCGGTCTACACGCCGAAGGACTTCCAGATCGCGAAGATCATGCGCGACGTCGCCGACCTCGCCGTGGAACACCGCGCCACCACCTGAACCCCACCACCTGATCCCCACGACCTGAACCTCCCGCTCGCTCGCTCTGTGTCAGCCAACAGTGCGGGGCCCGTGCTGTTGGCTGACACAGAAGCCGTGCCGGGGATGGCTGTCATACCCGTCGGTCAGGATCGGGGCATGACCTCCGTCCATCGTCGGATCACGACGATCGCCACCGGTCAGCTGGGTGTCATCTCTCGACAGGATGCACACGACGTCGGCATCACCGACGGCCAGCTTCGACGCCGAGTCTCGAGCGGCATCCTCCAACAGTCAGGCCCACACGCGTTCCGGCTCGCCGGGGTGCCCCCGCGGGTCTTCGCCGAGCTCCGCGCCCTGGTCACCGACATCGGCGGCGACGTCTTCGCCAGCGGTCCGACCGCGGCCGCGCTGCACGGCTTCGACGGTTTCGTGCTGCGTGCGCCGTTCGACGTGACGATCCTGCGCGGGCGCCACCTCCAGCGGATCGGCCACCGCGTGCACACCACCACCACGCTCGACCTGATCGATCGATGCAACGTGCACGGGTTCCGAGCGCTGAGCCCCGCCCGAACATTGATCGACCTCGCGCGGTCCGAGACTCCCGAGCGGCTCACCGTCGCGCTCGACTCCGGGTTGCGCGACGGCAGGTTCAGCGAGTCGTTCCTCCATCGACGGATCGTCGCCCTGCGTTCGAAGGGCCGGTACGGGTTGCCTGCCCTCCTCGCCGTCATCGACGGCCAGGAGATCATCCGGGGCGGCCACAGTTGGCTCGAACGGGAGTTCCTCCGTCTCGTCGCGGCCGCGGGCCTCCCCCGGCCGCTCACGCAGCAGGTTCTGTCGCGCACCTCCGACCGCGTGGTGCGGGTCGACTTCCGCTGGGAGCACACGCCCGTCGTCGTCGAGGTGCTCGGTTACCGGTTCCATCGATCCAGCGAGCATCTGCGCCGCGACGTCACGCGCGTCAACTCACTCCTCGCCGACGGCTACCTCCCGTTCCAGTTCACCTACGCCCAGGTGGTCGAGGCGGCCGAGCAGACGATGACGGATGTCACCCGCGCCCTCGAACCATTCCTTCGCTGAGCCCGCTCAGGTCTGTGTCAGCCAACAGCGCGGGCGCCGCGCTGTTGGCTGACACAGACCGGGACGAACGATCCGCACCGGCGGTACACGGTCAGGTGAGGGCGGGAGCGGGCAGCTCGCGCTGGATCCACTCGTCGAGCACCGGACCCGACTCGAAGCTGATGATCACCGCATAGCGGGACGCGTCACCGGGGTGGACGACCACGTGCCAGAGGCGCTGGGTGTCGACGACGAAGCGGGCGCCCTTGTGCAGCGGAACCCGTACCTCGGTCGCCGGGTCGGGCAGACCGTCGGGGCCGTTGTCCATCAACAGCATGTAGCTGTCGGGGTTGTCGGTGAGCTCGACCCACGAGCGGACCACCCATCCCTCGTCGTCGGGGTTGAAGCGGTTGTTGTCGTCACGGTGGATCGAACGGATCGCCGTCTCGCGGTCCTGCGGCTCGAGCTTGATCGTGCGCACCCGGCCGAAGTTGGCGCCGACACCGTCGACGTAGTCGCGGATGCTCGACGCGATCTCGGCGTTCGAGGTCCAGAGCGCGTCCTTGTCGGTCTTGCCCTTGTCCCAGAAGCCGCGACAGTCGAGCTCGCCGTCGGCGGAGGCGATCGGAGCGAAGTTGGTGTCGCCACCGGACTTCCAGTCCATGTACTCGAGCGTGAGATACTCGGATTCGGGACACTCGAACGGTGCGTCGGACAGCTGAACCCAGCCCGTCTCGGCGAGCACGTCGAGGCGGCGATGCGGGGTGTGGAGGGGGATCTTGACGCTCCAGTGATCGGCGTTCGGCCAGAAGCTCATGGCGACGAGTCTACGAACGGCCCCATGCCCGGAACAGGGCAAGAGGTCACATCAGGTGCCGGGCGGTGCCACCGTGGTCGGCAGCTCGTTGGCGACCACGATGCCGCTCGGGATCTCGATCGTCTGCCCGGCCTGGATGGCGTCGGGGTTCGCCAGCGCGTTGAGCTCGACGATCGACTGCACCGTCACCTGGTAGGCGCCGGCGATGGCGGCAAGCGTGTCACCCCGCTGGATCACGTAGAACTGGCGGCCTTCGGGAACTGTCGTGCTGGTGGTCGTGGTGACCGCGATCGTGGTGCGGATCGGGGGCAGCGTGTCGCGCGACGCCTTGTCGGTCGTGCCACAGGCGGACACGACGAGCACCGCCATCGTGATGGCGGCTGCCGCTCTGGTTTCCCTGCCGAACATGACCGCCGATGCTACGGGCCGATCGATGCGCATCGCGACCGCGCCGCGCCGTACCCTCGTCCCGTGGCGACCGTCGCACCTGCCCATGAGCTCGCATATCCGGGTGCCGAACACCCTGCCCGCGAGTACGACATCGACTCACACGGGGTGCGCCTCGCCATCCACGAGTGGGGTGACGCCGACGCGCCGCCCCTGCTGCTCGTCCATGGCGGCATGGACTTCGCCCGCACGTTCGACGTGTTCGCGCCGATGCTCGCCCGGGGTGGCTGGCGGGTGGTCGGCTGGGACCAGCGTGGCCACGGCGACAGCGGCCACGCCCACCTGTACTCGTGGGACGCCGACATGCGCGACTCGCTGAGCGTGTTCGACCACGTGTCGCCGCGCCGGCCGGTGCCGGTGGTGGCGCATTCCAAGGGTGCTGCACTGATGACGCAGCTCGCCGACGCCCAGCCGTTCCGATTCACCCACCTCGCCAGCCTTGACGGGATCCCCTTCACCCGCCGCATGCCCGACATCGCCGAGCACGAACGCTCGAAGATGCTCGCCGACGAGCTTTCGGGCTGGCTCGATCACCGCCGCCGCACCGCCACGTCGCAACGCCGGCCGGGCACGATCGACGAGCTCGCCGAGCGCCGCGGCCGGATGAACCCGCGCCTGTCGACCGACTGGTTGCGGCGGCTGGTGACGGTCGGCGGGTTCGAGTCCGACGACGGATGGCGCTGGAAGATCGACCCATCGATGCGCTTCGGTGGCTTCGGGCCGTGGCGTCCCGAGTGGACGCTGATCCGGCTGCCCGGGCTTCCGATGCCGTTCCTCGGCCTGCTCGCTTCGGTCGACGAAGTGATGGCGTGGGGCACCCCGGTCGACAAGGTGCGGCCGTACATGCCGGTGAACGGCCGCTGCGAGGTGCTGGCCGACACCGGACACTTCGTGCACATCGAGCGTCCCGACCAGGTGTGCGAGATGGTGCTCGAGTTCCTGGGGAGCCCGACATGACGGCCCAGCGCGTGCTCCACGGCAAGATCGACCTCGCCCTCCACCACCTCCGCCCGGCAGCCGCGGCGACCGGCGGCGAGGCCTCGACCCGCACTCTGCTGCTCCTGCACGGTCTCGGTGAGTCGTCACCGGCGACCGTACCGTGGTACGTCGAGTCGTGGCCCGGCCCGATCGCCGCGCTCGACTTCACCGGTCACGGCGCTTCGACGGTGCCGGCCGGTGGCGGATACACGGCGGAGCTGCTGCTGGCCGACGCCGACGCGGCGCTCGGCGCGCTCACCGACGACGATCCCGAGGCCTCGGTCACGCTGCTCGGGCGCGGCCTCGGCGCCTACACAGCCCTCCAGCTCGCCGGAGCACGAGCGACGAAGGTCCACGGCGCGATCTTGATGGACGGTCCGGGCCTCGCCGGCGGCGCCACCGGGCCGACGTCGCAGAGCTACTTCTCCCTCCCGACCGACGGCACATCACCCGACCCGTACGCGTTGGTGGAGCTCGGGCGCGACCTACGGCCGCCGGACTACGCGGTGTCGTTCGTTCGCCTCGCCAACGCCGGCTCGAGCCTCGACCATCCGATCGCAGTCGCTGCCATGGTCCACCCCGACTGGCTCGTCGCCGTGGCGCGCGAGCACGGGGTGGTCGAGCTCGCGCTCGGCGAGGCGCTCGACCTCTACGCGCGCTGACCGGTCCACGGTCGCCGCGGGCGTAACGTGGGCGGCATGGCGTTGCCGACCACGATCCTCGTCGTGCTCGCCGCGTTCGCGCTCATGGAGCCGGTCACCGCGCTCACGCATCGCTTCGTGATGCACGGCATCGGCGCCTCGTTGCATCTCAGCCATCACCGACCGGGCGGGTCGCGCCTCGAACGCAACGACTGGTTCCCGGTGGTGTTCGCCTCGATCGTGATGATCGGGATGTGGGCCGGCTTCAACCTCGACGGGTTGTCCGTGCTGGTACCCGTCGGTGTCGGCGTCACCCTGTACGGGGCGGCGTACGCGCTCGTCCACGACGGCTGGATCCACCGGCGCGTCGGGTGGTTCGGCGAGCACCGCGTCCACCTGCTCGATCGACTGGCCGACGCCCACATGGTCCACCACCGCGACAATGGAGCCCCCTACGGCATGCTTGCTCCGATCGTCCGTTCTCGGTCGGCCGGTGGATTGCAGGAGCCCTCCTGCTAGATTCGACTCGCTCTCAACGAGAAGAGGCCATTGCCTCAGGCCCCCATCGTCTAGTGGCCTAGGACACCACCCTTTCAAGGTGGCGGCACGGGTTCGAATCCCGTTGGGGGTGCGGCGCTGCAGAGCGTCAACTACATATCTGGTCCCGTGGTGAAGTCTGGAGTTCACGCCGGCCTGTCAAGCCGGAGGTCGCGGGTTCAAGTCCCGTCGGGACCGCAACAGGGGGCCACTCGTCATCCACGTGACGAGTGGCCCTTCTGTCTGGTCGTGTAGCTCAGTTGGCAGAGCGTCCGCCTGAAAAGCGGAAGGTCCCCGGATCGACGCCGGGCACGACCACCACCGGGGCCCGTCCCCAACGTGACGGGTTCACGGGGACGGGATACGGTTCGGACGTGGGCCACGTCGTCACGAATCAGGTACCCCCACTCGTCGACTACGACCTCTACGCCGCCGACCCGGTCCTGTCGGGCGCCGTCGCTCGAGAGGGCGGCACGTGGGCCGACGAGCTGCTCCACGCCTTCGGGGCGCGGGTCGGCTCGGAGGAGGTCTCCGGGTGGGGTTTCGACGCCAACACGCACGAACCCGTCCTGCACACCCACGATCGGTACGGGAACCGCGTCGACGAGGTCGAGTTCCATCCCGCTTGGCACCACCTCATGGACCTGTCGATCAGCAACGGGCTCCACTCGCTGCCGTTCGAGCGGCCGGCCGGCGAGGGTGGCCGGGTCGTGCGCGATGCCCTGTTCACGATGATCTCCCAGATCGAGGCGGGGCACGGCTGCCCGATCTCGATGACGACCTCGGTCGTACCCGCCTTGCGTGCCGCGCCCGATCTCGCGGCGCAGTGGGAGCCGGTCATCACCAGCCGCACCTATCAGCCCGAGCTCGTCCCGATCGGCTCGAAGCGGGGCGCGACGCTCGGCATGGGGATGACCGAGAAGCAGGGCGGCTCCGACGTGCGCGCGAACACCAGCACCGCCGCGCCCGCCGCGGACGGCACCTACCGTCTCACCGGCCACAAGTGGTTCACGTCGGCACCGATGTGTGACGCGTTCCTCGTGCTCGCCCAGGCTCCCGAGGGGCTGACGTGCTTCCTGCTCCCCCGCGTGCTGCCGGACGGCACCCGCAACGGCCTGCGCCTCCAGCGCCTCAAGGACAAGCTCGGCAACCGCTCGAACGCGTCCTCGGAAGTCGAGTTCGACGACGCCGTCGTTCACCGGGTGGGCGACGAGGGTCGGGGCGTCGCGACGATCATCGAGATGGTCAACCACACCCGCCTCGACTGCGTCGTCGGATCGGTCGGGTTGATGCGACAAGCAGTCAGCCAAGCGGCGTGGCACACGGCGCACCGCAACGCATTCGGCGGGCTGCTGATCGACAAGCCGCTGATGCAGAACGTGCTCGCCGACCTCGAGGTCGAAGTCGAGGTGGCGACGCTCGTGATGATGCGTCTGTCGGGCGCCTTCGACCGTGCCGAGGCCGACCCTGGCGAGCTCGCACTCCGGCGGATCGCCACACCGGTTGCCAAGTACTGGGTGTCGAAGCGTTGCAGCGAGGTGACCCGCGAAGCGATGGAGTGCCTCGGCGGCAACGGCTACGTCGAGGAGTCGATCATGCCGCGGCTGTACCGCGAGTCGCCGGTGAACGCGATCTGGGAGGGGTCAGGCAACGTGATCGCCCTCGACGTCGTGCGGGCGATGGCCCGCGAGCCCGCGGCCGTCGACACGTTCCTCGCCGAGATCGAACTGGGCGCCGGGGGTGACCGGCGGCTCGACGCCGCGATCGCCGCGCTCCGCGACGGGGTGCGCGACGTCACCGATCCCGAGGCGGGCGCGCGACGGCTCGTCGAGCGGATGGCGATCGTGTGGGCGGCATCGCTCGCCGTGCGATACGGCGAGCCGGCCGTCGCCGACGCGTTCATCGCCACCCGTGTCGCCGGCGACCACGGCCATCTCTACGGCACGATGCCGGCCGGCCTTCCCCTCGCCATGCTCGCCCGTCGAGCGGTCCCCGCGGCGAGCTCCTTGTCGAGGTCGGCGACGTAGACGTTGAAGTCGACCTGCATGCGGTGGCGAGGGCTGTCGTAGAAGTGCCCGAGATGTTCGCGCTCGTCGGCCGCGGTCACGTGGTCCATCTCGCTCGCGGACGGAAACGCGTAGGCCCCCTCGATCGCGGCAGCGACGAGTTTGCTCTGCTGCTCGGCGAAGTTGACGAGCGTCGGGAGCGGCTGGGCGAGGCCGAGGAAGAACAGGGTCTCGTAGCCCGGCTTCACCATCCGCTTGAAGAGCGGGAACGTGTTGTCCTGCGGCGTGAGCGCCGGCACGTTCAGGAACGGGAACGTCACGTTGTAGCCCGTCGCCCACACGATGGCGTCGACCTGCTCGCGGCTGCCGTCGGTGAAGACGACCTCGTCGCCGTCGAGGCGCTCGATCCCGGGCTTCGGGATGATGTCGCCGCAGCCGACGCGGGTGAGGAACTCGCCTGACACCGACGGGTGGGCGTCGAGGGGGCGGTGGTCGGGCTTCGGCAGGCCGTAGTCCTCCATGTGGCCGATCGTCTTGATCAGCTTGCGACGGGCGAGGGAGCGGCCGACCTTGGCCGGCATCCATGTCGGCAGCGAGGCCTTGTCCGCCGGCTTGCCGTCGATGTACTTCGGCATGACCCAGACGCCGCGCCGCATCGAGATGAACAGCCGGTTGGCGATCGGGCGCTGGGAGAGCTCGGAGGAGATGTCCATGGCCGAGTTGCCGGCACCGACGATCATCACGTTCTTGCCACGGAAGTCGTAGGGGTCGAACGGGTCGCGGTAGTGGTGCGAGTGCACCTGGTAGCCGTCGAACGTTCCCGGGTAGTCCGGCGTGCGGGCGTCCCAGTGGTGGCCGTTGGCGACGATCAGCGCGTCGTACTCGCGGGTCTCGCCCGTCGAGAGTGTGACGGCCCACCGGCCGCCGTCGAGTGGCTCGCAGCCGGTCACCGCGGTGTTGAACGTGATCGTCTCGCGCAGACCGAAGTGGTCGACGTAGTCGTGGAAGTACTGCAGCAACTGCGCGTGGTGGGGGAAGTCGGGCCAGTCCGCGGGCACCGGATAGTCCTCGAAGGCCAGGCGCCACTTCGAGGTGTCGATGTGCAGTGACTGATAGCACGACGACGCGCCGTTCGGGTTGCGGAAGTACCAGTTGCCGCCGATGTCGTCGGACATCTCGAAGCAGTCGTAGGCGAGCCCGGCGTCCTTCAGCCGCTTGGCCATCGTGAAGCCTGAGCAACCGGCTCCGATGATGCACGTGATGGGCCCGGTCTGCGCCGCGCGGTCGATGGTCATCGGCCGGACGATACCGGGCAGGGTCTCCGACGCTCACGGTCGGGTCAGCGGCTGATCGGCGCACGGGCACGGTGTGAACGAGTGGCATGCTCGGGGTGATGGCAACCATCGAGGAGTTCCGGGCGATCGTGGGTGCGTCGCACGTGCTCGTAGCAGCCGATCAGCGGGCCGGTTTCGAGGCCGACTGGACGGGCCGGTACGGCGGCCCGTGCGATGCCGTCGTCCGACCCGCATCGACGGCGGAGGTCGCGGCCGTCCTCGCTGCGTGCGCGGCGTCGGGCACGGCGATCGTGCCCCAGGGCGGCAACACCGGACTGGTGGGGGGCAGTGTGCCGCGGGCGGCCGGTGCCTGCATCCGCCCAGCGATCGTGCTCTCGCTCACGCGGCTCGACCAGCTCGGCCCGGTCGATGCCGCGGCGATGCAGGTCACCGCCGGCGCCGGCATCACGCTCGCGCGCTGGCGGGATCACGCGCGCGCCGCGGGGCTCGACACTCCGGTCGACTTCGCGGCCCGTGACGTCGCGACGATCGGTGGAGCGATCGCGACGAATGCGGGCGGGTCACGGGTGCTGCGGTTCGGCACGATGCGCCGGCAGGTCGTCGGTGTCGAGGCGGTGCTCGCGAACGGCACGGTGGTCGGTTCGCTCGCCGGGCTCCCGAAGGAGACCGTCGGGACGCACTGGCCGTCGTTGCTGGCCGGATCGGAGGGCACGCTCGCCGTCGTCACCGCCGCGCGGCTGCGCCTCGTCCCCCGCTTCGAGCACACCGCCACCGCGATGGTCGCGCTGGCCACCGTCGACGACGCCATCGCGCTGCTCGCGGAGCTCCGCCGCACTGCACCGTCGCTCGATGCGGTCGAGTTCGTGCAGCCCGCGGGCCTCCGGCTCGTCGGTGAGCACGTCGGGCGGAGTGCGCCGGTGACACCTCCCGAATCAGGCACCTGTCTGTTGATCGACTGTGCCGACCGCTCCGATCCGACCGAGCAGCTGTCCGCCGCGCTCGCCGCGAGCCGGCTCACCGACGCCGTGGTCACGAGCGATGCCGCTCAACGTCGCCGGCTGATCGAGTTCCGTGACCGGATGACCGAAGCGATCGCCGCCGCCGCGGCCGCGCAAGGCGTGCCGACGTTCAAGCTCGACATCGCTGTTCCCCTCGCCGCCCTCGGCGACGTCCTCGCGATCGCGGAAGCGACCGCCGACAACGACGGTGCGACGCTGATCCCGTTCGGCCATCTCGCCGAAGGCAACGCCCACCTCAACTTCCTCGGCGCGTCCGACAGTGAGCAGATCGCCGAGGTCGTGCTGGGTGCGGTCGCCGAACGTCACGGCACCATCTCCGCCGAGCACGGCATCGGGATCGCCAAGACCCGCTGGCTCGGCCTCGTCCGCTCACCGGCCGACCTCGCCGCTCAACTGGCCATCAAGCAGGCGCTCGACCCGTCCGGCATCCTCAACCCCGGCGTAGTGCACACCGGGTCGGGCTCCGTGTGACAGCTCAGGTGCCGTAGCCGAACCCCAGGTCGGGGGCGGTCAGGAGCGGGCGGTAGTCGATGCCGCGCTCGGCGGCCATGGCCGCGCAGGTGCCGCCACGGTCGACGATCACGGTCATCCATCTCGGGCGCGCCCCGAACGACTCGATCTCCTCGGCAGCCTCGATGAGCGACGTGCCGCGGGTGGTGGTGTCTTCGGTGACGAGCACCCGATCGCCGGCGACGAGCGCGCCGGCGATGCGCCCGGTGATCCCGCCTTGCTTGGCCTCCTTGCGCACGCTGAAGCTGCGCATCGTGGCGCCGCGGGTGGCGGCGACCGCAGCCACCCCGTAGGCGACGGGGTCTCCCCCCATTGTGAGGCCGCCGATCGCGTCGATGTCGGCGAACACGTCCGCGAACACCTCCATCACCGCGTCGGTCACCGCCACGATGCCGTCGGCGCGGCACGCCGTCTGCTTGGTGTCGAGAAACCAGGTGCTCGTCGCGCCCGACTTCAGCGTGAACTCGCCGTGCTTGACCGAGTGCTCCAGCACGTGTGCCCGCAGCCGTTGCAGCGGCGGCGACAGGTCAGGCAGGTGGGCGGATTCGAGCGGCGATGTCACGCCGAGCACCGTAGGCCAGCGACGCACCAGCAGCAGAGGAAGCGCCTGCGACGAGGCCGATCCCAGTCGGGAGGCCGCGCTACTTCTTGTTGCGGGAGTCGCGGAGGAGCACTTCCTGGGCGACGGTGGCGACGTGAGCGCCGTCGGGGGCGAACACGTAGCCCTGGGTCAGGCCGCGCGACCCGACGAAGCGGACGCACGAGAAGTCGTGCAGGTGCCAACGGTCGGCGCTGAGCGGGGCGTGGAACCAGATCGTGTGGTCGAGGCTCGCACCGAACATCGCCTCGCGGGCCTCCATGTCGCGGCCGAGGGGATGTGTGTCGCGCACGGCGTCGGTCGGCAGATCGTCAGAGAGGTACGCGAGCCAGCATCTGTGCAGGAGTTGCGACTGCGGATCGGTGGGATCGCCCAGCGGTTCGTCGACCTTGAACCAGGCGACCGTCCGGCCGCTCCCGTCGCGATCGGGACCGCCCACCCGATCGAGCGGAACGTACGCCCGCCGGAACGCGTCGCTCCACGAGTCGTCGGTGAGTTCGCCGGGCTCCGGAACCTCGGGCATGGCCACGGTCTGCACGACCGCCGACGGCTCGGGCCGTTGGAACGAGGCCTCGGCGTTGAGGATCGCACCGACGGCCTGGCGAGCCACGACCCGGCGCGTCACGAAGCTCCGACCATTGCGAATTCGATCGACCTCGTACCGGACCGGTTCGTGATGGTCGCCACGTCGGATGAAGTAAGCGCGGATGGAGTGCGGCTCGAATTCCTGCTCGACCGACAGCGTCGCCGCCCGCAATGCCTGCGCCACGATCTGGCCTCCGTACAGACCACCCCAGGGGTATTGAGGACCGGCACCGACATATACATCAGTCCCATGGGATGACAGTTCGAACATGGATATTTACGCTATTGCATTGCGCAGGATCTTTCCTACACTACGAATATGGCAGTGAAGCGAGGATCGAAAAGCCCGATGACCGCGGAGCACAAGGCAGCGTTGGCGAAGGGGCGCGCCGAGGGCCGGATCGTTCGTGATTACCTCGAAGGTTTGCGGGCGACGAAGCCAAAACGAGGCCGCAAGCGCACCCCGGAAACGATCGCCCGCCGTCTCGAGACCATCGATCAGGAGCTCCAATCGGCCAGCCCCATCGATGAATTGCTGCTGATCCAGGAGCGCAAGAACCTCGAAGCCGAGCGCGCCGCCATGTCGAATTCGATCGACATGGGCGCGCTCGAGCAGGAGTTCGTCGGTGTCGCCAAGAGCTACTCCGACAGCAAGGCGATCTCGTATTCGTCGTGGCGCGACGTCGGCGTGCCGGCCAATGTGCTGAAATCCGCCGGAATCGGCCGAGCTGACTGATCGAGTCAGTCGGGCTCCATCAGTCAGCGCCCTCAGTCGATCGCGATCTGGTCGAGGTTTCCGATCAGCGAATCGAGGTGTGACAGCGATCGACGGAGGTCGAACGCGGTGTCGAGGTCGACACCATTCACTTCTTCGTCGGCCTCGAGCAGCGTCCGGAAATCACGGCCTTCGTCCCATGCCTTCATGGCATTTCGCTGCACGATCCGGTACGCATCGTCGCGGGTCTTCCCGCTCTGCACCAGCGCCAACAACACCGGTTGGCTGAACACCAAACCGTGACTCGCCTCCAGATTGGCGATCATTCGATCGGGCATCACCACGAGACCATCGAGCAATCGTCGGAGCCGACGCAGCATGTAATAGGTCAGTTGCGACGAGTCGGGCAGGATCACCCGCTCGACCGATGAATGGGAGATGTCGCGCTCGTGCCAGAGCGCGACGTCCTGCAAACCGGCGAGCAGATTCGACCGCACGACCCTGGCCAACCCGGAGATCGTCTCGGCAGAAATCGGGTTCCGTTTGTGCGGCATCGCGGACGATCCCTTTTGGCCGGGTTTGAAGCCCTCCTGTACTTCACGGACCTCGGTTCGCTGCAGATGGCGGAGCTCGACCGCGATCAGTTCGCACGTCGCGGCGACCGATGCGCACGCGTACAGGAACTCGGCGTGGCGATCGCGGGCGATCACCTGGGTGGCGGCGACCGGACGGAGCTCCAACGCGGCGCCGACGAAGGCCTCCACCTCGGGCGGGATGTTCGAGTAGGTGCCGACAGCACCGCTGAGCTTCATCACCGCGACCGAGTCGCGGGCGGCGCGCAGGCGCGTGCGGTCACGGTCGGCCTGCGCCGCCCACAGCGCCACCTTCGCGCCGAACGTGGTGGGCTCGGCGTGGATGCCGTGCGTCCGGCCGATCATCACCGTGTCGCGATGGGTGTGGGCGAGCGCGACGAGCGTCCGGACGAGGTCGCTGGACGCCGCGAGCAGCAGGTCGGCGGCGTCGGTCATCGCCCAGCACAGCGCGGTGTCGACCACGTCGGACGAGGTGAGCCCGTAGTGGATCCAGGACCCCGGCGGCCCGATCGCAGCCTGCACGACGTCGACGAACGCAGCGACGTCGTGGTCGGTGATCGCTTCGCGTTCGAGCACGGCGTGGACGAACGCGTCGTCGACGACCGGCGCACCGTCACGACATGCCGTGGCATCATCACCGGGCACCACCCCGATGGCGGCGTGGCCCTCGGTGGCGAGCAGCTCGACTTCGAGCCACCGCCCGAAGCGGGCGACGTCGGACCACACCAGGTCCATCTCGGGGGTGGAGTAGCGAGGGATCACGCGATCCTCACGAGGTCCACACGAGGTAATCGTCGCGCTCGGCGCCGACACCGACGACGCGCACCGGGACACCGACCTGCTGCTCGACGATCTCGATGAACCGGCGGGCCTGCGCCGGCAGCTCGCCGGGTTCACGCTTGTCGCTCAGCACCGCTTCCCATCCGTCGATCGTCTCGTAGACCGGCTCGACGTCGGCGAGTAGGTCGGAGCGGTCCGGGTAGTGATCGAGCAGGCGGCCGTCGAGGCGGTAACCCGTGCAGATCTTGATCGTGGAGAACCCGTCGAGGATGTCGAGCTTGGTCAGCGCCAACTCGGTGAGGCTGTTGAGCCGCACGGCTTGACGGAGCATCACGCAGTCGAGCCAGCCGGCGCGCCGGCGGCGACCGGTGACGGTGCCGAACTCGCGCCCGACGTCGACCAGGGTGTCGCCGTCGGCGTCGAGCAGTTCGGTCGGGAACGGGCCGGCACCGACGCGGGTGGTGTAGGCCTTGGTGATCCCGACGACCCGCCCGATGTCGCGTGGCCCGAGCCCGGTGCCCACGCACGCGCCGCCCGCCGTCGGGTTCGACGACGTGACGTAGGGATAGGTGCCGTGGTCGAGGTCGAGGAACGTCGCCTGGGCGCCTTCGAGGAGCACGTGGGCGCCGGCCGCAAGCGCCGCGTGAAGCAGCGACACCGTGTCCGCGACGAACGGAGCGAGACGGGCACCGTAGGCCTCGAAGCGTCCCACGACCTCGTCGACGTCGAGTGGTTCGCCGCCGGCCTGCTCGATCAGCAGGTTCTCGGCCTCGGCCCGCTCGCGCAGCAGTGTCGAGAACCGCGCCGGATCGAGCGCGTCGCCGGCGCGGATGCCGACACGACGCGCTTTGTCGGCGTAGGCCGGGCCGATGCCCTTCAGCGTCGTGCCGATCTTGTCGTCGCCGCGCATCGCTTCGGCGATCGCATCGTGGGCCTGGTGCCAGGGGAACACGAGGTGGGCACGGCTCGACACCTTCAGCTCCGCGCAGGAGATCCCACGGCTCTCGAGCATCTCCACCTCGGAGAACAGGGTCGGGAGATCGACCACGACGCCGTTGGCGATCACCGGGACGACGTGGTCGTACAGGATCCCGGACGGAACGAGCTGGAGGGCATAGCGCTCGCCGTCGACCACGACGGTGTGCCCGGCGTTGTGACCGCCCTGGTAGCGCACCACGTAGGTGTGCTCCTTCGAGAGCAGGTCGATGACTTTGGCCTTGCCCTCATCGCCCCACTGGGCTCCAACGACGACGGTGACGGGCATGCACGCTCCAGGACTACGGATGGTGCTGACCGGCGAACGGGCCAGCGGGCGGGTGTTCGGAACGTGTGGTGATGCTACTCCACGTCGGTGGCGGCCTCCTCGTGGATCGCGCGCGCGACGTCGGTGCGCCGCGTCATGTTGCGAGGGCGGCGAGCGACTCGCTCAGCCGGTCGAGGAGGAGAGATGCTTCCGACACGGTCAGTGCGTACGTCTCCACCTCGGCATCTGGAGCCAACGGCATGAGCTCGAGCATCATCATCGGCTGGCGACTGGGCGCACGGCGAGTCCGTCAGCGCTCGGTCGCGGCGGTCGCCGCGAACGCGACGCCGATCAGGATCGGAAGCTCCAGGTAGGCGTGGTAGCTGGCGAGGGCGGCGTAGGCCGTGCGGCCCTCGGCATAGTCGGCGAGGAACAGCATGGCGAACGCGGCACACGCCGCCAGCGTCACGGCCCAGAACCTGCGCCCGCGCAGGCCGGGCACCCGCTGCTCGAAGGTCGCCGTGGCGTTGGGTGTGTACCGGGGGATCACCACGACCCACACCACGAAGTGCATCAGCTGCAAGAACGCGAACACCGCGAGGAAGCGCCGGCCCATCGTGGTGTCCCATGCGTCGGGCAGGCTGGTGAACGGCGCGACGCGGCCGATCCCTCCGACGCCGGGCACGTCGCTCGCGCCGCGCCGGATCATGCCGTCGAACGCCCCGCTGAGGATCACGGCCGGCACGACGAACACCCAACCCACCTGCGCGGTGCGGAACGTCGCGCGCGCGGCGCGGGCCATCGGCCGCGAGAGCTCCCACAGGAAGGCGAGCGGAATCAGGTTGTGAAGGTGGGTGATGACGACGACGTGATGATCGGGCCAGCGCAATGACGCGACGACCGCGAGGCCGAGCACCGCGAGCGCGACGACGGGCCAGCGGGCGCGGACGCGAGCGCGACAACCAACCAGCACCGCGGCGGCGAGCAGCGCGTACGACAGGATGATCTCGGTGCGCATCGACCACGACGACCCGCCGATCGAACCGACGAGGCGGGTCACGACGATGCCGGTGACGAGCCCCGCGAGCAGGACGAGGTACGGCCCCTGCAACAGCGCCGGGAACCGTCCACCGACGTACCGCAGCTCGAGGGCGTTGTGCAGCACGCCGAAGGCCATCAAGGCGAGCGCCGTGGACCACAACGGTGCGCCGAGCGCCACGGCCAACGCCCCGAATCCGACGATGACGAGGAACGCGGTCGCTCCGTATTGCGGGAGCTGGTCGAGATGAGCGGATGGGTGCTGGCGTTCGTTCTGACGGTGGCCGTGGAGGTGGCCGTCGCCGTTCCGCTCCTCGCCTGGCTCGGATCGCCGGCCTCCACCGCGCGCCGCACCGTCGTGGTGATCCTGGCGAGCGCACTCACCCATCCGTTCCTGTGGCTGGCCGTGCGGTGGGTCGGCGACGAGCAACCGTGGTGGACCGTCGCCGTACTGGTCGGGGAGGGCGTCGTGATGGCCGTGGAGGCTGTCGTGCTCGCGGTGGCGTTGCCCGGTGATCGCCCCGACCGCAGCCAACGGATCTACGTCTCGATCCTGATGAATGGTGTGTCGGCGGCGGTCGGGCTGACGATCGTCGCGCTCCGCTGAGGCCGGCACCGTGGCGGTCACGGCGCGGGCGTGGATGGTGGCGGCGGCATCTCCGACGAGCCGCCCGCAGGGGGCGCGGTCCGGCCGCGCCGCGAACGCACGATCGCGATCGCCGCGACGACGATGACGATCGCTACGACGACGATGGCCACGATCACGCCGGCCCCGATGCCATCCCCACCTGTGATGGGATCGTCGGGCGGGATGTCAGCCGGCAGCGATGAGAGCAGGATCATCGGGCAGCGACCGTAGCTCGCCGCAGCGGGCAGCATCCGCGACCAGATATCGGCCGGACCGAGCTGCTGGACTCGGCAGTATCGTCGGAGTGGTGAGCGTGATGCGCCGACAGCACTGGTCGACGATGGACGATCGGGCTCGCGCGTCGCTGTTCGCACGCGGCCTGTCCGACATCTTCGACCCTGGTCTGCGCGCGTCGATCGGCACGCTGATCGACGACGTCGGCGAACGCGGCGACGCTGCAGTCTGCGATGCGACGTCGCGGTTCGACGGCATCGCCCTGACACCCGACCAGTTGCGCGTGGGCGCCGCCGAGATCGACCGCGCCACCGTGAGCGAGGCCGTCGATGCCGCGCTCGACGATGCCATCGCGCACCTCCGCCGCTTCAACGAGGCACAGATGGCTCGCGGCGGCGACTGGAGCATCGAGAGCGAGCCGGGGCTGACGGTCGGTGAGAAGGTCACGCCGATCAGCTCGGTCGGCCTGTTCACGCCGTCGGGCAAGGCGAGCTACCCGAGCGTCGCCTATCAGCTCGCGGTCCCGGCGATCGTGGCCGGCGTGGCGCAGATCGCGCTCGTCGTCCCGCCCGTGCCCGGGGGCAGCGGCGAGGTCGACCCCGCCGTGCTCGTGGTGTGCCGCAAGTTGGGGATCACCGACGTGTTCCGGGCCAACGGACCGGCCGGAATCGCCGCACTGGGGTTCGGTACCGACACGTTCCCCCAGGTCCGCAAGATCGTCGGGCCGGGTTCGCCCGCGGTCACCATCACCCAGGTCGAGATGCAGCGCCACGGTGTCGCCACGATGATGCTGCTCGGCCCGACCGAGAGCGTGGCGATCGCCGACGGCTCGGCCGACCCGGTGCGTCTCGCCGCCGACCTGCTGATCGAGGCCGAGCACGGGACCGACAGCTCGGTGGTGCTGATCACCACCGCACCGCTGCTCGCCGACGCCGTCGATGCCGAACTCTCACGGCAGCTCGCTGACCTGCCGGACGTGCGCGCCACCGCGGCCCGGGCGTCGCTCGGCCCGAACGGTGGGTGCGTCGTGGTCGACTCTCTCGACGACGCCGCCGAGGTCGCCAATCGCTACGCCCCCGAGCACCTCCAGGTCGCCGTCGCCGAGACCGACGTCGATCGGGTGGTCGACTCGCTGGTCAACGCCGGCGAGATCCTCGTCGGCCAGCACACCCCATTCAGCGCGGCGAACTTCGTCATCGGCTGCCCGGCGTCGCTACCGACGAGCGGGTTCGCTCACGTGTCGTCGGGCATCACGGCCGACGCGTTCCTCAAGCGCACCGCCATCGCCAGCGCCGACGAGGTGGCGCTGCGCCGGATGAGCCCCTCGATCGTGGCACTCGCCGACCACGAAGGCTTCCCCGCCCACGCCAACGCCATCCGCAATCGATTGGCTCGGCCTCACATCCATTCTCGTCGTAGCAGTTGAGGTCGGGCTCGCTCGGCCTCGTCGCTGGCGATTCCCTCGGCTGCTGTCCCTGGCCGGGCGGGCGCACCGGCGTACGCTCGTCGCCGATGACGGCGGTGCTCCTGGTCGAAGACGACGAGCGGATCAGCGAGCCCCTCATCCGGGTGCTGCGCGCCGAGGGCCTGGACGTCGAACACGCAGCGACCGGCAACGACGCCATCGCCGCTGTGGAGAACAGCAGGCCCGACCTCCTGCTGCTCGATCTCACCCTCCCAGACCTCGACGGCCTCGACGTGTGCCGGCGAGTCCGGGCGGAGCATCCCGACCTCCCGATCATCATGTTGACCGCCCGTGCCGACGAGGTCGACGTGATCGTCGGCCTCAATGCCGGCGCCGACGACTACATCGCCAAGCCGTTCCGCCTCGCCGAGCTCGTCGCCCGCATCCGCGCCCGGCTGCGGGCTGCCTCCGCGGCCGCGGAGTCGAATGCCCCCGCCGGCCGGTTGACCGGCGCCGGCATCGAACTCGACGTCCAGGCCCGGCGATGCTTCGTCACCGACGCGGCGGGTGGGCGTGCAGAGGTGGAGCTCACGTCCAAGGAGTTCGACCTGCTCGAACTCCTGATGCGTCAGCCCGGTGTGACCCTCAAGCGGGAGCGGATCATGAGCGAGGTGTGGGACTCGAACTGGTGGGGCTCGACGCGCACGCTCGACACCCACACTTCGACGCTGCGGCGCAAGATCCTCGACGAGACCGACCCGCCGTCGAAGATCGTCACCGTCCGCGGGGTCGGCTTCCGGTTCGAGCCGTAGCCACCGACGATGCGTCGCCGCCTGGTCCTGTCGACGATCGCCGTCGTGAGCGTCGTCATCCTCGTGTTGCTCATCCCCGTGCTGTTGATCGTGCGCAACGCGGCCGAATCCGAGCTGCAGTCCCGGCTCGACCAGCAGCTCGCGACGGTGACCGCCGCCCTCGCCGACGACCTCGTCATCGGCCAGCCACCGGACCTCGCGGTGATCGACACGCTGATCTCCGACGGTGACGGCATCCGGATCATCACCGGCGACGGCACGGTGATCGTCGAGCGAGACGTCGACGGTGTGCGGTCGCCCGTGACGGCCTCGGCCGTCGGCCCGAACGCCACCACGATCGAGCTGATCACCAGCGGCCAGGAGCTGAACGAGCGATTCCGCGACCAGGTGTTCCGGCTCGGCGTCATCGCCGCCGTCGCCGTCATCGCCGCCGCGCTGCTGGCCACGATCCAGGCCAGGCAGCTGGCGACACCACTCGAACGGCTCGCTCGCAGCGCCACCCGGCTCGGCGACGGCGACTTCAGCGTCACCGCTCCGCCGGCGTCGGGCATCCGGGAGATCGACGACATCTCCCGCGCCCTCCGCTTGAGCTCCAATCGCGTGGAGCGGATGCTCAACTCCGAACGGGGCTTCACCGCGGATGCCACCCACCAGCTACGCACCGGACTGACCGGGATCGCCATGCGACTGGAGGTGCTCGAGCGCGACGACGATCCGGCGGTGGCCACCGAGGCGGCGGCCGCGCTGGCCCAGACCCACGAGCTCAACGTCGCGCTCGACGAGCTCCTCCGCGTGGCGCGCAAGGGCAGTACCGGCGAGCGGACCGAACTCGATCTCGTCGAGGTGGTCGATCATCACGTTGCCGACTGGCAGCAACGTTTCGGGGCCAAGCGGCGTCAGCTCGTGGTCACGACCGGGAGGGTGCAACCGGTGATGGCGACGCCTGGACTGGTCGGGCAGGTACTGAACATCCTGCTGGACAACGCGCTGCGCCACGGACGGGGCACGGTGGCGATCCTCGTGCAGGACACCGCTGTCACGATCGAGGACGAAGGGTCGGGGATTCCCGCCGAGCGTGTGGCGACGCTGTTCGACCGCCCCGACGATCACCAGGCGGCACACGGCCGCGGCCTGGGGCTGGCACGACGCCTCACCGAGGCCGACGGCGGCCGTCTCGATCTCGTCGCTCCCCGCCCGGCGACGATCCGCCTCACCCTCGTGCCGGCCACGTCGGCACCGTGACCCGCTCCA
>CAZYWK010000012.1:0-63841 GCA_964651825.1 uncultured Ilumatobacteraceae bacterium | reverse complement strand
TCACGTCGACCGAGGTCGCCCGGACGCTCGAGCTGAACTCGGCGACCACACACCGGATCCTGGCCACCCTCGTCCGCGAACGGCTGCTGTCCAACGACGCGACGTCCGAGCGGTACCGGATCGGTCCCGATTCGTTGTTCCTGTTCGCCGCGGCGGCACGGCGCTACGGCATCGCTGCGGCGCGTTCCGAACTCGAGCTGCTCGCCGAGGCCACCCATGAGACCAGCGCACTCGGTGTACTCGACGGCGACTCCGCGATCATGGTCCTCCAGGTGGAGTCCGACATGCCACTGCGGTTCTCACGAGCACTCGGGACCCGCATTCCCTGGCACGTGTCGGCCATGGGCAAGGCCATCGCCGCGTTCTCAGGTCTGGACCTCGGCGAACTCGTCGAGACCCATGGTGAGCTGCACCGGTTCACCGACCACACCATCGTCGACAAGACCCGGCTGGTCGCCGAACTCGACGACGTCCGCGATCGCGGGTGGGCGATCAACGACAGCGAGCGGTACGAGGGCGTGCGCGCCCTCGCCGTGCCGATCCTGCACGCCGACGAGCCGGCGCGGGCATCGGTGGGTCTCCAGGGTCCGTCGGACCGCATTCCCGACTCCCGCATCGACGAGCTGGTGTCGGCCCTGCAAGCCAGCGCCGACCGCCTCAGCCTGCACCTGCAGATCACGACGTTCTGACCCGTCCATCCGGCGGGCTCCCGGTGCGGGTGCGGTCGCATGACGTTCCTCGCCACACCATCACCGGCCGACGTGGTCGGCGCCGCACCGTTGCTCGAGGTGGTCGGGCGTGACCTCACGGTTCCGCTCGTCACCGGCGGGACGCGCCGATTCGTCCAGCTCGACTACGCCGCGAGCGCACCTCCGCTCCAAGCGGTCGCCGACGCCGTCGAGGAGTTCCTCCCTTGGTACAGCAGCGTCCATCGTGGCGCGGGGTTCACCTCCACGGTGAGCAGCGAAGCGCTCGAGAGCGCCCGCGACAGCGTCCGCGCGTTCGTCGGTGGCCGCGCGGGCGATGCCGTCGTGTTCACCCGCAACACGACCGACTCGTTGAACCTGCTGTCGCGAGCGTTGCCTCACGAGACCTGTGTGATCACCCTCGATCTGGAACATCACGCGAACCTCCTGCCGTGGCGCGACCGCGACCATGTGCACCTCACCACACCGTGCTCGGCGGCGGAGCTGCCCGGCCTGTTCGACGAAGCGCTGCGCCGGGTGGGCGGCGCCCGCGGGTTCGTCGCGATCACGGGCGCGAGCAACGTCACCGGTGAGCTCCTGCCGATCGGCGAGATCGCCGCCATCGTGCATGGTCACGGCGCCCGGCTGGTCGTCGACGCGGCGCAACTCGCTCCGCACCGACCGGTCGACATCGCGGCGCTCGACATCGACTACGTCGCCTTCTCCGGCCACAAGCTCTATGCGCCCTACGGCGCCGGTGTGCTCGTCGGTCGGCCCGACTGGCTCGACTCCGCGCCACCGCACCTCGCCGGTGGAGGCGCGGTCCGCCGCGTCACCCAGACCGCGGTCGAGTGGTCGGCGTCGCCCGCCCGGCACGAGGCGGGCACGCCCAACGTCGTCGGCGCCGTCGCCATCGCCGCGGCGTGCCGGGCCCTCACGGCGCTCGGCATGGACCGGATCGCGGCGCACGACTCAGCGCTCACCGACCACCTCCGCGACGAACTCACCGGGATCGACGACGTCGAGGTGCTGTCCGCGTTCGGCGACGACAGCGAACGCGTGGGCATCGTGGCGCTGCGGACCGTGGGGACTCCGGCGGCGGTCGTTGCCGCCGCCCTCAGTGCCGAGCACGGCATCGCCACGCGCGACGGCGCCTTCTGTGCGCATCCGTTCCTGCGCAACCTCGGCGGCGCGGCCGACGACCACGACCTGCCGAACGCGCTGCGCGTCAGCATCGGGGTGGGCACGACCCGCGCCGACATCGACATGTTCGTCGACGCGCTGGCCGACATCACGACGAACGGTCCGCGTTGGGCCTACGCATTCACGGCCGGTCGGCTCGCGCCATCGCCGGACGACCGCCCGCGGCCGACCTTCGTGTGACGATCGGCCGAACGCCGTCGCGTCCCGACCACGACCAAGTTCGGTGAGTCGTCAGGCCAGGCCGCGGCCGGAGGCGTTCACGATCGCTGTCGCGGCCATCGAACAGGCCGCCTCGATCGCGACCACCGCGTGCTCGAACGTGCGGCCGGTCGTGCCGGTCGGGTCGTCGACCTCCTCGATCGGGTCACGCAGATATGCCATCGCCGTGCGCTCCGACGTGATCGACGTGACCCAGTCGGCGAGTGTGCCCGCGGAGCCGGTCGCACGCGACGTGGTGCTGACGAACTCGGGCAGCGTCAGCGCTCGCCGGAACGCAGCAGGGTCGATCGAGGCGATCTTCACCACGTGATCGCGCTCGGCGGTGAGGATGAGGTCGCTGTGGCGCAACACGGATCCGTCGACCTGGCGGCTGCGATGACCCGACACGTCGAGCCCACGTCGAGCCATCGCCTCGACCGCCTCCGAGATGGCGGGCATGCCGGCGGGCCCGAACCCGCCCGAGGTCACGACCACGCCGTCGGGGCCGAGCCGGGCCGACAGCATCGAGCGCAGCAGCGCCTCCATCATCACCGAGCGGGTCCGGTTGTGGGTGCACACCGTCAGGATGCGCACCGGGGCAATGGTGCGTTCGCCCGGTTCGCTCACGCCGGGGCGATGTCGACGCCGAACAATTCGGCGAAGCGGTCGTAGTACGCGTCGTCGTCGGCGATCGCACCGAGCCCGACCCAGTCGTCGTCGTCGATGCGGTCGTGCAACGCCGACATCTCCGGCCCACACCAGCTGACCGGGTACCGCAGCCGCGGTGAGTCGGTGGTGATCGCCTCGTCGATGACGCGAGCGACCTCGAACGGGTCGGTCGCGTTGGCCATCCCCGCCGCATAGAACTGGAACATGCGCCGGTAGTGCGCGTCGTAGGCGTCGGTGGAGTTCGGGGCGTCGATGTTCTTGGCGAAGATCGCCGACTTCGTCACTCCCGGTTCGATGATCGCGACCCGGATGCCGAACGGCGCGAGTTCCTGGGCGAGCCCCTCGCTCAGCCCTTCGAACGCCCACTTCGAGGCGACGTACGGCGACTGGGCGAGCGCGGCGATGCGCCCGGTGACCGAGGTGATGTTGACGATCACACCCGACCGTCGCTCCCGCATCTGTGGCAGCACCGCCTGGATGCAGCGCACCGCGCCGCACAGGTTGACGTTCAAGACGTCGAGGTACAGCGAGGTCGGGCACTCCTCGGCGACAGCGTTGCCGCCGACACCGGCGTTGTTGACGAGATGGTCGACCCGTCCGGCCTCGCTCAGGATCTGCTCGAATCCCGCCGCGACCGATGCGTCGTCGGCGATGTCGAGCTCCACCAGCTCGATCTCGACGCCGGCATCAGATGCCATCGCCCGCAGCTTGTCGGCCTTGCCGACCGACCGGACGGTGCCGAACACCCTGCTCCCGGTCGACGCGAGGTGGATCGCCGTCGCCCGTCCGATCCCGGAGTTCGCCCCGGTGACGACGGCGACTGGCTGGTTCGGTGCGGCGGTGTCCGACATCTCCCCGACAGTACGCGACCCCGACGCACACCCCGTTCGTCTGGCCCCGTCCCCGACGAACGAGGTCAGGCGTCAGGCGCTGATGCGGCGGCGGATCGCTCCGACCCAGTCGTCGGCCTCACGCCAGCGGGTGTCGGCGTGCTCGCGGGCCGACTCGGCGTGATCGCCGGCGGCGGGGTACGAGCCGAGGAACTTGACCCCGCCCTGCTTGGCGTGCAGGGCGCGCATCGTGTCGGCGAGCAGCTCGTCGCCGACGTGCGACTCGGCGTAGACGATGAAGCAGTAGTCGCCGAGGCCGCCGGCCTTGGTCGGGCGGCTGGTGAGGTTCGACAGGTTGATCCGCCGGGCCGTGAACTCCTGGAGGATCGACACGAGCGAGCCGGGCTCGTCGGCGCGCTGGTAGATCACGAGCGCCGTGCGATCGTGACCTGTCGGCGCCAGGATGCCGTCACGGGCGACGAGGACGAACCTGGTCTGGTTGCCGTCGTGGTCGGCGATGTCGGCGGCGACGATGTCGAGCCCGTACAACTCGGCCGCCACCCGCGGCGACAGCGCCGCGCACGGTTCGGTCGACTCGGCGACCGTGCGCGCGGCATCGACGGTGCTGGTCGCCGCGTGGATCTCGATGTCGGGCAGGTGCTCGCGGAGGTACCGGTGGCACTGGGCCGTGGCGACCGGGATGGAGTGGATCGCCGTCACGTCGTCGAGGCCGACACCCGGCCGGGTCATCAGGCAGTGCTCGATGTCGATGACGACCTCGCGGATGATCAGCAGGTCGTAGTCGAACGCGAGCGCATCCTGCGTGAAGTTGACCATGCCCTCGATGGAGTTCTCGATCGGGACGAGCCCAAACTCGAGGTCGCCGGACTCGACAGCATCGAGGACGTCCGGCACCGTGCGGAACGGAATGTGCTCGGCTCCCGCGAGGTCGTCGAGCGTGCGGAGTGCCTGCTCGGTGAACGTACCGAACGGTCCGAGGAAGCCCACACGCTGCGCCATGAGGCGTCAGGCTACGTCGACCGCTCGAACACATGGCACGATGATCCGGTGGACGAGATGACGGTTCGGCAGCTCGTCGACGACGTGCGCACCGGTGCGGTGACGCCCGACGATGCGGTGGCGCGTCTGCGCCGTCTGCCCTTCGCCGAGGTCGAGGGCGCCTCCGTCGACCATCATCGGCACCTCCGTCAGGGGATGCCGGAGGCCATCTACGGTCCCGGCAAGACACCGGAGCAGTGCGCGCTGATCGTCACCGAGCTCCTCGACCACGGGACCGGGCCGGTGTTGCTCACCCGGGCGACGCCCGACCAGGTGGCGGCGTGCCGCCGGGTTGCTACCGAAACTGCCGGAGGCGCCGCCGGAACGCTGGTCGACCTCGGCGGATGCCTGCTCTGGCGGGAACCGCCGACCCCCGTCGCCGTCGACGTGGTGGTCGTCACCGCCGGCACGAGCGACCATGCCGTTGCCGACGAGACGGTGATCACGCTGCGCGCCAACGGCATCCGACCGACCGTCGTCAGCGACGTCGGTGTCGCGGGACTTCACCGCCTGCTCGCGCGCCTCGACGAGATCGTGGCGGCCGACGCGGTGATCGTCGTCGCCGGGATGGAGGGTGCGCTCGCGAGTGTCGTCGGTGGTCTGACGGGGGCGCCGGTGGTCGCGGTGCCGACGAGCGTGGGCTACGGGTCGGCCCTGGAGGGGGTCACCGCCCTGCTGGCGATGCATGCGTCGTGCGCGAGCGGGGTGACGGTCGTCGGCATCGACAACGGCTTCGGTGCCGCGTGCGCGGTCGCGCGGATGATGCGCGACCGACCGGGCTGCGGAAGCCGCTGACGATGCGCGTCGCATGGTTCAACTGCCAGGCCGGAGTGGCCGGCGACATGACCCTCGCCGCACTCGTCGACGCCGGAGCCGACCCTGACGTGATCGGTGCGACGATCGCCGGGCTCGGCGTCGACGGGTACGCGCTGATGTTCGAACGCGTCCAGCGCTGCGGCGTGGGCGCGACGTGGGCCAACGTGGTCATCCACGACCACGGCGTTCAAGAGCACAGCCACCACGAACACGAACACGAACATCCCCACCGGCCGGTGCGCGAGATCTACGCGGTACTCGATCGGGCCGAGCTCCCCGCGCGGGTCAGGCAGCGTGCACGCGCTGTGTTCGAGCGCCTCGCCGCGGTCGAGGGGGCCATCCACGGCGTCGCCCCCGACGACGTCGAGCTGCACGAGGTCGGCGCCCTCGACGCGATCGTCGACATCGTCGGTGTGTGCGCCGCGCTCGAAGCGCTCGGCGTCGACGAGATCCGCTGCGGGCCGATCGCCCTCGGCGCCGGCACCGTCCGCTCGGCCCACGGCCTGATTCCCAACCCCGCGCCGGCGACGGTCGCACTGCTCCGTGACGCCGGCGCACCGACCACCGGGTTGGCGACCACGCTCGAGGTCACCACGCCCACCGGCGCGGCGCTGGTGACGACGCTCGCATCGGGATTCGGGAGCCCGCCGCCGATGACGATCGCCGCTGTCGGCTATGGCGCCGGTACGGCCGACCCGGCAGAGCGGGCCAACGTCGTGCAGGTCGTGGTCGGTGAGGTCGCTTCCGAACACACGTCGCCCGACGACGGGACCGTGGTCCTCCAGCTCGAGGCGAACCTCGACGACGTGACCGGAGAGGTGCTCGCCGACGCCGTCGCGGCGCTGTTGGCAGCGGGGGCCCACGACGCCTGGCTGACGCCGATCGTGATGAAGAAGGGTCGACCCGCGCACACCGTCAGCGTCCTGTGCGACCCCGCCGACGCCGATCGACTACGCGGGATCCTCGTCGAGCGCACCGGCACGCTCGGGGTGCGGGCGTCGTCGATGCGACGCTGGCCACAGCGCCGTTCGATGACGACGGTCGACGTCGATGGTCAGACGATCGGTGTGAAGATCGGCGCAACCCGCGTCAAGGTCGAGTTCGACGACGCCGCCCGCGCCGCCGCAGTGCTGGGCCGCCCAGTCGCCGAAGTCATCTCCCGGGCCGAACACGAAGCCCGCCAATTCCGCGACTGACGAAGGCGCGGCCGAGCGATCAGCTCAAGGCGGCCGAGCCCATCAGCTCAAGATGGTGTCGATCCAGGCGCCGAGTTGTTCGGGGGTGCTCTCGCCGCTCTGGCGGGCGAGCACGGTTCCGTCGCTGTCGAGCATCACGAGGAACGGGAAGCCGGTGCCGCCGTAGTAGCCCATGGCGGTGCCGTTCTCGTCGTCGACCATGACCGGCCAACGCCATCCCTTGTCGACGATCCATTCCGACGGCGGGTAGTTCGGCCGGTCGGAGGCGACCGCCGTGCTGATGCCCACGAGATCGAGCTCGGCCGGGATCCCGCCGTCGTCGTCGAGCTCCAACAGCGCGGGAACCTCACGGTTGCAGTGGGGGCACCAGTGGGCGAGGAACACCAGCAACGTGGGACCGTCGGACGGCTCGCCGATCGTGATCGCCTCGCCCTCGAAGTTCTCACCGGACACCACCGGCGCGGGCTGGCCGACAGCCGGGTCGACCGCCGGGTCGACGTCCTCGGCTTGAAACGGCGCGAGCGGATCGCCGGTCGCTTCCACGGGCCGCGTCTGCGCGACGTCCGAGGAGTCGGAGTCGTCGGAACCACCGGTGGCCACGACAGCGACGATGGCCGCCACGATCACGAGCAGGACGGCGCCGGCGACGATGAGGAACGTGCGGTTCTTCGGATTCACGGAGCGGTCTCACTTCCCATTGTCACCGTCGGTGGTGGACGTCGGCGTGTCGACTGGATCGACGCGGTCGAGTGTGGCGGGGAAACGCAGGAACATCAGTAAGAGGATCGTGAGAAACCCGATGAGGGCCATCGTGGCGAGCGTGAGGAACCCGAACTCACGGAACCAGATGTCGGTGCATGACGGCCCGAACAGCTCGCACGCCCCGGTGTCGAGCTCGGGCTTCCACTCGAGCAGGGTGTGGTAGGCGGCGACCCCGGCGCCGATCAGCGCCATCGGCCCGACGTACCAGCGCAGCCCCGGGTCACGCCGGACGGCGCCGACGAGGAGCACCACCGACAGCGGGTACATCGCGATGCGTTGGAACCAGCAGAGCCGGCACGGCACGAAGTGGGCCACCTCGGAGAAGTAGAGGCTGCCGACCGTGGAGGTCGCCGCCACGAGGAACGCCAGCCACGGCGCGGCCTCCTGGATCGACCGTCCGAGCGCGGCGGCGCCCTCGCTCCCGGCGCGCGCCGCGATCCAGATCATCAGCAATGCGAGCGTCCCGACACCCGCCGCGATCGCCAACAGCGAGAAGAAGACCTGTGCACCCTCGGTCGACACCGTCACAGTATGCAGGCCGGCGTCCGGGGCGCCGTGGACGGGCCGGGGTGCGGGTGCGCGCGAGAGCGGCGGGCCGATACCGTCAGGGGCGATGTCCGACGCCCGTGCCACGTTGCGCGAACTCCGTCGGACCCGCACCAAGCATCGGTTGGGGTCCACCGACTGGTGGGATGTGGCGTACCGCGTCTACCTGTTCGCGTTCGCCGGCCTCGTGCTGGTGGTCGTCGTCTCCGACGCCATCGACGGGTTGATCGACGACCAGGTCGACATCGACGAGCTCTTCATGAAGGCACCGTCGATCCTCGGGATCGCCGTCGTGCTGGCGGTCGCCGTCGGACTGCGCAGCGGCGCCGACGGTGGCCCGATCTCGATCGAGAGCGCCGACATCCGCCACGTCCTGCTCGCGCCGATCTCGCGCCGGCTCGTCCTGTTCACGCCTATCTGGCAACGGTTCCGCTCGATGATCTTCGGCTTCGGCCTCGTGGCGGCGATCGTCGGTCAACTCGTGGCGACCGAGCTCGTCGGGTCCCGTGCGGCATGGGCCGCCAGCGCCGCGATGTACGGCGCCATCGTCGGTGCGATGTTCGTCGGCGCCGGCGTGATCGCCCACGCGCTCCGACTGCCGCGGTGGGGGGCGACCGGGATCGGGTTCGTCCTGATCGCATGGCAGTCGGCCGTCGCCTGGGGCATCTGGACCGACTCGACCTCGGGGATCGCCCGCGTCGGCCCGGGCAACCTCGCCGGGCACCTCGCGTTGTGGGGCATCGATCAGCGCCCGGTCGACGTGGTCGCGATCGTGGTGGCGGTGGCGGTGGTGCTCGTCAGCCTGGCGCTCGGCGGCCGCCTGCGTCTCGAACCACTCGCCCGCCGCGGCGAACTCGTGTCGCAACTGCGCTTCGCCGCCACCTCCCAGGACCTGCGCACCGTGGTGTTGCTCCGCCGTGAACTGCGCGCCGAGACGCTCCGCAACCGGTCGTGGCTCGCCGGCCCACCCAAGCGTCACGTCGCGCCGAGCGGATCACCGAGCGTTCACGTCGACGGTCGCCGCCGCGTGCCGCACCCCCGTCCCGTCGTCGTGTGGCGTCGCGGGTCGCGTGCGATCGGGCGCCTCCCGGTCTCCAGGGTCGGACGGATCGTCGCGCTCTCGATCGCGGCCGGCGCGTTCGCTTCGCTGACGTTCACCGCGTCGCCGCTGTTCGCGCTCCTGCTGCTCGGATCGGTCTTCTTCGTCGGGCTCGAATCGATCGAAGCGCTCTCCCAGGAGGTCGACCGCGCGGACCTCACCGACTCGATCCCCGTCGACCGAGGATGGATCTACGCCAACCACCTCGTGGCCCCGGCGATCTTGCTCGTGGTGGCCGGCATCATCGGAGCGTCGACCGCCACCGTTCTCGATCCACAACACGCCCTCGCCGCATTCGCACTGATGGTGCCGGTTGCATGGGGCGGGGCGCTCGGGCCGATCATCGCCACCGTCAACGATGCCCCCGCCACCGCTGCCGCCGCCGAGCTCACCCTGACCGGCGCCCCCCGCAACACCGAGACCTCGATGATGCCCCCCGAGTTCGCCGGGTTCAACACCGTCCTCACCACACTCCTCCCGGTGGTGATCAGCTGCGTCGGCGTGCTCCCCGTCGTGGTGATGCGCCTCGACCCGACCGCGGCGACCGGCCTGCGCACCTCGCTGGCCGTCGCGCTCGCGGTGGCGCTCACGGTGATGTGGGTTCGCAACCGCGACACCTGGACCAGCAAGATCCGAAACTTCTTTGCCGAAGGGCGAGCCGCCACATGAACCGACCAGCGAGCAGCAGTCCCCGCCGTTCCAATCGACCCGGGTCGTCCGCGCGACCAGCACCGTCGAAGGCGGCGCCGACTGCGACATCGGCACCCGCCGACACGGCGCCCGCGACCACGCCGGCCGAGCAGGCGCCACCCTCGACGCCCGCGGCCGTCGTCACGAAGGGGCTGTGCAAGCGGTACGGCGACGCCGAGGCCCTCGCCCCGCTCGACCTGCGGGTGGAAGAGGGTCAGCGGGTGACGGTGATCGGGCACAACGGCAGTGGCAAGACCACGCTGCTGCGCATGCTGACCGGGATACTCGAGCCCTCGGAGGGCACGGCCACGGTCGGTGGGCATCCGCTCGGTTCGGTCGAGTCGCGGGCTTCGATCTCGTACCTGTCGGACCAACCGGTCTTCTACGACGACCTCAGCGTCTGGGAGCACCTCGAATACATCGCCCGGCTGCACGAGACCGAGGGCTGGGAGCAGCAGGCGGTCGACCTCGTGGAGCTGGTCGGCCTGACCCCTCGCGTCGACGACCTGCCGACGACCTTCAGCCGTGGCCTCAAGCAGAAGGCCGCGATCGCCATGGCGTTCGTCCGTCCGTTCGACGTGATGCTCGTGGACGAGCCGTTCGTCGGCCTCGATCGCACGGGTCGCGACGCACTGCTCGAGCTGTTCACGCTCGCCCATGCCGACGGCGCCACCCTGGTCGTCGCCACCCACGAACTGTCCACCGTGAAGACGAGCGATCGTCTGCTCGCCCTCAACGCCGGGCACCTGAGCTACGACGGCGCCCCCGACGATGCCGACGTCGTCATGCTCACCGAAGGCGTCCATCCCGACGAAACCTGAACCTGCGACAGGATGCATGAGTGGTGCCAGCCGCCGTGGTCTAGCATCGCCGGCATGCAGGAGTTCTCTTCCGTCACCGCCTCGTCGTACGACGCCGATGCGCTCGCCCCATTGCTCAACGAGAAGTCCGCTGAGGGGTGGGAGGTGGTATCGATCGTCGCCGCCGGCACGAACATCGTCGCCTACCTCAGCCGCGACGCTGGCGCTGCAGGTGCTGCTGACATCGCCGAGTTGAGCGACGAGGTCGACGACGGCGCGATCGACGCCGGCGAAACGGTCGTGCCACTCGACGAGGCTGCCGATGCGCCGGTCGATCCCACACCGATCGGCACCGCCGTGCCGGAAGCCGCTGTCGCAGCCGTCGCAGCCGAAGCCGTCGCAGCCGACGAGATCATCTCCGACCCGGTCGAGCCGGAGCTCGCCGCCAGCCCGGTCGACGAGCCGGCTGGCTGGGGCACGGCGCCCGAGACGTCCGAAGCCTCCGTCGACGACCTCGCCGCGCAGATCTCCGAGCCGGAGCCCGCCGCCGACATCCCGGTCGAGCCCGCTCCCGTCGATACCGCGGCGGTCGAGCCCGCTCCGGAACCCGAGCCCGAACCCGTCGTCGAGCAGGCGGCCGCCGCGGCGCCGGAGTCGACCGTCCCTGCCGGTTGGTACGCCGATCCGTCGGGCCGCTACGAACTGCGCTACTGGGACGGCACGGCGTGGACCGAGCACGTCTCGCGTGCCGGCCAGCAGTTCACCGACCCGCCGGTCGCCTGACCCCCGTCACGCGTCCGTCCCGCGACGCCCCCATGCGGTCGGTTCACCACCTGCAACGTTCGGTGCCTGACCCCGATCGTTGCAGGTTCTGATGCGGGCGACCTCGATCGGCCATGCGGGCATCCTCGTGGAGACGCGGGGGGTGTCGATCCTCTGCGACCCGTGGTTCGTGCCGGCCTTCTTCGGCTCGTGGTTCCCGTTCCCCCGCAACGACCAGCTGAGCGACGACCTGCAGTCGCGCATCGCGCAGGCCGACTTCCTCTACGTCTCGCACCTGCACGGCGATCACCACGACGATCCGTGGCTCCGCGAACACCTCCGTCGCGACATCCCGATCCTGCTGCCCGACTTCCCGACCCGCGAGCAGCGCCGCACGCTGGCCGCGCTCGGCTTCACCGAGTTCATCCGCACGACCGACACCGAGGAGCTCGAGATCGCACCGGGCGTGCGGGTCGCGATCCACATCGAGTCGTCGATCACCGACGGTCCGGGCGGTGACTCGGCGCTCGTGGTCCTCGACGGCGAATCCATCCTCGTCGACCAGAACGACTGCCGCACCAACGACCTCGCCCAGCTCCGGGCGCACGGCCCGGTCGACCTGCACTGGCTCCAGTTCTCCGGCGCGATCTGGTACCCGATGGTCTACGAGATGCCCGGCGACGTGAAGCGGGCGTTGTGCGACGCGAAGATCGACAGCCAGTTCGCCCGGGCGATGCGCTACGTGGAGAACATCGACGCGCGCGCCGTCGTACCGAGCGCGGGACCACCGTGCTTCCTCGATCCCGACCTGTTCGCCCTCAACCTGATCGACGGCGACGAGCTGAGCATCTTCCCCGATCAGACCGAGTTCCTCGCCCGGCTCGGCGCCGCCGGCCGGACAGGTCTGCTCAACGTCCCCGGCACGACGATCGACGTGGCCCCCGACTCGATCGAGGTCGCCCACCCGATGCCTATCGACGACGTGCGCGCGATCTTCGACGACAAGCGGACCTACCTGCGCGCCTACCAGGCCGACTGGATGCCGTGGCTCGACGCGATGAAGGCGGGCTGGAACCCGCCGTCGACCGATCTCGTCGCCACGTTGCAGGAATGGTGGCAGCCGCTGCTCGACATGGCGCCGACCCTGCGCAGCCAGGTCGGAGCGAACGTGCTCCTGCGCGCCGGTGACCTCGACATCGTGATCGACTTCCCTGCCGGCGAAGTGCGCCGTCACCAGGGCGAGCCGTACGACTTCCGCTTCGACATCCCGCGCGAGCTCGTCGAGACCGTCGCCGCCGCGCGCGCCGTCGACTGGAGCAACTCGCTGTTCCTGTCGTGCCGATTCACGGCATGGCGGACCGGGGAGTTCAACGAGTACGTCTACAACTTCTTCAAGTCGCTGTCGCGCGAACGAATGCGGCGGGCCGAGGCCGAGGTGGTGCGCAAGCTCGACCCCGATGCCGAGCGCTGGCACGACGACGAGCCCGACATCCGCATCGGCGACTACCTCGTGCAGCGCCGCTGCCCGCACCGCAACGCCGACCTCGCCGCGTTCGGCGAGATCGACGGCGACGAGCTGGTGTGCACGTTGCACGGGTGGCGCTTCGACCTCGCGACCGGGCGGTGCCTGACGGCCGCCGACCAGCCGGTTCGGATACGCCGCCTAGAGTGAGGTAGTGCTCGACCTCGGCATCGACCTGGACCTCTGGCCGTGGATGTGGCTCGGGATCGGAGTCGTGTTCGCGATCATCGAGCTGACGATGCTGCCCGGATCATTCGTGATCCTGCCGTTCGCGATCTCGGCGTTCGCCGCGTCGATCGTCGGTTTCTACGACGCCTCGATCGAGATCCAGTGGGCGGTGTTCCTGGTCGGCGGCGGTGTGCTCTGGTACCTCATGTACCGGTACGCGCGCCGCTGGGTGCACGACAACCACATCGCGCCCGGCGTCGGCGCGGAACGCCTCGTCGGGCTGCCGGCGATCGTCACCCGGGCGATCGACCCGGACGACACCGATCGCCGTGGCCGCGTCAAGGTCAGCGGCGAGGAGTGGGGGGCGCTACCCGACGGCGACTTCACCGTCGACGAGGGCGCCAAGGTCGTCATCACCGCCGTCAACGGCACCCGCGTCATGGTCCGCCCATCGACCGCGGCCGATTCGATCCAGCCGTCCGGTCCACCACCCTTGCCGTCTGCGCCGCCGTTCCCGCCCGGCGGCCCTCCGTCGTCCGGTTCGTTCCCGCGGCCATCCACCGAACCAGGAGCACCATGAACCCCATCGCGATCGTCCTGATCGTCGTCGCCCTCATCGCGATCATCGTGCTCGTGAGCTCGGTGAAGATCGTGCGCCCGTTCCAGCGTGGGCTCGTCGAGCGCCTCGGCAAGTACAACACGACGCGCAACCCGGGCCTCAACCTGATCCTGCCGTTCATCGAGACGATGCAGCTCATCGACATGCGCGAGCAGGTGGTCGACGTGCCGCCGCAGGAGGTGATCACGTCCGACAACGTCGTCGTGTCGGTCGACGCCGTCGTCTACTACGAGGCGACCGATCCGCAGCGCCTCGTGTACAACGTGGCCGACTTCTTCACCGCCATCACCAAGCTCGCCCAGACCAACCTGCGCAACCTGATCGGCGACCTCGAGCTCGACCGTGCGCTCACGTCACGCGACACGATCAACACCCAACTGCGCGACGTGCTCGACGACGCCACCGACAAGTGGGGTGTGCGGGTGGTGCGCGTGGAGATCCAGCGCATCGATCCACCACCGGACATCGTGTCGGCGATGCACGCCCAGATGCGCGCGGAGCGCGACCGCCGCGCCACCGTCACCGAAGCGAAGGGCTACCAGGAGGCCGCCATCGCCCGCGCCGACGGCGAGCAGCAGGCCGCTGTGTTGTCGGCCCAGGGTCGCCGGCAGGCCGCCATCCTCGACGCCGAGGGCGATGCCCAGGCCATTCAGCTCCGGGCGGAGGCCGACCGGTCCCGCCTCGAGCTGCTCGGTGTCGGCGAGGGCGCGGCGGCCAAGGCCCGGCTGCTCGGCATCAAGGAGGCCGACGCCGACCAGACCGTGCTCACCGTCGAGTATCTGCAGGCGCTCGAACGTATCGGCGACGGCCGGGCGACCAAGCTCGTGATCCCGGTCGAGTTCGCCGGGCTCCTCGGCACCGTCGCCGCGCTCGCCGAAGCCGTCCGGCCTGACGACTCCGACGACGAGGTCCGCCCCAAGCAGGGCCTGCCCATCCCCGCCGACAACGAGCGGGTCGACCTCCCGCAGCCGGACTCGGCCGAGATCCGGCAGTGATCCACGATGCGCCGGGCTGATGCGCCCCGGGCGGGCTGGTATCCCGATCCGGAGAGCCGTACCCACCTGCGATGGTGGGACGGGCTCGACTGGACCGACGCCCGGCGTTCCCCGCCGAGCAGTGCCGAGCTGATCGCGGCCGACGAACAGGCCCGCTTCCGCGCCGCGGCGAACGACTTCGCCCCCGGTGCGACGCGCTCGGCCGCGGCGGCCGCGGCCGCAGCATCGGCTCAATCCGACGAGGTGATCAACCAGGTGCGTGCCGCGACGCGCGGCGAGATGGAACGGGCCGCTGAGCTCTTCAGCCGACACGCCGAAGCCGCCCGGCAGAACTGGACGCCGCTGATCTCGGAGTACACGAACAAGTTCATGCGGTTGGTCCGCTTGCTGATCGTGCTCGCCGTGCTGGCCCTGATCGTGTGGGTGGCCTACCAGATCTTCGTCAACGCCAGCCTCATCGACTGGATCGGCGACCGCATCGACAACCTCACCGACGACACGTAATCAGCGGACCCGTTCAACGACTCGGAGCGCTGGAGCCAATCAGTCCGCTGAGCGGCGCCGCTCAGCCGCTCAGGCGCCGTCGTGGACCCAGACGGGGACAGACATGGGCATCAGGTTGCTGTCCCAGATCCAGTCCATCGCCGGCACGCTCACGCGGACGCAGCCGTGTGAGGCCGGATAGTTCGGGATGCTGTTCGACCCGTGCACCGCGACGCCGCCGACGAAGTACTTCGGCCGGTAGATCTGGCCGAGGTCGCCCTCCCACCAGCCCTCCGGACGCTCGCGGTTGACCTTGTGGAGACCGCTCGGGGTGAGCGAGACACCGGTGATCATCTCACCCGGTGTGTTCTGGTCCTCCTCGGTGTACTCCTTGCCGTTGCCGGTGGAGGTGTTGAGGATCCATTCGGTCTTGCCGTCGATCACGAAGAAGAGGAGCTGTTTGGCCTTGTCGACCTCGACGAGCGTGCCGGCGTTGGCGCGGGCGTAGGGACGCAGCGTCATCGTGGTGAGCGCGTCGGCCGTGCGCTGGTCGACCTTGCCGGTCGCGTCGAAGCCCATGTACTTCTGGAACGCCATCACGGCCTGGCTGGTGGTGAGCCCGTAGCTGCCATCGGCGGCCTGGAGCCAGAATCCGAGCTCGAACAGGCGGAGCTGGATCCGGGCCGTCTCTTGCCCGCCGCCACCGCCGACGGCGACGAGCGGCGGGTCGATCGGTGCGACCGCCACGAGGTTCGGCGGTGTGGTGGTGGTCGGCACCTCGGGCACCGTTGTGGCCGGCTCGACGGTCGTGGTCGGCAGCTCGGTGGTGGTGGGCGGCTCCGTCGTGGTCGGTGCGACGGTGGTGGTGTCGGCAATGGTGGTGGTCACGACGAGCGCCGCGGGTTCGGCGGCAGCTCCCTCGCCGCCGCCACCACTGGGGACGGAGGTGGAGCACGCGGCGATCGCCGCAGCCCCGACGACGACGAGCCCGAGCGCGTAGAACGCGCGCTGACGTGTCGAACGAGCCACCGAAACCACGCCGAAACCCTAACGGCCGCACCGCTTCTGGTGGCGGCACCGGACGAAGTTCACGTCACAACGAACGCTCGTCGTACACGATCGGTGCCCGCGGGATCGCTTTCACGTCGAAACGCTCCACGAGCCCGTCCATCGTGACGACCTCGCGAGGTCGCGCGAGCCCGAGGCTCCGGGCGATCCAGCCCACCACGTCGCCGGCTGTCCGGCCGTCACGCTCCAGTTCGTCGAGCGTGACCGCCCCGTGCCGTTTGGCCAGGCGTTGACCGTCCTGGCCGACGACCAGTGGGACGTGCGAGTACACAGGCTGTGCCAGGCCGAGGAGCTGCTGGAGGTGGATCTGCCGGGGCGTCGACGTCAGCAGGTCGTCGCCACGCACGACGTCGTCGATCCCTTGTGCGCCGTCGTCGACCACCACGGCGAGGTTGTAGGCCGGAACGCCGTCATTGCGCCGCAGTACGACGTCGTCGACCGGGCCGGCGACCGGGCCGGCGATGCGGTCGTGGAACGCGATCGACCGACCGTCGGTGCGCAGCCGCAAGGCGGGGCTCCGCCCGGCGGCCCGTCGCTGCGCGCGTTCGGTCTCGGTGAGGTCGCGGCAGGTTCCCGGGTATGAGCCGGGCGGGCCATGGGGTGCGGCGACGGCACCGTCAATCTCGGCGAGGATCTCGCGGCGCGTGCAGTAGCACTCGTACACCAGATCTCGCGCCCGGAGGCGCTCGATCGCCGCGTGGTAGCGATCGAACCGCTCGCTCTGGCGGACCACCGCGCCGTCCCAGTCCAGACCGATCGCCGCGAGCTCTCGCAGCTGTGCCGACTCGTGCGCCGCGCTCGACTGATGCCGGTCGAGGTCTTCCATCCGCACGAGGAACTGCGCGCCGGCCGACCTGGCCGACAACCAGGCGACGGTGGCAGTGCGCAGGTTGCCGAGATGCAGTTCGCCGGTCGGGGACGGAGCGAAGCGGCCGGTCACCGATCGCCGCTCGCGTTCATCGGCCTGAATGGTGTCGGTACAGTCGGCGCCATGGTGTGTCCCTCGTGCGGAGTCGAGGTCAGCGTAGGACAACCGTTCTGCAACGGATGTGGCGCCTCGCTGCGCGGGGTCACCGACCCGACCGAACGCGTCGAGACCATCGAGCAGCCCGACACCCAACCGATCGAGACGATCGAGCAGCCCGACACCGAACTGATCGAGACGATCGAGCAGCCCGACACGCAGCCGATCGACCTCGCCGCGGTCACGACCGAGGTGTTCGCACCACCGACCACCCCGCCGGTCGCGACTCGGGAGCTCCCGGTGGCCGGCCCGGCCGTGTTCGATGGTCTCGACGACGTGCGGGAGTTCCCGCCCGAACGCGAGCGGTTCCGCGTCCGGGTGATCTTCGTCGCCTCCTTCCTCGGGGCGGTGGCCGCGTTGATGGCCGCTGTCGGCGACGTCGTCGACATCCGCACGAGTCGACCGACCGCGGGGATCACCTCGGGCATGTACGGGCTCGACGACGTCGCGACGAACCTCGGCCCGAGCGCCGTGGGGGGCGCGGCCGTCATGGTCGTCGGCGCGCTCTTCGCCTGCTTCGGGTTCCGTTGGGCGTCCGGTCTCGCCGGCGGCGCCGGGCTGGCGCTGGCCGGCTGGGCGGCGCTGACCATCGGCCTGGTCGAGGTGCCGATCGCGACGGCCGAATCGATCACCCGCACCTCACCGGAAGCGTTCACCTTGACAGTCACCCGCGACGCCGGATGGTGGCTCGTGGTGGCCGTCGGCGCGATCGGCGCGATCGTGTTCGTCGCCTCGCTGGGGTCGCTGCGGCGCGCCGGGCAGCGATACCTCAACCCGCTGATCGCGGGGACCGGCGCGGTGTGCTTGCTCGTGCTCGCAGCCGGGCCTCTCGTCCCCGTGGGTACGGCGACGTGGCGGGACAACGTGCGGTCGCCGACCGCGGCGATCGATCTCCCCACCGTGTTCTTCGCCGGCCGGCTGGCCCAGGTCGGGCTGATCGCGTTCGTCGGCGTCGTCGGGTTCCTGATCGTGCGGGCGTACGGGCTCGGTCTCGCTGCTGGCGGGATCAGTGTCGCCACGTGGTTGTGGGTCACCTCGCTGCTCGAGATCGGCGACCGACCGACGGGTGTCGCCGCTCGGAACCCCGGCGCTGTCGACACCGTCCCGCACGCCGTCACGACCGTCGGCATGATCGCGTCGATCGTGTGTGTGGTGATCGCGGTGATCATCGCCGTCGTCACCCGGTTGACGACCCCGGCGAATGCGCCGATGTCCTGACGGGGATTTCGACAGGCCCGGAACCAACCGCCTCCGATGAGCGACCATCGGTGCGGGCCGATCAGTCGACGGCCGGATGACGAAGAGGAGATGGACGAATGTCGAAGGGCCGGATTCAGCGGGTGGCGATCGGTGGACTCGTGGCGACCGCGGCGGTGATCGTCGGCGGGGGTCTCGCGTCGGCTCACGTGACGATCCAGGAGGACGAGATCGTCGCCGGCGCGTACTCGTTGGTCACGATCGCGGTGCCGCACGGGTGTGGCGAATCCCCGACGACCGAGATCCGGATCCAGATGCCGGAGTCCATCCCGGCGGTGACGCCGACGGTGAACCCGAACTGGGACGTCGACAAGGTCATGGAGACGCTCGACGAGCCGATCCATGGCGCGCACGGCGACATCACCGAGCGCGTCAGCGAGGTCGTGTACACGGCGAAGACGCCGCTCCCCGACGGGTACCGCGACGCGTTCGAGCTGAGCCTCCAGGCGCCCGCTGACGCATCGGGGCTGTTGTTCTTCCCGACGGTGCAGACCTGCGAGGAGGGCGAGACCGGTTGGATCGAGATCCCCGCCGATGGTCAGGACCCCTTCGAGCTGGAGAGTCCGGCGCCGTTCGTGAACGTCGTGGCCGCGACAGACGCCGACGCCGGGCACTCCGCCGACGGCACCGCAGCTGCTACTGATAGCGACGATGAGAGCGCGGAGGCTTCGACCGATGACAGCGACGACGCCAGCAGCAACGGTCTCGCCATCGCCGCGCTCGTCGTCGGTGTGCTCGGCCTCGGCACCGCTGTCGTCGCGATTGCCCGCACCCGCAAGCCCTGACCAACGTGTCACGTGGGGTCAGGCACCACGTGACACGTTGAGGTCCCTGCTCGCCGTGCTCGCCACGGTGGTCATCGCCGCGGGCTGGTCCGCGGGGGTGGTGTCGGCCCACGCCGAAGTGATCGGCGTCGATCCACCGGCCGGCACGGTGCTGCCGGCGACTCCCGACGAGGTCACCGTCACCTTCACCGAACCGGTCTCGTTGAGCGGTGGCAACGTCGAACTGTTCGACGCCACCGGCGCCTCGATCCCCGTCGAGGCGTCGGTCGTCGACAGGACGGTGCACGTCGATCTGCCGGCGACGCTCGACGACGGCACCTACCTCGTCGCGTGGCGCGTGATCTCGGCCGACTCGCACCCGGTGTCGGGCACGAGCACGTTCAGTGTCGGCGCACCATCGGCCGGCGGGGTCACCGACGTCGACCTGGGTGGCGGCGCTCCGGTGGCGGCGAGCGTGTGGCGGATCATCGCCATGGCGTTCACCTATGGCGGCGTGCTCGTCGCCGTCGGCTTGTGGTGGTACTCACGGCGCTGGCACTCCGCCGCGCTGCACGAGCCCGACGAGAACGTGGTTGGGGCGCTCGATCGGCTCGACGTGTGGTGCTCGATCTCCGCGCTCGTCGGCTTCGTGGCGCTGATCGCCGCCTTCCCGGCGCGGCTCGTGACGGTGGGCGGCGACTGGTCGGCACTCACCGATGGCTCCTTCGTCACCGACAACATCACGGGGCCGATCGGATTGGCGACCGCCGTCACGCTGGTCGGGCTGCTCGGGCTGGTGCTCTGTCGGCCACGCGACGGTTCACCCGCGCGGCTCGCTTTCGGGCTGCTCGCCACGGTGTTCGCGCTCGGTGGCTTCGCGGTCGAGGGGCACACCCGGACCAAGGAGCCGACGTGGCTGATCATGCTCAGCGACTTCGTGCACACGGCCGCCGGCTCGGTGTGGCTCGGAGGCGTCGTCGCCCTCGCGCTGATGCTCCGCCGGACGACCGGGCGATGGCGGACACGGATCGCCGTCGACGTCTCGTGGGGGGCACTCTGGGCGGTGATCGCCGTGTCGGCCGCCGGCATCGCGATGAGCGTGATCGTGCTCCCGTCGTTCAACGCGCTCGCTGACACGAGCTACGGCCAGGCGCTGCTGGTGAAGATCGGGCTCGTGCTGATCCTGCTGGCGATCGGCGCCCGCAACCGGCTCTCCCTCGTCCCCGACCTCGAAACGGCGACGGCCGACGCCGATCCGACCGACGACGGATCGGTCGACGATCGATCGGCTGCAGCCGGTCCGGCGGCGCGCCTGCGACGTTCGGTGGTGGCTGAATTGGTGGTGTTCACCCTGCTGCTCGTCGCCACGGCCACTCTTGTGGGGCGTTCACCGGTCGTCGCCGACGACGCGCCTACGGGCATCGCGCCGGTCTCCGCTCCGTTGTCGCCGATCGCCGGCACGGTCACCGCGACGGTCAGCCCGGGCGCCGTGGGGGCGAACATCATCGAGTTGACCTTGCTCGACGACACCGGCGCACCGCTCGCGGTCATCGAGCCGCCGGCGGTCGAGCTCCGCGAGGAGACCCGAGGGATCGGCCCGTTGACGCTCTCGGCCGAGGATCGCGGCGACGGCAGCTTCTACATGCTGGCGGACATCCCGTTCGTCGGCGACTGGACGCTCACGGTCCGGGCGCGCACGGGGACGTTCGACTCGACGTCGGCGGTCGTCGAGTTCCCGATCGATCGATGAACTCGACGGCACCGGTGCCAGGATGAGCGGCGTGTCCAGACGCGCCATCGTGCAACGAGTGCTCCCGACGGTCGGTATCGCCATGTGTGTCGCAGGCCTCGCGCCGGCGTCGATCGCGTCGGCCCACACCGACACCGACGTCGTCGCGGTCCCTGCCGGTGCCGAGGCGACAGTCACGTTCCGACCGCAACACGGCTGCGGCGACTCGCCGACGATCGCCGTGTCGGTCCGCGCGCCCGTGGCCGGCGCAGTCGCCGAGGCGGTCGACGGGTGGACGGCGAGCAGCACGGCGGACGACGAAGGCCGCACCGTGCTCGAGTGGACGGGTGGCGTCCTACCGATCGATCAGGCCGGTGCGTTCCCGATCGAGTTCCTCGCGCCCGACACCGTCGGCGAGCTCTTGACGTTCCCCGCCGTCCAGGTGTGCGAGAACGGCGACGAGCTCGCCTGGATCAGCGGCGACCCGGCCGACGAGTACCCGGCCCCACGGCTCTTGATCCTTGCACCCGGGTCCGAGCCGGCGGCGGCGATCGACGACGTGCCGCTCGACGCCCCCGGCCGCGAGCAGCTCGCCGCGATCGTCGACGTCGACAACCCAGGGTCCGCCACCACCGAGCCGGCGCCGACCGCGCCAGTTGCCACGGAACCGGCTGCGACCGAGCCGGCGGAAAGCGCTCCAGCCGAGCCGGAGACCACCGTGGAGGCCACCGCAGTCGCGCCGACCGAGCCGGACGACACCACGCTCGGTCTGGGTACTGCCGCCGATGCAAGCGACGAGGACGGATCGACGCCGACCGCATGGATCGTGATCGGGGTGATCGCCTTCGTCGCCATCGCCGCCGCTGCCATCATCGCCGCCCGACGCCGAGGCGGATCCACACCCGAGGCCTGAGCAGACCGACCGGGACTGTCCCGGCCGGTCCATTCGTCAGGTCAGATCAGGTACCCGATGCGGTCGATGATGACGTCGGTCGTGCCGTCTCCGCCGCGGATCTTGATCTTGCCCGCGGCGTTGACCGCCGTGATCACGCCGTTGGCCACGTTCTCGTTGGGCCCGCTCCAGTTGATGCTCGAGTTGCCGGGCCACGCGATGCCGTCGGGGAACACGGCGACGTAACCGGCGCCCTCGGTCTGGGTGATCGTGAGGTTGATCACAGCCGTGCGAGCGCCGGGGATCGCGAGATCGACCACCCGTTCCTCGCCCGGGCCGAGCTTCGCCCCGCCGCGGGTGTCGAGCACGCGCGGTGTGCCACCCGTGTACGGGATGAACCCTTGCGTCGGCGGCAGATAGCCGATCGAGCAGCCGAACACGGACGATCCCGGACTGCAGAAGAAGCTCACCGTGTAGGTGGAATCGGCTTCGATCGTGACCGGCGCCGTCGGCGGGGCAGCGCCGGTGAAGTTGAGGGTCGACGAGAACGGCCCGCCAGGGCTGGCGGGCAACGTCAGCTGGAACGGCTGTGCGGGAGGCAGGGCCGGGAACGGCTGGTTGATGGGGCGCCGACTGATCTCCGCGATCGGTTGACCTTGGTACCCGACGTTGATCTGATGCACCACCGATCCTGCGGGGATCATCAGCGGCGCCCAGATTCGATTCGTCGAGGGAACCGGCTCCATCCCCGTCTCGGTTTGGTAGAGCCTTTGGACACCGCCAGCTCCGAGGGTTGCGGTCGTGAAGGCGAAGGCGTCGATGCCGAGGTAGGTGAGACCGGGGATCGAGGGACCGAGCAGTTCGCCGGACTGGGCGGGCAGCACCGTCGGGGTCGGGCCCGCGGCGCCGGCCGTGAAGGGGAACGCGGTGACAGCGGCCGCCGCGCCGGCGACGGCACCGAGGCCGATCAGGGCATCGCGGCGGCTGACTCCGGACGACGTGGCAGTTGGCTCGGACATTGCGGACCTCCAGTGACGTGGGTGGTGCGATCTTAGGCAAGCGGTCCGCGGCCGTCGGACGAGCCCCGAAAGTTGGGACGGAATCGGGACGGTGCGCGAGGAGCGATGGATCGAACTGCGGTCGACACGGACGAAGGTCCGGGTGCTGGCCGTCGGTGGCCGCCGAAGTTGCTCGATTCCTCGGTGACTGACCGTTTCGATACTGCCCGCCGACTCGACGAGGCAGGATGGGCGCGTGATCCGGCTCGACGACCTCACCTGCGCCGGTGCGAGCTGGTCGTTCGACAGACCGGTCGCCTCGGGGAGAGCCAGCGCGATCGACGACGTGATCGACGTGATCCGCGCCGCAGAGCAACGGGCGGCGGAACACGGCGAGTGGGTGGTGATGATGATCGCCTACGAAGCCGCCCCCGCGTTCGATGCGGCGATGCGGACCGCACCGGCGCCACCAGCCGGCATTCCGTTCGCGTGGTGGCAGTCGTTCCGGGAACGCACACCGGCCCAGCCGCTGACTCATGGCGAGAGCTGCGTGACGTCGCGGGTTCGGCGGGCCAACCGGCAGGCCTTCCCCGACGCTGTCGAGACGGTGCGGACGAGGATCGCCGCCGGCGACGTCTACCAGGTCAACGTCACGGACCGTTTCGACGGATGTTTCGACGGCGCACCCTTCGACACGTACGCCGCACTGCTCGGCACGCAAACGTGCGCATTCGGCGCGTACCTGGAGATCGCCGACGGAGCGACGGGCGAGCGGGTGATCGCGTCGGCCTCGCCAGAGCTGTTCTTCCGGTGGGACGGCGGCACGATCACCTGCCGCCCGATGAAAGGCACCACGCCGCGCCAGCCGCGGCCGGACGCCGACGACCGCGCCGCCGCGACGCTGCTGGCGTCGGCCAAGGAGCGGGCGGAGAACGTGATGATCGTCGATCTGCTCCGCAACGACCTCGGCAGGATCGCTCGGGTCGGCTCGGTGCAGGTGCCGGAGCTGTTCACGCTCGAGCGGTATGAGACCGTCTGGCAGCTCACGTCCACCGTGCGCGCCGAGGTTCCCGACGCGGCGACGCTCACCGACGTGCTCGGCGCGCTGTTCCCGTGCGGGTCGGTCACCGGTGCTCCGAAGATCGCCGCCATGAACGTGATCACGGAACTCGAGCTCGACCCACGCGGCGTGTACTGCGGCGCCATCGGGTTCCTCGCACCGGCCGGTGAGCACACGCGGGCGGTGTTCTCGGTCCCGATCCGCACAGCGGTGCTCGACCCGGCGACGGCAACGTACGAGTACGGCGCAGGTGGCGGCATCACGTGGTCGTCCACTCCAGCAGCCGAGGACGCCGAAGTGGGTGCCAAAGCGCGCATCCTCACCCGCTCCCACCGGCCGCTGGCGCTGCTCGAGACCCTTCGCAACGACACCTGTGGTCTGGCCAACGTCGGTGCCCACCTCGATCGGATGGAGGCATCGGCACGCTGGTTCGGTTTCCCGTTCGATCGTCCGGCCATCCAAGAGCGCCTCGCCGAGATTCCGAGTGCTGATCCCGCTGAACGGGTTCGGTTGCTCGCCGATCGTCGTGGGGAGCTCACGATCGAACAGTCGATGCTCGACGTCGGTCCGTCGCCGGTCGTGCTCGCCATCGACGACGCGATCACGCGGTCCGACGACCCGTACTGCTGCCACAAGACCACGTGGCGACGCCACTACGACCAGGCCCGCGGTCGGCATCCCGACGCCGACGACGTCGTGCTGGTCAACGAGTACGGCCACGCCATCGAGACCACGATCGCCAACCTGGCGTATCGCATCGGCAGCGACTGGTTCTGCCCACCTCTCGCCGATGGCGGCCTCCCCGGCATCGGGCGCGCCATCGCCCTCGCCGACGGCCGTCTCACCGAACGCTCGATCACGGTGGGCGACCTCGCGAGCTGCGACGAGTTGGCCGTCGTCAACGACCTCCGCGGCTGGCGCCGTGCCCTGTTGTCGGTGCGCGTCTGACCCTGCCTGCCTGTCAGCGGCTCCCCGTGAACGGGCCCCATCCACGTGGGCGTGACCGCGCGATTGTGCGCGCGGAAATCCGCGGCTCTGGGACAGCCCGCGACTACCGTCGGTGTATGAGTCGACCCCGCACGTTCGACGAACGACGGGTCGCAACGGCGATCCGGCTTCCCGAGTCGGTGCATCGTCGTCTGCGTCAGGCAGCTACCGACCGGGACATATCCGCCAATCTGCTGGTGACTCGAGCGGTGTGCGAGTACCTCGATCGCTTGCCGAGCGCTGACGAGGTCCTGGCAGCCCATGAGCGCTCCGTGCGGAAGGCCTCGCGATGAGCGTCACGCCGCTGTCGGCCGCTCGAAGCAGGTCGCCACGGCGATCGACCGCGACCACCAACTTTGGCTCGAGCAGACGCGAGGGGCATGACGCGTCCGCGTTCTACGAACGCTTCATCACACCTGAGGTGTCGAATGACGCGTCGATCAACCGGCCGGACGAGGTCGATGTCATCTACACCCATGACGCCCGACAGATGGACAAGGTCGCGTCGAACTCAGTGGCACTCGTCGTCACCTCGCCTCCCTACTTCGCCGGCAAGCAGTACGAACAGAGCCTTGGCGTCAACGGAGTGCCGGCCACCTACTTCGAGTACCTGCAACTTCTACGCGACGTGTTTGCGGAATGCAAACGAGTGCTCGAGCCGGGTGGCCGCATCGCCGTCAACGTCGCCAACCTCGGCCGTCGCCCGTACCGCTCACTCTCCGGTGACGTCACTCAGATCCTCCAGGACCTCGGTCTGCTGCTTCGTGGTGAGGTGATCTGGTGGAAAGGACGCGCGGCTGGAGGTTCATGTGCCTGGGGAACCTTCCAACGCCCGTCGAACCCGGTGCTGCGCGACGTCACGGAGCGGGTGGTCATCGCCAGCAAAGGCCGTTTCGACCGCGCCCTGACTCCAACTCAGCGACTGGCCAGAGAACTTCCGTCGACGGCCACCATCTCACGCGACGAGTTCATGGAGGCCACCACCGACCTGTGGGAAATCGGTCCGGAGAGCGCCACGAAGGTCGGGCATCCAGCACCGTTCCCTGTCGAACTCCCGAAGCGGCTGATCGAGCTGTACACGTACGAAGGCGACGTCGTCTTGGATCCGTTCATGGGATCGGGCAGTGCTGCGGTCGCCGCACTGCGGACGCGGCGCCACTACATCGGCTTCGACACCGACACCGACTACGTGAACAGCGCAGAACAGCGGATCACGAGCGAACGACAGCGGTTGGACAGCGAGTCTGGTGCTCTGACCGTTCCGTTCCGGGTCGAGCTTCCTGCGGTCGCGCCTGCCGACGACTCCGAGGACTTCCAGGCGCGAGCCGTCCGTGAGGGACGCCAGGCCAAAGAACTCGCCCGGCTCCTGCTGGAGCGCTCTGGCTTCGTTGACGTTCGGGAGGACGTGAAGCCGCGGAGCCTCGGCATCGTCCTCAGCTTCGTCGCCACCGATCACACTGGCAGGGACTGGGCCTTCGACGTGTCCGGTGCGTTCACGTCCAACCGCACGGGGCTCCGTCGCAGCGACACGCTCTGGAAGTCCCTCGGCAAGGCCGCCGTTCTCCATGAGGGTGCACTCGGGCTTCCACTCGTTCTGCTCACCACTGATGCCCCAGCGAAGGGCACGGCCGGGCATCAAGCTCTCAATGTGATGCGCGGCCCCACCCGACCCGTGTTCGACCTGGTCGAGTTACTCAACATCGACGACCAGGAGCGCCTGCATCAGTATGCGATCCACGGGCACCCTGGCAACCCCACCTGTGGGGCTGACCAGCCTTCTCGATGACCAGCCGCGCGTTCTGCACGGGCTCGCCGCTCGGCTTGCTTCACAGATGATCGGGCCAGCGGCTCCGTCACCTGGTCGGTGGAGCTGGGGGAAAATTTCCCCCGAACTGTGCGCGAGGGGGGACTTGAACCCCCACGCCCTTTCGGACACCAGCACCTGAAGCTGACGCGTCTGCCATTCCGCCACTCGCGCAAGTGGAGAGCCAAACGCTAGCGCACCCCGCCGAGGATCCCCACCCATGATGCACACCGCGTTCTCGTGATCTTTCTGCGTCCGCGGGTACGCAAGAAGATCACGAGAACGGGCGAATGGGGCGACGGGGAGGGCTGGAGATCGGCCACTAGCCTCGCGACCCACCATGGGATTGCAATCAATCGAGCGCCGCCTGGAGCGTATGGTCGACGGTGTGTTCACTCGTCGCTCCCAGGGTTCGATCCGCCCGATCGAGTTGGGTCGCCGTCTCGTGCGTGAGATGGACGACCACCGGTCCGTCGACGTCAAGGGTCGCCGCATCGTCCCGAACGACTTCACCATCACGCTGAGCCCGGCCGACCGCGAGGGTTTCACCGACATCGAGATCACCCTCACCACCGAGCTCGCCGAAGCCGCCAAGGAGTACGCCCGCGAAGAGGGCTACCACTTCATGGGTCCGGTCGCCGTCCGCCTGAGCGCCGACGCGAAGACGAAGAACGGCCGCTTCAACGTGACCGCCCTGCTGAAACAGGGCCTCGGCGGATCGGCGATGGCGTCGATCGTGCTCCCGTCGGGGCAACGCATCAGCCTCAACCAGGGCACCGTGTCGGTGGGCCGGTTGCCGGAGTGCACGATCTCGATCAACGACAGCAACATCAGCCGGCGCCACGCCGAGATGCGCCAGGTCGGCGGCGACTACGTCGTCATCGACCTCAACTCGACCAACGGCACACTCGTCAACGGGATCAAGATCGCCGGTGAGCAGCGTCTGAACGAGGGCGACATCATCAGCTTCGGTTCGACCCACGTCCGCTTCGAGGCGTCCTGACCGACGACGGGGCGATCGTCGCTCGAATCCAACGGATCCCATGACCGACCAAGTCCTCAACATCCTCAAGTTCGTCCTCCTCGGGCTCCTCTACCTCTTCTTCGCCCGCGTGCTGTGGGCGGTGTGGAGCGAGGTACGCACTCCGGTCGTGCGCCGCCAGCAGGTGATCAACACCCAGGGTGCTCCCGGCCAGAAGGCGGTGCCGGGTGCGCCGACGGCACCGATGGGCCGACCGACCGAGCCCGATCCGAAAGCGACCAAGAAGGCCCAGAAGTCGTCGCGCAAGGCGGCGAAGGGCAAGGCAGGGCGTGCAGGCCGGCTCGTGATCCTCGAACCGCCCTCACGTCGGGGGGTGATCATCGCGATCGCCGGTGAGATCACCCTCGGCCGCGACCCCAACTCGACGATCATGATCGACGACGACGCCTATGTGTCCCAGACCCACCTACGGATCTTCGACTACGACGGCCAACCGATGGTCGAGGACCTCGGTTCGACGAACGGCACGTACCACAACGGTGTCCGGCTCAGCGGCGCCAAGCTGCTCCATCCGGGTGATCGACTGCAGGTCGGCACGACCGTGATCGAGGCACAGTGAGCGGCCCACGCGCCCTGACCGCCGACGGAGGAACCCGTGGCTGAGCTCCGCGTCGGATCGGCGACCGACACCGGCCGGCTGCGACCCGAGAACGAGGACAACCTCCTCGTCACCGACAACGCGTTCGTCGTCGCCGACGGCATGGGCGGCCACGAGGCCGGCGAGGTGGCCAGCCAGATCGCGGTCGACGGCATCCGTGCCCGGCTCGCCGCGATCGGCGCCGCTGGTGATGCGACCAGCGCCGACGCGACGGCCGGCCCCGCGAACGGCGACAACGGTGACAACGACAACGGCGACGACGATCACGATGACGCGGTGCGGCACCTGCCGACCGCGGTCGAGTTCGTCCGCAGCATCTCGGCCGCCAACACCGACATCTTCCGCGCCGCGATCGCCAATCCCGCCCAGCGCGGGATGGGCACCACCATCACCGCGATCGCCGTGATCGCCGACCCACAGGCCGGGCGCGCCGCTCCCAACGTCGCCGAGAACGACGAGGAGGGCGACGGCGACGAACCGGGCGACACCCGCGCGCCGGCACCCGGCAACGTCACGCCGGTCACGCCCGAGGTTCCGTCCGAGGCCCTCGTGCTGGCCAACGTCGGTGACTCGCGCACGTATCTGTTCCGTCACGGCCGGCTGCGTCGTGTCACCGTCGACCACAGCTACGTGCAGGAACTGGTCGCCACCGGCCACATCACCGAAGACGAGGCCCGCACCCACCCACGGCGCAACATCATCACCCGCGCGCTCGGGATCGAGCCCGACGTGCGCGTCGACTGGTGGACCCTGCCGCTCATCCGCGGCGACCGTTTCGTGCTGTGCAGCGACGGGCTGGTCGACGAGGTCGACGACACCGACATCGCCTCGATCCTCCTCGACGCGACCGACCCACAGGTCGCCGCCGACGCGCTCGTCGAAGCGGCCAACGCCGGTGGTGGCCGCGACAACATCACCGTGATCGTGCTCGACATCCTGGAAGGTGACGAGCCGCCGGACCCGACACTCGAGATCGACGTGGTCCCCACCTGGGCCGACGATGCGTCGACTCCGACACCAGCCGGGCCGTTGGCGCTCGACCCCGATGCCGACCGCGATGGACCGACCGACCCCACCGGCCCACTCGTCCGACCGCCCGCCGGTGACGACACCTCCCCGACCAAGAAGCGCTCCAAGGTGGTGACGTTCGCGCTGGCGTTCGCCGCGGCGGCGGTGCTCGTGGTCGGCTTCGCCGTGTTCTCGGCCTGGGCGCGCAGCGGCTACTTCGTGGCGTTCAACGACGACGACGAGGCGATCATCTACAGCGGCCGCGACGGTGGGGTGCTGTGGATCGAGCCGACCGCGCAGACCTCCGGTGGTCCGAGCCGCGACCAGCTCGAACCCGACCGCGCCGCCGAGATCGACGACCACAAGCGGTTCGACTCCGAACAGGACGCCGCCGACTTCCTGCGCGAGAGCGCCACCACGACAACGACGACGACCACCACCACGAGTACGACGACCACGACGACCACGACCGTGCCATCCACCACCACCGATCCGAACGCGGTGACCCCCGGCGGGGCGGCAGCGGACTCGGCCGTCCCGAGCGGCGTCACCACGACGAGCCCATGAGCCGTCCTCTGCGGAGGCTGCGCCGGTGAGCGTCGCCGACGGCTTCGCCACCGGGCGCGAGCGGGCGTTCTCGCCCGTCGCGAAGCGGCGTCGCACCACCGAGCTCACCCTGCTGGTGATGGCCGCGCTCATCACCGGATCGGCGTACACGATCACGGCGCTCGGCACGAACGCGGAGATCCCGCCCGGCATCGGCTTCTTCGTCGCCATCCTCCTCGGGCTGCTGATGTGCGCGCACATCGTGGTGCGGCTCGTCGCCCGCGGCGCCGACGGCACGATGCTCCCCCTCGCCGCACTCCTCCACGGCATCGGCTTCGTGATGATCACCCGTCTCGACGATCGCCTCGCCGGGCTGCAGGCGACCTGGAGCATCGTCGCGATCGGGGTGTTCATCGCCACCCTGCTGCTCGTGCAACGAGCGAGCGATCTCGCCCGCTACCGCTGGATCTTCTTCTCGATCGGGGCCGGGTTGTTGATGCTGCCGCTCGTGCCAGGCATCGGCAGCAACATCAACGGCGCCCGCATCTGGGTGAGCATCGGGCCGGTCAACTTCCAGCCCGGCGAGTTCGCCAAGATCGCGCTCGCCATCTTCTTCGCCGCCTACCTCGCCGACCGCCGCGAGCTGATCGCCGCGTCGACGTGGAAGGTCGGGCCGTTCCATCTCCCCGAGCCGCGCTACATCCTGCCGATCGTGCTGGCCTGGGGGTTCGCCGTCGTGGTGATGGTGGCGCAGAAGGACCTCGGCTCGTCACTGCTGTTCTTCACGCTGTTCGTCGTCATGCTGTGGGTGGCGACCGAACGAGTCGCCTACCTGCTGCTCGGCCTGGTGTTGTTCTCGGCCGCCGCCTACTTCGCGTGGACGCAGTTCGGCCATGTCCAGACCCGCGTCGACATCTGGCTCGACCCGTGGGCCGACCCACTCGACAAGGGCTACCAGATCATCCAATCGCTCTACGGCCTCGCCGACGGCGGCCTCACCGGCACCGGTCTCGGCCGCGGCAACCCGAACCAGGTGCCCGAAGCGCAGAACGACTTCATCTTCTCCTCGATCGGCGAAGAGATGGGCCTCGTCGGTGCATCGAGCGTGCTGATGGCGTACCTGCTGCTCGTCGGCGCCGGGCTGCGCACCGCGCTGCGCACCGACCGCACCTTCGAGAAGCTGCTCGCTGTCGGCCTGACGACGATCATCGGGATGCAGGCCTTCATCATCATCGGCGGGGTCATCAAGGTCGTCCCGTTGACCGGCATCACCCTGCCGTTCGTCAGCTACGGCGGGTCGTCACTCGTCTCCAACTACATACTGATCGCGCTGCTCATACGCGTGTCCGACTCGTCGGCGCGTCGCCTCGGTGAGCTCCCCGACGACCCGACACCGGGCGAGCGCTGGCAAGCGTGGCGCCTCGGCCGCGCCACCCGCCGGGCCGAGCGCAAGGGCCGGCCGGTGCCGATCGTGTCGGGGGCACGATCGTGAACCGGCAGATCCGCCAACTCGCGGTGGGGTTGATGGCCTGCTACGTCGTGCTGTTCGTCGCGCTCAACTACTGGCAGGTCGGCCGCAAGGAGGAGCTCGACGCGCAGTTCGACAACACCCGCCAGGTGCTGCGCGAGTTCAACAAGCCGCGCGGCCCGATCATCACCGCCGACGGCATCGTCGCCGCGATCTCCTACCCGACCGACTCCGCCGATCCCGACGACCCCCTCAAGTACCGACGCGAGTACCCCACCGGCGACCTCCTCTCCGAGGTCACCGGATACTTCACCTACGCGTTCGGGTCGACGAAGGTCGAGCGGTTCTACGGCGACGTGCTCACGGGGTCGACCTCGGAACAGCAGCTCCGCGGGCTCGGCGACCTCTTGAGCGGCCAGCTCGACAACGCCGGCACGGTGCAGTTGGCGCTGCGCGCCGACGCGCAGGAGGTCGCCAAGTTCCTGCTCGGCGGGCGCGCCGGCTCGGTGGTGGTGATGGAACCGAGCACCGGCGCGGTGCGCGTGATGTACAGCAACCCCAGCTATGACCCGAACACGTTCGTCAACGCCGAGTTCGAAGTCGCCCAGCAGGTGCTCACCGACCTGCAGAACGCCGACGGCAATCCGCTGCTGTCGAACGCGTACCAGGAGCGCTTCATGCCCGGCTCGACGTTCAAGGTCATCACGACGGGCATCGGGCTGGAGAACGGGACGCTCACCCTCGATTCGGTGTTCCCCAACGAGCGCGAGTGGGTGCCGCCGCAGACGAACGATCCGATCGAGAACTACAACGGCAGCACGTGTGGCGGCAACCTCGCCGAGGTGTTCGCCCGCAGCTGCAACATCCCCTTCGCCAAGACCGCCATCTTCATGGGACCCGACGCGTTCCTCACCGGCGCCGAGGCGTGGGGCATCGGCGAGGAGCTCCCACTCGACATCGGCGGGGCGGCAGCGAGCTCACTCGGCAACACCGACGACCTGGCGAACGAACTGCCCCTGCTCGGCATCCGCGGCTTCGGCCAGAGCGAGACCCAGATGGTGCCGCTGCACATGGCGATGGTCGCATCGACGATCGCCAACGGCGGCCAGATGATGGCGCCGTACGTGGTCGAGGCGACCTACGACCGCGCTGGGCGCGTCCTCGAACAACGCCAGCCGACCGTGTGGAGGAACCCGATCTCGGCCGCCACGGCGGCGATCGAGACCCAGCTGATGATCGGCGTCGCCGAGCGCGGCACGGCGAGCTGCTGCATCGCGCTCGACGGTGGCATCCCGGTGGCGGCCAAGACGGGCACGGCCCAGCTCGGCATCGAGTCGCGACCCGACCTGTCGCACGCCTGGATCATCGCCTTCGCGCCGGCCGACAACCCGCAGTACGCGGTCGCCGTCAGCCTCACCGACGTCGAGGCCACCGCCGACGTCGCGGTCACCGGCGGCCGCTACGCCGGCCCGATCGCCAAGGGCATGCTCGACTACCTCCTCACCGGCGCGGGGTCGACCGTGCAGCTCAACACGGGCTCGACGTTGGACACCGGCTCCACGCCGACCGGCACCGAGCCCGCGTCGAACGATGCCGGCGACGTGGCCCCTGCCACAACGGCAGGCGAGGGGTGAGGGCCGTGCCGCCACTCCCGTCGGTAACCTTGCTCGGCGCCGCGATCTCCGGTTCGGGCGCTCGAAACGAAACCGGACATCTTCTGTGACGAACAACGGCGAGGCGACGGTCATCAACGACCGATATCAGATCCACAAGCGGATCGGGCGCGGCGGCATGGCCGACGTGTTCTCCGCGCGCGACCTGTTGCTCGACCGCCAAGTCGCCATCAAGGTGCTCTTCCCGGAGTTCGCCACGGATGCGAACTTCGTCGAACGGTTCCGCCGCGAGGCCCAATCGGCCGCCAGCCTCTCGCACCCCAACATCGTCAGCGTCTACGACTGGGGCAAGTACGAGGGCACCTATTTCATCGCCATGGAGGAGGTGCAGGGCCGCACGCTCGCCGAGATCCTCCAGACGAACAAGCAGCTCACCGCGAAGCAGGCCGCTGAGATCGCCAGTGAAGTGGCGGCCGCGCTCGGCTTCGCCCACGACAACCACGTCGCTCACCGTGACATCAAGCCGGCCAACATCCTGATCGGCTCGAACGGTCAGGTGAAGGTGGCCGACTTCGGCATCGCCCGGGCGATGAACGCCCCGACCGAGGCCAATCTCACCCAGGTCGGTTCCGTGATGGGCACCGCCACGTACTTCTCGCCCGAGCAGGCGCAGGGTGCCCAGCCCGACCCGCGCAGCGACCTGTACTCGCTCGGCATCGTGATGTACGAGTTGGTCGCGGGCCGACCACCGTTCACCGGCGAGAACCCGGTGAGCATCGCCTACAAGCAGGTGCACGACGCGCCGCAGCCGCTCGTGCAGATCGTGGCCGACGTGCCGCGCTCGTACGAGGCCATCGTCGCCAAGCTGCTCGCCAAGGATCCGGCGCTGCGCTACCCGACCGCCGGCGCGCTCCGCGACGATCTGCGCCGCTTCCGCAGCGATCAGCCGGTCCAGGCCCTCGTCGCCGCGGCGAACGCGCAGGGCAAGACGATCGCGGGGGCAGCCGCCGTGGCCGGCGCGACCACCCTGAACCCCACCGTGGCGCCCACCACGACCGGCCCGACAGTCGCACCACGTGCGGCGATGGTGCCCTCGACGGGGATGATCGAAGCGGGCTACCCGACCGGCGCCTCGGCTGACGCCCTGTACTACGACACCAACCAATCGAAGACCGGTTGGTACGCGATCGCCGCCTTTCTCGCGCTGATCGTGCTCGTCGTGGGCGGTGTCCTGCTGTTCCAGGCGTTGAGCAACGACAACGCGAGCGACGAGCCGACGTCGTACATCCTCGCCGACTACACCAACCCGCCGCAGCTGCTGGCCGACGTCACCGCTGATCTCACCGACAAGGACATCCGGTACGAAGCGATCGCCGAGGAGAGCGCGCTGGTGCCGGTCGGGTTCGTGCACCGGACCGATCCGGTGGCCGGCACGCTGATCCTGGCCGACCAGACCGTGAAGGTGTACTTCAACCCCGACCCGCAGATGGTGCCGGTGCCTGGCGTGGTCGGGCTCACGTTGGAAGACGCCCGGCTCCGGTTGGAGGGCGAAGGCTTCAAGGTCGGCGAGGTCACGATCGAGAAGACCGACGAGGTGGCCGAGAACACCGTGATCAGCACGAACCCGACGGCCGACACCCCGGCGCTGCAGGGCTCGACGGTCGACATCGTCGTCGCCGGCCCGCCCGACAGCGTGCAGATCCCGGGTCAGGTCGTCGGCATGTCGGAGATCGACGCCCGCGCGCTGTTGGGGGCGCCGCCGTACAACTTCACCGTGACCACGGCGGTGCAGTCGAGTTCGACGATCGACGAAGGCACCGTCATCCAGATCAACCCCGGCCCCGGCGCGCTCGTCGAGATCGGCTCCGGCGTCACGATCGTCGTGTCGACCGGACCCGAGCTCGTGGCGGTGCCACCGGTGATCGGCTCCACCGAGGGCCGCGCCCGCAACACGCTGACGAGCGAAGGCCTGGTCGTGCGGGTCACCTATCAGGACGTCGACCCAGGCAGCCCCGACGACGGCCGTGTCATCGCCCAGAGCCTCGCGCCGGGCGACCGGGTGGAACCTGGCACCGAGATCACCATCACCGTCGGCCACTCGCTCACCCCGGCCACGACCCTCCCCCCGACGACCACCACCACGACCACCACGACGGTCCCACCGACGACGGCCGCACCGACCACCGCGGCACCGACCACCGCGGCTCCCACCACCGCTGCGCCCACGACGACGATCGTGTGACGAACCTCGTTCGTCGGGGACGGGGCCGGACGAACGGGGTGTGCGTCAGGTGGCGCGGGCGAGGAAGTTGGCCACCAGCTGGTGGCCGTGGGCGGTGAGGATGCTCTCGGGGTGGAACTGCACGCCTTCCACGTCGTGGTCACGGTGACGCACGCCCATGACAACACCGTCGGCCGTCCGCGCGGTGACGACGAGGTCGTCGGGGACGGTCGCGGGGTCGAGCGTGAGCGAGTGGTAGCGCGTCGCGGTGAGGGGAGACTCGATGCCGGTGAACACTCCTTGGCCGGTGTGCTCGATGACCGAGGTCTTGCCGTGCATCAGCTCCGGAGCGCCGACGACAGCCGCTCCGTAGACGTGCCCGATCGCCTGATGCCCGAGGCAGACGCCGAGCAGTGGCGTGCCGATGGACGCGAACACACCGATGGCGTCGCAGATGATCCCGCTCGTCTCCGGACGCCCCGGACCGGGCGACAGGAGCACGAGATCGGGCCGGAGCGCAACCGCTTCGTCGACCGTCAACGCGTCGTTGCGGACCACGACCGGGTCGGCGCCGAGCTCGCCGACGTACTGGACGAGGTTGTACACGAAGCTGTCGTAGCTGTCGATCACGAGCACCCTGGCGGCCACGCTCGACAGTATGGCGGCTGGGCCTGGCACACCGTTCCTCGATTCCCGCGCGATCACCTATGCTCGACCACCGATGGCACCACCGAAGCGAAAGTCGGGCGGCGGACGGGTCACCCCGAAAGGGACTCAACCGAACGATCGAGCAACCACGAGTTCGTCCGCGTCCGCAGTGCCGGCGTCGTCGCGCTACACGCCCAAGGCCGACAAGAAGCCGTTGGTGCCACCGCAGTGGATCCCCGTGATCATGCTCGTGCTGCTCATCCTCGGCGGCCTGCTCATCATGGCCCGCTACCTGATCTTCACCGACAGCAACATCCCGACGTTGCTCGGGCTCGTGTGCATCCTCGGTGGATTGTGGACCGCCACCAAGTGGCGGTAGTGAGCGCGATCGACTGAGCCGCTCGGGCGGTCCTCACAGCGGGTGGGGACAACCGAATCACATCGCTGTGGTTTCACCCAGTTTGTCCACAGGTCTGGGGACAACGGGCGCTCAGTCGTAGAGCGGCGCGATCTCGACCATGTCCTCGAGACAGTGTCGAGGGGGCGGTGGATCCTCATCAGGAGCCATCGTCAACCTCACCTCCACCCCACAGATGTCGCACCGATACCTCCGGTTCACCTTTCGGAGTTCGCCGGTCGGCGGTGGCGACGGTGGCATCGAGGTCATGCTGCGCAGCATCATCATGCCGGTTTTCCACAGGACGACTCCGAAGAGCACGCCGAAACCGACCCAGATGATGGTCGACAAGGCCGGCACGCAGCCACGCTACCGGCCGGGTTCGAGACGGCGCCGCCCCCGTTCGCCGGCGGCGAGGCCAGCACGAACAGGTCGTGCGTTGGGGACGGGGCCAGACGAACGGGGTCAGGGGTCGAGGGGTTCGATCTCGTCACCGGCGGCCACGAGAAGATCGACGACGCGTTGGAGATCGGCCACGTCGACTTCGTGCAGGTGCACCGCGAACAGCGCCTGGACGGCGCGCCGGTAGCTGACGTTCATCTCCCGCCACAGCCGCCGACCGGTGCGGGTGAGCTCGACCTCCACCGCACGAAGGTCGGCTTCGTCGACGTGACGATGACGGGCGATCCAGCCCTCCTCGGCCAGCCGGTCGAACCGTCGACTCAAGCTCGACGGTGGGAGGCGAAGATCGTTGGCCACGTCGAGCGGCCGTGCCCGGCCACCCAACCGCTGCAGCGAGGCGAGCACGTCGTACCAGCCGAGCGGGATGTCCCAGTCCGCGCGGAGTTCGTCGTCGATGCCCCGCTCGATCTGGTTCACGATCGCCTGCACGCCGCGCCACGCACCGATCCGTGACGCGTCGAGCCGAGGCATTGGGGGAGACTACGTGCGGTCCGGCACCTCGCCGAACGCCACTGCCAACACGTCGGCGTAGGTCGCCGCGAGGTGGAACGTCATCTGGTCGCGGACGTCCGCGGGCACGTCGTCGAGATCGGGGCCATTGCGCTTGGGCAGCACGATGTCGGTCAGGCCGAGCCGATGTGCGGCGAGCACCTTCTGCTTGACCCCACCGATGGGCAGCACCTGTCCCTGGAGGGTGATCTCACCGGTCATGCCGACGTTGGCGTTGACCGGACGATCGGTGAGCAGCGACACCAGCGCCGTGGTCATCGTGATGCCGGCCGACGGGCCGTCCTTCGGCACCGCCCCAGCCGGCACGTGCACGTGGAACCGGCGCCGCAGCGCCGCATCGTCGAGGCCGAGTTCGGCCGCGTGCGATCGCACGTAGTTCAAGGCGATCTGCGCGGACTCCTTCATGACGTCGCCGAGCTGACCGGTGAGCGTGAGGCCGGGTTCGGTGTCGGGCCCCGTCGGAAACGCCGTCGTTTCGATGAACAGCACGTCGCCACCCACCCCGGTGACCGCGAGGCCAGTGGCCACCCCTGGCGTGTTCGTGCGCTCGGGAACGTCGTCGGACACCTTCGGACGGCCCAGCCGGTCGCTCAGCTGATCCGAGCCGACGACGACGGGCGTGCCGGCGCCGGTCGCGACGTCGGCGGTGATCTTGCGCACCAGCCGGCCGAGCTCACGCTCGAGCGAACGCACGCCGGCTTCGCGGGTGTACCCGCGGATGATCGCCGTGATCACGTCGTCGTCGAGTTCGACCTCGTCGGCGTGCAGGCCGGCCCGCTCGATCTGGCGGGGCAGGAGGTAGCGGTTGGCGATGAACACCTTCTCGTCGTCGGTGTAGCCGTCGAGCCGCACGAGGTCCATGCGGTCGAGCAACGGCGCGGGGATCGTGTCGGCGACGTTGGCCGTGGCGATGAACACCACCTCCGACAGGTCGAGGTCGACTTCGAGGTAGTGGTCGCGGAACGTGTGGTTCTGGGCCGGGTCAAGCACTTCGAGCAGCGCCGCGGTGGGGTCTCCGGACCAGCCGCCCGCCGCCAGCTTGTCGACCTCGTCGAGCAGGATCACCGGGTTCATCGTCCCCGCCTCCTGCAGGGCCCGCACGAGACGGCCCGGCTGCGAGCCGACGTAGGTACGGCGGTGACCGCGGATCTCGGCCTCGTCACGGACACCACCGAGCGCGACGCGCACGAACTCGCGTCCCATGGCGCGGGCGATCGACTCACCGAGGCTGGTCTTGCCGACTCCGGGAGGACCGACGAGCGTGATGATCGCGCCCTCACCGCGAGCGCGGCGCGCACCGCCGGCCGGCCGTTGGTCGACGCCGCGATCGTGACGGAGCTTGCGGGTGGCGAGGAACTCGACGATGCGGTCCTTCACATCGTCGAGACCGTAGTGATCGGCATCGAGCACGGCGCGGGCCTCGGAGAGATCCAGCTGGTCGTCGGAGCGTCGGCCCCACGGCAGCTCGAAGATCCGGTCGAGCCAGGTGCGCACCCAGGCGTGCTCAGGCGACTGGGCGCTCATCCGCTCGAACCGATCGAGCTCCTTGGCGATGGCGGTCTTCACGCCGTCGGGCGCGTCGAGCTCGTCGAGCTTGGCGCGGAAGTCGCCGACCACGTCGTCGTCGCCCTCACCGAGCTCTTTGCGGATCGAGTTCAGCTGTTGGCGCAGCAACCACTCGCGCTGTTGTTTGTCGACGCCCTCGCTCACGTCGTCGCGGATCGCCTGGGCGACCTGCAGCTCGGCCAGGTGGTTGCGGGCCCACGAGTGGATGGCGTCGACGCGGTCGGACAGGTTGACCGCGCGGAGGACGACGAGCCGGTCACCGTCGGAGAACTCGGCCCACGTGGCCACGGCGTCGGCGAGCGCTCCCGGAGAGCTCTGGGTGCGCAGGATCTCGGGCAGCCGCCGCGAACGTCGGAGCTCGGCGATCAGTTGGAGCGTCGCGCGCAGTTCGCGGGTGGCCGCCTCGATCGAAGGTGTGGCCGGCGAGTCGACGAGCACCTCGGCCTCGACAAAGGACCCGTGGTCGGCGCCGTCGACGGTGTCGGCGGACAGGATGCGGGCTCTGGTCTCGATCTGCACGATGGCCGCGGGATCGCCGTTGGGCAGGTTGCCGATGTTCGGGACGTGGGCGATGACACCGAGCTCGTGTTCATCGCCGCCGGTGAGGACCAGGCGGCCACTGGCGCCGTCGCCGGTGGTCGCGGTTTCGACGGCGCGGCGGAGTTCGTCGGTGTTGAGGGCGAGCGTGACGACGGCGCCGGGCAGCACCGTCGAGGGCAGATGTCCGTGAGGCAGACGGAGCGTGGTACCGGTATTCGTGGAGGTCGATGAAGACATGACACAAGCGTACCTGCAGGAAACCTGCGTCCACTCCACTCATCATTTGGTCAGGCGATGGGCGCCGCCGCATCGACCGCTTCGTCCCACGGCGTGGAGGCGAGCAGCAGCTTGCGGATCGGCATCAACCAGCGCGGTGCGTTCACGCCGAGCGCCCCATGCAGCCGGCCGTCGGCTCCGTAGAGGGCGACGAACTTTCCCTCCTCGATCGAGCCGGCCACCACCCGGACCTCGTCGCCGGGCATCGCATGCCCGAGGAACTGGATGCGGTGGTCGAACTGGTCGCTCCAGAAGAACGGCACCGCCGCGTACGGCGTCAGCTCCTCGCCGTTGGCCACGGCGAGGAGGTTCGAGGCGGCATGAGCTCCCTGCTCGGCGGCGTTGGTCCAGTGTTCGACGCGCATCTCATGACCGAGGAGCAGATTCGGCCAACGCACCACGTCCCCGGCCGCGAACAGCGTGGCCGTCGAGGCCGTCGGGTCGGCATCGGCGGCGAGGCGCACGCGCAGGTTCTCGTCGCACACGATGCCGTCGCGCAGTTCGACGCCGCTGCCCTCCAGCCAGCCGGTGGCCGGCGTGACGCCGACGCCGACCACGATCACGTCGGCGGGAACCAGCACCGGTGCGACGTCCGGCTCGGCCATCGGGCGCGTGAGCACGCCGGCATCGTCGAAGCCGACGACCGCGACATCGCAGCGCAGGTCGATCCCCTTCGCCGTGTGCATCGCACCGATCACGGCGCCCATCTCCGCGCCGAGGCCACGGATCAGCGGGGCCGGAGCACCTTCGAGAACCACCACCTCGTTGCCGAGTTGGGCCGCGGTCGCCGCGACCTCCAGTCCGATGAAGCCGGCCCCGATCACCACGACTCGTCGGCCCCCGACGAGGAGGCGTTCGCGCACGGCGAGAGCGTCGTCGAGCGAGCGGAGCACGAACACGTGGTCGTGGGCCGCGTGGTCACCGATCCGCTTCGGCGTCGCGCCAGTGGCGACGATCATCCCGTCGAAGTCGAGCCGCCGACCGTCGGCGAGCTCGAGTGTGCGGCCGATCAGGTCGAGGCGCTGTGCGGGGGTGCCCAGCTCCCAGTTCACGTCGAGCTCGTCGAAGCTGTCCGGCTGGCGGAGATGGATGCGATCCGGCTCCCATTCGCCCGACAGCAGCTTCTTCGACAGTGGTGGGCGGTCGTACGGTCGGTGCGGCTCCGAGCCGACCACCGTCACCCCACCCGCGAACTGCTTCTGGCGCAGCGTCTCCGCGGCGCGCAGCCCGGCGAGCGACGCTCCCACGATCACGATCTGTTCGAGTGGCATCGGCTGATTCAATCGGTCCGACGGCATCGCCCCACCCTGGGCACAGCATCCACCGGCGAGGCGCTCGCTAGGGTCGCGCCGGTGACCAGCGAGCAGGCCAGCCGTTCCGTGCCCCACCTCGACGACGTGAACCGGATGATCGAGGAGCAGTTCCCCGGCTCCGCCAACATGTGCACCGACATCGGCGCCGACTTCGCCGTCGCCCGGCGCGACATCGTCGGCGACGAGCTCCGGCCTGGTGGGTTCATCTCCGGCCCGAGCCAGTTCGGCCTCGCCGACGCCGCGCTCTGGTACCTCGTGTTCGGGGCGATCGGTCGGATCGAGCCGATGGCGCTCACCTCCGAGCTGTCGATCCGGTTCCTCCGTCCGGCGCAGGGATCGGTGCTCTGGGCCCGCGCGACGCTCGAAGCAGCCGGCCGCCGCAACGTCGTGGGCACCGTGCACGTCTGGTGCGACGACCGGATCGACAAGCCGACCGCGACCGCGCAGGGCACCTACGCCTTGCCGAAGTGAGGCCACGATGACGACTGCGACACCACCGGATGCCCCCGACGAGCGCGATGGCGAGCGCCCGCGCTTCCACCTCGCGATGCCGGTGCACGACCTGGCGGCAGCACGGGCGTTCTACGGCGACCTGTTCGGCTGTCCTGAGGGACGGTCGGCACCGACCTGGGTCGACTTCGATCTGTTCGGCCACCAGTTCGTCGCCCACCTCGATCCGTCGATCGACCCCACCACCCGTGGCCTGCTGCGCAACGAGGTCGACGGCGATGCCGTGCCGGTTCCTCACTTCGGTGTCCTGCTGTCGCCGAACGCGTGGCGAGCACTCGCCGCACGGTTGACCGCGGCCGGCACGGAGTTCGTCATCGAACCGCACACCAGGTTCGCCGGCGAGGTCGGCGAGCAGTCGACGATGTTCCTCCTCGATCCGTCGGGCAACGCGCTCGAGTTCAAGGCGTTCGCCGACGACCGCCAGGTGTTCGCGCATTGATCGAACCGATCGCTGACGCGGGCGATCGGCGGCTCGACGACTACCGGTCGCTCAACGATCAGGCGTTCCGCCGTCGCTACGAGGCAGACCGGATCTTCGTCGCCGAAGGGTTCGTCGCCATCGATCGTCTGATCGATTCGGGCCACATCATCGGCTCGGTGTTGATGACGCCGTCACGTCTCGATCGGTTCGGTGCGGCGCGGGCGGAGCTGGAACGTCGCGGTGTCCCGGTGTTCGTGGCGAGCCGTGAGGTGGTCGGTGAGGTCGTCGGGTTCGACCTCCATCGAGGCGTCGTCGCGGTCGCCGAACGGCGCCCCCCTCCGACAATCGCCGACATCGCCGCCAGCAGCCGGCGGGTGGCGGTCCTGGAAGGGCTGAACGACGCCGAGAACCTGGGCGCCATCGCCCGCGCCGCACGCGCCCTCGGGATCGACGCGCTCGTGACCGACCCTCGCTGCACCGATCCGTACAGCCGTCGTTCGGTCCGCGTCAGCATGGGCGAGATCCTGCTACTGGCCGTCGTGCCGACGACGGAGCAGTCGTGGCCATCGCTGTTCGCGGAGCTCGACCGGGTTGGGTTCGAGTCGTGGGCCCTCACACCGGCGCGCGACGCGGCGAACATCTGGGAGCTCGCGGTCCCCGACCGACTCGCCGTGGTGCTCGGCGCCGAGGGTCCCGGCCTCGAGGAACCGACGATGCGGCGGGCGACTCGACGCGTCCGGATCCCGATCCGCGCCGACGTCGACTCGCTCAACGTCGGCCACGCCGCCGCGGTCGCCTTCGCCGCCATCGACCGCTGACACGCGCAACGACCCCCGGGCAGAGCCGGGGGTCGTTGCTTGTCGTCTGTTCGAATCAGTCGTCGGTGCTGTCGGGCGACTCGTCACGGGGAGCCGGTGGCTCGCCGAGGCCGAGTTGTGCGAACAGTTCCGCCTTGCGATATTCGAAGTCGTCTTCGGTGACGTCTCCGGATGCGAACTGCTCGTTCAACAGCCGGAACTGCTCGAGGAGTTCGTCCTCGCTGGGCGAACCGTCGTCTGGGTCGTCAGAGTCGTCGGAGCTCTTGCCGTGACGGACCGCAAGCTTTTCAGCCTTGCGCTCCTTCTTGCGGAGCTCTCGTTGCCGCTTCTGATACGACTGTGGACTTCGGGCCAAGCAGAATCGCCGCCCTCAGACGATCTTGACGTCGACGGCCTCGGGGCCCTTGCGTCCAGCGGCGATCTCGAATTCGACGGTGTCGCCGTCGTTCAGCGAGCGGCGGCCGGTGCCGACGATGTTGGAGTAGTGCACGAAGACGTCGTCGCCGTCGTCACGCGAGATGAAACCGAAGCCCTTCTCGTCATTGAAGAACTTCACGGTACCTGTGGCCATTTTGGCTCCTTGTTCAATCCGGAGCCACCATTGACTCACGTTTGCAATTGCTCACGATAGTGACGCTTCCGCATTCCTCCACCGCGCGGGGCTGCTCGCGCGGTGCAGCACGTCGAACGGCCGGTGCCCGGTCGACGCGAGCCGGGTGAGAATCACCGTCGACATCACGACGCCGATCGCTCCGGCGACGATGAGGGCCAGGTCGACCACGGCGGCGGCGTACACCAGCCAGATCATCGACTCGACCCACGCGATCCACCACGTCGCGGCCGACACGCCCGACAGCGCGCGGCTGCGCAGCACGGCGAGTACCGCGGGGAGCAGCTGCAGTCCGTAACAGAACCCGACGACGACACCGGCCACGCGCCAGCCGCCCACGAGGAGGAACGGGAGCGGGATCATGCCGAGGCCGAGTGCGCCTACCAGCAGCCCGCGTCGGGCAACGCCACCACCGGTCTGCACGAAGAGCACCGCCATCGATGCGTAGAGCGCGATGGAGATGGTCGACACCGGCACGAGCGCCCAGACCGGAGCGGCGAGTCCGTAGGCCAGCCACCAACCGTTGATGGCCATGCTGACGCCGACCCACGTCGGCGACACACCGTCGGTGCGCCGGGTGCGCGACAGTTGCCGTGCCTGCGGCAGGGCCATCCCCGACCCGATCACCGTGGCGCTGATCACTAGCGCGTTCAACACGACGTTCATTGCTCCGAACTTTCCTTCGACAATCCACGTTTGCGTCGGGATCCGGCACCGGCAGGTGGGGCCAGATCCCGACGCAAACGCAGGATGTAATGATCTAACTCAATTTAGCACCTTACTACTTCGATGGTCGGTACGCTGGGGTCGTGTACGTGACATCCGCCTCCGCCACGGAGATGCGGCTCACCCTCGAAGCCACGGTCGACCTCGTGAACGTGCTCAACGCGGCCGTGGCCGATGGCATCCGGACCGACGTCGCGACGATCCGCGAGCTCCTCGACGGTCATGGCTTCACACGGGCGGCCGGGGCGGCCGGCGACGAGGTCGAACGGCTCGACCAACGCGTCACGAACCTGCTCGATCGATTCACCGGCCTCCCCGACGAGGACGCACTCGAGGCGATCAGCTGGGTCAACCGCGAGCTGGCAGCGCTGCCGATCGCTCCCGCGGCCGTGACCCATGACGGGGTGCCGCTCCACATCCACTGGACCCCGACCACCGCGACCTTCGACGACCAGGTCATGGCCGACCTTCTGATGGCGCTCACCCAGGAGCTGTGCGACCACGGCACGCAACGGTTCGGTCGATGTGCCGCATCGGACTGTGACGACCTCTATTACGACACGACCCGCAACGGCTCGCGTCGCTTCTGTGGCAACCCGCGCTGCGCCAGCCGCACCCACACCGCCGACCACCGCGCCCGCCGCCGCAACCCCTGAGCCGCCCTCCAGCACACCCGCACCCGTGGTTTGCGGCAGCCATCTTGAACGCGGGTCGGCCGATCGACTGCCACAAAGCCGGCGCCCGCTGTTTGCGGCAGCCATCTTGAACGCGGGTCGGCCGATCGACTGCCACAAAGATTGGGGGCGGCGCTGGTCGTTCGTTGGGGTCGGGCCGGATGAACGGGTCGTTCGTTGGGGTCGGGGCCGGATGAACGAGGTGTCAGTGGGCGGGTGGGGCGAGGGTGATGACCTGGTCGGCGCGGTCGAAGGCGACGGCACGGTGCGAGACCGCGAGCACCGTGACCCGTGCCTGGGCGAGGTTCGACCAGAGCTCGCGCTCGGTCTCGACGTCGAGCGCGCTGGAGAGATCGTCGAGCACGACCAGTTCGGGGGAATGCACGAGCGCCCGCGCCGTCGCGAGGCGCTGCCGCTGCCCGCCCGACAGCCGCAGCCCGCGGGGGCCGATCAGGGTCGCGCTGCCGGCAGGCATCGCCGCGATGTCGTCGCTGATGGCAGCCAGATCCATCGCGGTGGCCAGTTGATCGGGCGCGACGAGCCCGAGGCCGACGTTGTCCGCGACCGAATCGGAGATCAGCTGGGGGACCTGGGACAAGAACGCGGCGTTGGGTGGGACGAAGAACGCCGCCCGGTCCTCGACCACCTCGCCGTTCCAGAGGACCTCGCCGCTGCACAGAGCGGCAGGCACGAGGCCCACCAGAGCGCGCAGCAGCGTGCTCTTGCCGGAGCCGACCGGGCCGGTGACGACCACGAAGTCGCCACGACGCATCGAGAACGACACGTCGCGCACCCCGCCGCCACCGTCGTAGATCGCGGAGAGCCCGCGCACGTCGAGCTGTTCGAGCGGACGTCGCTCCGGTCGCACGATCGCCGGGCGGTCGCGGATGTCACGCAGCCCGACGGGAAGCTCGCGCGGGATCGTCGTGTTGGGCGCGTGCTCGTCGGCGACGAGCCGACGCATGCGGTCGAACGCGACACCCGACTGCTTACGGCGCGCCAGCACGCGCCCGATCATGCGCGGCAGGAACGACAGCCACCCGAGGTAGGCCGTGAACAGGGCCAGATCGCCGACCCCGAAGTCGCCCGAGGCAATCGCTCCGGCGCTGACGATGAGGACGAGCCCGAGCCCGACGTCGGCGGCACCCTGGCTGAACGCCTGGACCGTCTCGTCGAGGACACGATCGCGGGTCGCTGTCTGCTGTCGCCGATCGACGAGGACCCGAAGCCGGTCGATCAGCGATTCGGTCGCGTCGTTGACCTTCACCGTCGTCGCCGCCGCCATCACGTCACCCACGAGCCCGGTGACCTCGGCCGTCGCGACGCGGTCGGCGGCGCGGTAGCGCTTGATGCGGTTGTCGAGCGTGCGGGTCGTGATCGCCACGCCGATCAGCGGCAGCAGCAGAACGGCCGCCGCCCGTGCGTCGGCGGCTCCGAGGATGAAGCCGGCGAACACCGTGAACACGACACCGCCCGAGACGTCGACGATGCCGTCGACCAGGTTGGCGACGTCTTCGGTGTCGTCACGGAAGTGGGTGATCGCGGCGCCGGCCGAGCCGACGGGAGGTCCGGCTTCGGGCCCGCCGCTCGCCATCTGCGCGGCGAGCAGGTTGGCCCGCAGGAACGTCTGCATCTGGATCCACACCGACGTCCAGGTGAGGGCGCCCCAGTGCACCGCCGCCATCCGGACGAACTCGGACACGGCCACCGCGGCCGCGCACCGATACGTCGTCGACGTGTCACCATCGGCGATGGCGGCGAAGCCGCGCGCCAGGAAATAGCCGGTGATCGCCGGCATCGTGAAGAAGACGACGAACATGGCCCACCCGAACCAGAACTCCCGGGGGCGATGTTGGGAGACCCGCCACACGAGGCGCCAGACCTCACGACCCGGGATCGAGCCCACCTCGTCGACATCGGCCACCTCGTCGACGTCGGCCGGCTGCGGCGACCCGGTCGGGTGTTCGACGAACGTCATGCGCCCACCTCCTCGCCGACCTGGTCGCCGACGTCGTCGCCCGCTCCGTGATCGGGGGGCGCCCACTCGTCGTCGGATTCGAGTGTGAGAGCGAGCAGCCGGGCGAAGTGGCTCTCGTCGTCGCCGACCAGGCTCGCACGCTCGCCGTGCTCGGCGACCCGTCCGCGATCGAACACGACGATGTCGTCGACGGCGTGCAGCGTCGAGAGGCGGTGGGCGATGATCAGGGTCGTGCGGCCGACCATCAGTTGGGCAACGGCCGCCTCGATCTTGCGCTCGGTGTGCGGATCGATGCGCGCCGTGGCCTCGTCGAGCACCATCAGGTCTGGATCGCGGAGCCACACCCGAGCCAGCGACAGGAGCTGCGCCTCCCCCGCCGAGAGGCCGCCGCCGGCTGCTCCCAGCTGACGGTGGATGCCGGCGTCGGCGAGCGTGTCGAGCCCGACGGCGCGCAATGCGTCGATCACCGCTACGTCGGACGGCGCTGGGTCGAACAGGGCCACGTTGTCGCGTACGGACCCGGCGAACAGCTCGACCTCCTGCGACACGAGGGCGACGCGACGCCGCAGATCGGCGAGCGGGATGTCGGCGATCGGAACGCCGCCGAGGCGGACGACCCCGGCGGTCGGCTCGACGAGCCGGAGCACGAGACGCGAGAACGTCGTCTTCCCACTGCCCGTCCGGCCGACGATGCCGACGGAGTGACCCGCACCGAGCGCGAGCGTCACGTCGGTCAGGACTGGCTGATCGTCGCCGTAGTCGAAGCTGACACCTTCGAACTCGACCGCCAGTGGCCCGGGGGGAGGCGGCGTGGTCCCGTCGTCGAGCACCTTCGAGCTGACCGCCATCAGGTCGAGGACCCGAACCATCGCGCCGTTCGCCTTCTGCACGGTCTCGAGCTGGTTGACGAGGTCTTCGAGGGGGCGACCGATCAGCAGCACGTATTGATAGAGGAGGAAGATCGTGCCGACCGAGGCCAGGTCGCGCGACACGGTCCAGGCGCCCAGCACCAGCACCACGACCCAGCCGGCGGCGAGCGCCAGTTGCACGAACCACCACATCGTGAGGAAGGCCCGCTCGCGTCGTACGGCGGCGGCGACGGCAGCCGAACTGTCCTCGACGAAGCGCCATGCGACGTGCGCCGCGGCCCCGTTCGAGCGGAGATCCTCAGCCGCGACGAGCCGTTCCTCGATGCCGCCGTACAGCCGACCGAGCACTCCCATCTCGTCGCTCGACTCGCGCACCGCACGGTGACGGCTGCGCACGACGATGGCGAACGTCGCCGCGAGGTAGACGACCAGGCCAGCGGCGAGGCGCCAGTCGAGCACGGCGAGCACGACGACCATGCCGAGGATCGTCAGGGCCGCCCCGACCGCCTTGGGGACCACGAGCCCGAGGAACTCCGACACCGACGTCACGTCGCCGTCGACGCGCTGGATCAGCTCGCCCGGCGTGTGACGGCGGTGGAACTCGTGATCGAGACCGAGGACATGGCGCGTCATGTCGATCCGCAACGTGTTGGTGGTGATCCAAGCGGTCGTCGTGGCCCGCCACGCCACGACGACGGCCAGTGCCTGCGCGGCAAGTGCGATCACGAGGTACAGCACCGCGAGGGCCTGCATCTCGCCGCTCGTGGCCCCGTCCGCGGCGCGGTCGACGAGGCGGCGGATGACCAGTGGTCCGGCGAGCACCAACACCGACGATGCCGCCACGAGCAGGCCGAGCACGGCCCACCGGGCGCGGTCGGGCCACAGCAGCGCACCGAGCGCGCTCCAACGCGTGACGCCCCGATCGACCATGGGCCCAGTCTCGCCAGCGGCCGGCGGCATCGACGACCCGATTTCGACCACGCCGACGGGCGGGGCACCGACTCGCATGCGCGAGGTTGAAGTTCTGTGCGTGGGGAATGTTTGCGGGAGCAACGGTGTTTTGGGTGACCGATGAACGTTCAACGGGAAGCAATCACGTCATGAAGGTCGAGTTCTGGGTCGATCCCGCCTGCCCGTTCTGTTGGGCGACGGCGCGTTGGATGGTCGACGAGGTGATCCCCAACCGCGACGTGCAGGTCACATGGCGCCCGATCAGCCTGAAGTTCAAGAACGAGCCACCCGCGGACTCTCCCTTCTTCGAGCCCGTCACGTTCACCCACAACCTGATGCGGGTGATGGAATCCGCCCGGGCGGCGGAGGGCGACGGTGCGTTCTTCGACCTCTACTGGGAGGCCGGGGCCCGCATCCACCACGACGGCACCCGCACGTTCGACGTCGGCGATCTCCTCGAAACGGTCGGCCTCGACGCGAAGCACGCGGCCGCGTTCGACGACGACTCGTGGGACGCAGTGATCCGGGAGAGCATGGACGATGGCCTGGCGCTCGTGGGCAACGACGTGGGGACGCCGATCATCGCACTCGTCAACTCGGACGGGAGGTGGGTGGGCTACTTCGGCCCGGTCATCACGAGCGTGCCGCCGACCGACAAGAGCGTCGCGATGTGGGACGCGCTCGTCACGATGATGGACATCGATTCGTTCTTCGAGTTGAAGCGGACCCGCACAGAAGCTCCGGATCCGGGCGATCGCCCGACCTGAGTCCCAAGATCGCCCGCCGGATCACCCCGTCCGGCCGGGCGCCCCCGAGCGGGGGCTTCGGCGTTGCCCCCCGACGTCGAGGCCCCCGCTCATTCGCGTTCGGGGGTCAGGCCGTGCAGGCCTCGAACAGGCGGCGTTTGAACGCTCCCTCGTCGATCGCCCAGACGACGCGGGTGTTCGGCTCGGCACGCTTGGAGCGACGGTCGGGGATGGTGCAGCCGCGGCTCGGACCGTCGACGCCGACGACGAGCCACTCGTCGGTCGCCTCGGTGACGATCGAATCGTCGAGCGCCACGGCCATCGCCACCGGGTCCGGCAGGTCGAAACCGGCAAGGCCGGTGTCGAGGCAGTACTGATCGACGTCGCCGTTGATCGCGACCGCGAACTGGCCGAGTGGGCCGACAGCGGCGAGCCGCGCCTGCTCGTCGTGATCGAGCACGGCGAACTTGCGGGAGATGTTCCAACCGATCATCGTCTTGGCACCCGGGGCCGCGAACACGGCGGTGGCCGCTTCCGGGTCGGCCCACACGTTGTACTCACCGAGCGCGTCGACGTTGCCGACGCCGTCGGGCGAGCCCGCCATCAAGTAGGTGTGGCCGAACCTCGTCAGCAACGCCGGGTCGGCGGCGAGTGCAGCGGCGATGTTGGTGAGCGGACCGAGTGTGACGAGGTCGTGCACGCCGGGTTCGTTCGCGGCGATCCCCAGCAGCACGTCGACCGCGTCGCCGGCATCGGCGGCGCGTGACGGCGCGGGGAGATCCGCACCGCCCATGCCGTCCTGACCGTGCACCCATTGCGCGGTGTCGAGCGGCCGCGTGAGCGGTCGATCACGCCCGCCGTGCACGGGGATGTCGGCTCCCCCGCACACGTCGAGCGTGACGATCGCGTTGTGCACCGCGAGGTCGAGCGGCACGTTGCCCGCCACGACCGTGACCGCCCGCACGTCGACGTCCGGGTCGCGCACCGCCAGCAGCAAAGCGATCGCATCGTCGGACGCGGTGTCGGTGTCGATGACGATGCTGCGACGGCTCATGAAGGCAGTCTGCCCGTCCGTGGCCGAGCCGAGCCATTGGGAAGCGCCAGCGACAGTCTCGATGTGAGGCCGAGCGGATCGTCACGGCTGACGCTCGGCCTCACGTGTCGTGACGAGACCCGACGTGAGGCCGAGCCATCAGCTCAGCCGAGCCGATCGTTACAGCCGTTCGATGATGGTGGCGTTGGCCATGCCGCCGCCTTCGCACATCACCTGCAGGCCGTAGCGGCCGCCCGTGCGCTCGAGCTCGTTGAGCAGGGTGGCCATGAGCTTCGTGCCCGAGCAGCCGAGGGGGTGGCCGAGGGCGATGGCGCCGCCGTTGACGTTGACCTTGCTCATGTCGGCGTCGAACTCCTTCTGCCAGGCGAGCACGACCGAGGCGAACGCCTCGTTGATCTCGACGAGGTCGATGTCGTCCATCGTCAGTCCGGACTTGTCGAGGATCTTGCGGGTGGCGGGGATCGGACCCTTGAGCATCGTGACCGGGTCGGCGCCGGTGACCGCGAAGGCGTGGAAGCGGGCCCGCGGCTTGAGGCCGAGCTCCTCGGCCTTCTCCCTGCTCATGATCAGCACGCCCGACGCGCCGTCGGAGATCTGCGAGGAGTTGCCGGCGGTGACCTTGCCGTCCTCCTTGAAGGCAGGCTTCAGCTTGGCGAGCGTCTCGGTCGTGGTGCCCTCCCGGATGCCCTCGTCGGCCTTGAGCTCTTCCTTGGTGCCGTCGAGGTCGACGGTGATCGTGATGATCTCATTGTCGAAGCGGCCCTCGTCGCGGGCGACCGCGGCGCGCTGCTGGCTGAGCGCGCCGAACGCGTCGAGATCATCGCGGGTGAGGCCGTACTCGTCGGCGATCATCTCGGCGCCGATGCCCTGCGGCGGCAGGCCGGTGTCGGCGTAGCGGTCGAGTTGGGCCTGGGGGAAGGGGAAGCCCATCCCCTGGACGACGGACGCGCCCATCGGGGTACGGGTCATCACTTCGACACCGGCGGCGACGACGACGTCGTACGCTCCGGCGATCACGCCCTGTGCGCCGAAGTGCATCGACTGCTGGCTCGAGCCGCACTGGCGGTCGATCGTGGTGGCGGGCACCGACTCCGGCCAGCCGGCCGCGAGCACCGCATTGCGGCCGATGTTGAGCGACTGCTCACCGACCTGCATGACGCAACCCATGATCACGTCGTCGACGAGTGCCGGGTCGAGGTCGTTGCGCTCTTGGAGCGCCTTGAGCACCTCGGCGGCGAGCGCGGCCGGGTGCCAGTCCTTGAGCTTTCCGTTGCGCTTGCCGCCGGCGGTGCGGACGGCGTCGACGATGACGGCTTCGGTCATGGTTCTCTCCTGTTGGTGATGGTTTGGGGGGTGCTGGATTGAGGTGTGCTGGATTCGGCGGTGTGATCGGGGTCGGTCGAGTTGGCGATGGTGGTCTGGAGGTTCTGCTGGAGCCGGGTCATCACCCAGGCGAGCGCTTGGCGCTCCTCGCGGCCGATGCCGCGGCGGAGCTCGGCGCGCAGCTCTTCGTCGACCTTGCGGATGTGGACGACGAGGTCGGTGCCGGCCGGTGTGATCGCTACGAGCCAGACCCGGCGGTCGGCCGGGTTCGGTTGGCGCTCGACGAGGCGACGAGCCTCGAGCAGGTCGACGACGGCGCCGATCGAGGCGCGCCCGATGCCCAACCGGTCGGCGAGTTGGGTCTGGGTGGTGGCGCCGAACTCCCCGATGTAGCCCAGCAAGCTCGCCTGGGTGAGGTTCAGATCGAGTCCGGCGAGGCGCAGGTCGAACGCGGTGCGCACGAGTCGTGCCGTGGCCATCAGCGTCGACTCGACCCGCAGCCACGGCGGTGCGTCGAGTTCATGGGTCGTGAGATTTTGACTCATACTGTACGGAGACATACAGTAGTGCTCCGATCGAACGGCTCCAAACGCCGCTCCGACCCGAGCATCTCCCGAGGGGAATCGAATGACCGAGACCGCAATCGCCGAGCCGACCGGCACCCAGCCGACCAACAACGGAGACCTCGAGGCGTTCCGCCAGAGGTGCGTCGACTTCATGGAGGCCCACGCCAAGCCGTCGGGCACCGGCATCCCCACACTCGAAGAGCAGAAGGCGTACCTCGCTGCCGCGGCCGAGGCGGGCCTCGCCGGCGTGCCGTTCCCGGCCGAGTACGGAGGCGGCGGCCTGACGCTCGCCCACGAGAAGGTCTGGCGCGAGGTGAAGGGCAACTACACGATGATGGACGGCGAGTTCATCATCAGCCACGGCATGTGCCTGCCGATGCTCAACGAGTTCGGCACGCCCGAGCAGAAGGAGCAGTTCCTCGCCGACAACATCTCCGGCCGCACGATGTGGTGCCAGATGTTCTCCGAGCCAGGCGCCGGCTCCGACGTGGCCAGCCTCCAGTCGAAGGCCGAGCTCGACGGTGACGAGTGGGTGCTCAACGGCCAGAAGGTGTGGACCACGCTCGCCCACAAGTCCGACTACGGCATCGTCGTCGCCCGCACCGACCCCGACCAGGTCAAGCACGCCGGGCTCTCGATGTTCATCATGGACATGAAGGCACCCGGCGTCGAGATCCGCCCGATCCACCAGATCGACGGCGGCTCCCACTTCAACGAGGTGTTCTTCACCGACGTGCGCATCCCGAAGAGCTGGCAGATCGGCGAGCTCAACGCCGGCTGGAAGCTCGCCACGTCGATGCTCATGTACGAGCGCGTCGCCATCGGTGGCGCGGGTGCCGGCAAGATCAACCAACCGAACTTCAAGCTGCTCGTGAAGGCCGCCACGGAAACCGGACAGATCGACAACCCGGTGGTGCGCGACCAGATCGTGAAGATCTGGTCGATGGAGACCGCCAAGGCGCTCGTGGCGATGAAGAACCGCGACGAGCAGAAGGCCGGCAAGACGCCAGGCCCCGGCGGGTCGCTCGGCAAGCTGTTCGGCTCGGTGATCGCGTGGCGCGTCCGCGAGCTGCTGCTGGAAATGGCCGGGCCCGGCTCGGTCGCGTGGGATCCGGCCGACGAGACCGGCGCCGACCGCCAGCGGATCGTGCTCAACTCGTTCCAGGCCGGCATCGCCGGAGGCACCGACGAGATCCAGCGCAACATCATCGGCGACCGCGTCCTCGGCCTCCCCCGCGAACCAGCCGTCGACCGCGACGTCCCGTTCCGCGATCTCAAGGTCGGCACCCAGGCGACCTGATTCCATCCGGTCCGCCGACCCGGCCGAACGCATGATCAATCGACCAAACCGGTGCGTACATCGACCACGCCTTCGGCCGGTGGCATGCGGTCGGCTACGAATGGACGCATGGGCAACGAGATCGACCACCGGCTGACCACTCGGCAGATGGCCGAGTTCGTGACGAACGGGGTGATCCGCTTCGACGCGATCGTGCCGGCGGAGATCAACGAGCGGGCGATCGCGGAGATGCGCCAGCTCTACGCGGAGCGGATGGCACCGGAGGGGATGAAGCCGCCGCACACCGGCACCCCGCTGTCGGAGTGCTACCCGGAGCCGTCGGCGATCGGCGAGTACCTGCGGCTCCCCCAGATCGCGGGGATCATCGAGTCGTTCGTCGGCGCCGACCCCCTGTTCGACCACGATTGGACGCACTACATCGCGCCGGAGGCCACCTACGTACAGCCCCTGCACGTCGACGCGATCACCGACTCGCCCGACCCGAGCTTCGACGTCCAGCTGTTCTGGTACCCGCACGACGTCGCGGCGGGCGAGGGCGGCACCCGCTACCTGCCGGGCAGCCACCTGCGCCGCGTCCGCTCGTCGGGCCTCGACCGGTACCACCACATCGCGGGTGAGGAGCAGTTCGCCGGGCCCGCCGGCACGGTTGTGGTGTTCCACCACGGCCTGTGGCACGCCGGCCAACCCAACCCCGGCGACGGCGACCGGTGGATGCACAAGGTGCGGCTCAACCCGCGTGTCCCCCAGGTCCGGCTGTGGAACACCGCCGACCTCGACGATCTGCAGAACCCGCCGTCCGATCACGTCTTCGCGCGAATGGAGCCCGACAGCGTCGCGCACATCTTCCGCACCTGGCACCCGTGGATGAGCGTCACCGACTACCGCAACGAACAGGTCCAGCGGGCGCTGCTGTGGCGGTACCTGACGGGTGACGATCACTACGACGTCGACCACTACCTCACGCGCCTCGAGCAGCGCGCCACGGTGTTGGCCGGCTGATGCAGCGCCAGCAAGTCCTGTACCTCTGGGCGAGCGGTTCGTCGCTCGACTCACCGTCGGTCGGCTGGGCGTTCCACGACGGCACCGACGGCGCGGGTCCGGCCCTCCCCGACGGGCGCGACGGCATGCCCTACCCGACGGGTGTGCATGCGTTGCGCGACGGATGGATGCTGCTCCAGTCCGCGCAACTGATCACCCCGCCGCCGGGCACCGAGCACCTCAACGCCTACCTCGACTACGAGTTCGTCTTCGAACGCCGCGTCGACCTCTGATCGGCACGGACGTGGGCCCGTTCTCGTGATCTTCCTGCGTCCGCGGGTGCGCAGGAAGATCACGAGAACGGTTACATGACCTCGGCGGCGGGGCGAACGACCTTGGGGTCGGGGGCGTGGGCGACCTTGTCGTCCTTGCCTTCGTAGTCGAGAGTGTGGAGCACGTGGCGCATCGACTCGAGACGAGCGCGCTTCTTCTCGTTGGAGTTGATGACCGTCCACGGCGCTTCGAGGTGGTTGGTACCGATCAGCATCGCGTCGCGGGCCCGGCCGTAGTCGTCGTAGCGAGCCACCGCCGCCTCGTCCATCGGCGACAGCTTCCACTGCTTCAGCGGATCCTCACGGCGTGACTCGAACCGCTGCTTCTGTTCTTCGGCTGACACGGTGAACCACAGCTTGAACAGATGGATCCCCGACTGCACGAGGCTCCGTTCGAACTCCGGCGCCTGTTCGAAGAAGATCTGGTACTGCTCGCTCGTGCAGAACCCCATCACGCGCTCGACGCCGGCCCGGTTGTACCACGACCGGTCGAACAGCACGATCTCGCCCGCCGTCGGCAGGTGCTGCACGTAGCGCTGGAAGTACCACTGTGCACGCTCGGTGTCGTTCGGGACCGGCAGCGCGGCCGTCCGCGCGTGTCGTGGGTTGAGATGATCGGTGAAGCGGCGGATGGCGCCGCCCTTTCCTGCCGCGTCGCGCCCCTCGAAGATGATCACCACGCGGGCACCCGACGTCTGGGTCCACTGCTGCATCCTCAACAGTTCGATCTGCAGTTGCAGGAGCTCGCTCTCGTAGCGCTTGTTGCCGATCGGCTCGTCGTACGGGTGCTCGTCCTCCATGTGCTGGATCAGCGGCGGGCGGACGTGGTGCTTGTTCATCGGACTCCTCGTCGACTGCTGGATCGGAGACGGCTGGCAGTCTCGCGCGACGCTGCTCAGTTCCCGAGCATCGCGGCGAGCCGGCGGCGCCACTCGACCGACGGACGGTCCGACTGCACGCTCACGGTCGCTTGCGGGTCGAGGGGCAGCACCCCGGGGACCCGTTCGAGCATCACCTTGTCCTCGGCCCCGATCGCCCGATCGAAAGCGATCACTTCGTCGCCGGGGACGGAGAAGTCGTCGTTGCGCCAGATCACGAACGTGAAGTACGAGGTCACGTCGTCGATCGGTGACGAGCAGAGGAGGATGAGGTGATCGAGGCCGGTCTCGTAATGGATCGTGCTGCGCACGGTGAAAGGGAGGTGGAAGCCGGTGCTCATCTGCCGCGTGATCACCCGCGCGTCGAGACCGGAGGCGACCGCGCCCGCGACGTTGTCGACCTCGACGTCGTAGCGATAGCCGTAGAAATCGTCGTCGAGCTGCTCGAGCTCGATCTTGGGCACCTGTCGATCGGTCTGGCTGCCGAACGTGCCGCGATGGACCCACGGGAAGTGGGAGATGTCGAGGAAGTTGTCGGTCATCCGCGTCGCCGACGTGTTCCAGCGCTCGACGCCGCTGTTGATGCGCCGATAGGCCGGGTCGTCGTCGGCCGCCAGATGCGCGACGTCGCCCACCGGCTCGCCGGGGCACAGCCACACCAACCCGTAGCGCTCACGGGTGTGAATGGTCGCCAGGTGGGCCTTCGGGGGCACGGGTCGACCTGGCCCGGCCGACGGCACCTCGACGCACAACCCGCGATCACCGAACCGCCAGCCGTGGTACGGGCAGGTGAGACATCCGTCGACGACCACCCCGATGCTCAGTGGTGATTCGCGGTGCGGGCAGCGGTCGGGTGCGGCGACGAGCTGGCCGCCGGCCGACCGCCACACGACGTAGTCCACACCGAGCAACCGCACCGCGAGCGGTGCCGCTGCGATGTCGCCCACCGCGATGTCGCCCACTTCGGCGACGGCGTACCAGTGATGGCGTAGTGCGTCGTGCTCGATGAGCATCGGGACCTCTCCGGGTTGTCGTCGGTCGTACCGTACCCAGCGGGTGGAGTCAGGCACCGCGCGAGCAACTCGCCGGGCGTCAGCGGCGGCGAGCGGCGACGGCGAGCGCCGGCGACTCCCAGCCGGCGTCGGCGGGATTCAGGTTCGTTCCCGGTGCGACGATGCCGTCGATCGCATCGAGCGTGTCGGCGTCGAGCCTCACATCCGCCGCGGTGAGGAGGTCGTCGAGTTGCTCGGTGGTGCGCGGGCCGATCAGCGCAGCGGTCACCGCCGGATGCTCGACGCTCCACGCGAGCGCGAGTTGGGTCATCGTCAAGCCGGCGGCGGCGGCGACCACGGCGAGTCGCTCGACGGCGGCGAACTTGACCGCGTTGTCACCGTCGAAGTGATCGGGATTGGTGTCCGCCCTCGAACCGGCCGGCGCGGGCGACGAACGCCGGTACTTGCCCGTCAGCCAGCCCCCGGACAGCGGGCTCCACACGAGCACACCGATGCCATGACGCGCGCAGGCCGGCAGGACGTCGGCCTCGATGGCGCGGGTCATGATCGAATACGGCGGTTGCTCCGAGTGCGGGCCGGCGACGCGGCGGCGGTCGGCGGCCCACACGGTCTCCACGAGGTCGGCAGCAGGAAACGTCGAGGTCCCCCAGGAGAGGACCTTGCCGGCGCGGACCAGGTCGGTCAACGCGTCGATGGTCTCGGAGATGTCGGTGCTCGGGTCCGGGCGGTGCACCTGGTACAGGTCGATGCGGTCGGTCTGCAGGCGACGCAGGCTGTCGTCGACGGCGCGGGTGATCCAGCGCCGGGAGTTGCCCCGATGGTTCGGTTCGTCGCTCATCGCGTTGTGGAACTTGGTGGCCAACACGACGTCGTCGCGTCGTCCGGCGAGCGCCCGCCCGACGATCTCCTCGCTCTCACCGAACGCGTAGACGTCGGCCGTGTCGACGAGGTTGATGCCGGCGTCGATGGCGCGGTGGACGATGCGGATGCAGTCGTCGTGGTCGGTGTTGCCCCAGGCGCCGAGCACCATCGTGCCGAGCCCGAACCGGGAGACCAGCACCCCGGTGCGGCCGAGTGTTCGCAGTTCCATGTGTTCCTCCGTCGATCGGTGAGGGTGTCGGTCTCAGTGTCGCTCAGCCGCGCGTCAGTGAGCGTCCCGGTGGGGCCAGACGTGGGGGACGTCGAGCCCGGCTCGTTCGAGGAGGTCACGCTGGCGCGCCGCGGCCTCGTCGGCGAGCGCGTCGACGTCGACGGAGGTCACGACCCCGTCGGTCACCACTCGTCGGCCGGCGACGAACACGTCGCGGACGCTGCGGCCGTCGGTCCCCCACACGAGCTGCATTCCGACATCGCCGCGCGGCGCCCAGCCCGGGGTGTCGGTGCGATGGATGACGAGATCGGCCTGCTTGCCGACCTCGATCGACCCGATCCGGTCGCCCATCCCGATCGCCTCGGCGCCGGCGATGGTGGCCAGTTCGAACACCTGATGGGCCCCAAACCTCGTCGGGGCCAGGCGAGCGTCACGAGCGAGCCCGGCCGCCAGGGCCGCCGTGCGCAGGATGTCGAGCGAGTCGCTCGCGTTGGCCGCATCGCACCCCAACGCCACTCGGCCGCCACGCTCGACGATCTCCGCGTGCCGCCCGTTCGCGGCGACGCCTTGCCCGAGCCGCAGGTAGGCCCACGGGCAGTAGGCGATCGCCGTGTCGGTCTCGAGGATCAGGTCGACCTCGGCGTCGTCGAGCCACACGCCGTGGGCGACGAGGAGGTGACGGCCGAGCACGCCGAGCGCGGCGAGGTGCTCGACGGGACGCCGGCCCATGCGGTCGAGGTACCTCTCCGGGTCCGACGACGTGGGCGAGAGGTGCATCGTCATCCCAGTGCCGAGCCCGCGGGCGAGCTCGGCCGCGCCGGCGAGGAGCTCGTCCGAGGCGAGGTCGTGGCCGACGAGGGTGACCCAGCCCTCGACCAGGCCGCCGGCCGGTGGATATCGCTCGATCACGGCCCGCTGCCGGGCGAGCACCTCGGGGGCCGGCGCGGTGAACGGTCCGTCGTCGATGTCCCATCCCCACACGCCGACCGTGGCCCGGATCCCGGTCGCGTCGAGGCCGGCGACGACCCGATCGAGATGGGCGACGGTGCCGGCTTCCACCACCGTCGTCACGCCGTTCGACAGCGCTTCGACGGCGGTCAAGGTGGCGGCGACCTCGTCGTCGGCCGGGAGGTGCGCCGCATGGAGGGGGACCGACCACTCGAAGATCGATGCGCCGGGCGGCAGCAGGTCGGGGATGCAACAGCGCACCAGCGGGTCGCCGGTGAGGTGCTGGTGGGCGTCGATCATCCCGGGTGTGACCACACAGTTGCGGGCATCGACGACCGTCGCGTCCGGATGGTCGGCCGACAGCTGCGAGGTCGAACCGACCCCGACGATGCGGTCGCCCTGGATCACGACCGAACCACCTACGAGGACCTCGCGCCGAGGACTCATCGTGACCACGTCGCCGCCCGCGACGATCACTACGGCAGCGTCCATCGGCTGCCACCGTACGCGGCGCCGCTCGGTACGGTGGCCTCATGGCCGGAGAGCTGTCCACGTCCGAACCGATCCACGCCGACCGACCGACCACCGCCCGCTGGACGCACCTCGCACTGCGCGTCTCCGACATCGACGCCACCATCGCCTGGTACCTGGAGTTCACGCCGCTCGAGTTGCTCGACAAGCGCCAGGACGACGACGGCTACGGGGCCTGGCTCGGCCATTCCGACCAGCGCCAGTTCCCGTTCGTGCTCGTGCTCGCCCAGTTCTTTCCGGACAGGGATCCGTTCGCTCCTGAGCCGATCGCCAAGCTCGCTCCGTTCAACCACTTCGGCATCGAACTGCCGACGAAGGCCGACGTCGACGAGATCGCGGCACGTGCCGAGGCGGCCGGTTGTCTCGCCTACCCCGCCACGCAGATGCCGGCGCCGATCGGGTACATCTGCATGCTGCGTGATCCCGACGGCAACCTCGTCGAGTACTCCTACGACCAGGGCGTGTACGAGAAGGTGCGCGAGGTCTGGGGATGACCCGCCACCTCGAGCCCGCGCTCGAGGTGGCCCTCGTGTACCTCGAGGCGCTCGGTGGCGACGACGCCGACCACGTGGCCGCGCTGGTCACCGAGGGCTTCGTGAACGAACACCAGAGCGCGATCGGCAGTGGGTGCGTCGGTCGTGAGAACTATCGGGAGCGCTTGGCGGGCTTCATGGCATCGTTCCCGAACCGCCACTACGACGTGGTCGGAACGGTCGCCGACGACGTCACCGCCGCGATCCGCTACCGGTTCGGCGCCGACATCGAGGGGACACGCATCGACATCCCGGGCGTGATGTGGATCGACGTCGAGGCCGGTCTCGTCGCGCGCCGGGTCGACACCTGGGACTCGCTCACGTTCTTCCACCAGACCGGGCGGCAACCCCCGGTGGCGAGCGGAACGACCGGACGATGAGCGACCACGGGTGTTGCGCGCCGTCGCGCCCCGCCGAGCCAGTTGGCCCCCTTCAAGGTCCGACCCCGAAGGGGGCCAACTCGGACGGTGGCGGTGTCGACCTCGGCCTGGTCGACATCCCGGCCGGCGAGTTCACGATGGGCACCGACGAGGTGACGAAGTGGTCCGGCGACGGCGAGGGGCCGGCACGCCGGGTGCGCGTCGGCGCGTACCGGATCGGACGGTGCGCGGTGACCAACGAGCAGTTCGCGGCGTTCGTCGACGCCACCGGTTACGTCACCGACGCCGAGCGGTACGAGTGGTCGTTCGTGTTCCACCTGCTGTTGCCGGACGACTTCCCCGACACCGCTGCCGTAGCGGCCACACCCTGGTGGAGGCAGGCGTTCGGCGCCGACTGGCGTCATCCGTTCGGGCCGCAGTCCGATCTCACCGGCTTGCGGGATCACCCCGTGGTCCACGTCTCGTGGAACGATGCCCACGCCTTTTGTTCGTGGGCCGGCGTGCGGCTGCCGACCGAGGCGGAATGGGAGCGAGCGGCACGCGGCGGGCTGCACCAGCAGCGCTTCCCGTGGGGCGATGAGTTCGCGCCGGGCGGCGTGACGATGTGCAACATCTTCGAAGGCACGTTCCCACAGCACAACACCGCCGCCGACGGCTTCATCGGCACCGCCCCTGTCGGCACGTTCGCCCCGAACGGTTTCGGTCTCCACAACGTGTCCGGCAACGTTTGGGAGTGGTGCCACGACTGGTTCGACCCGGCGATCCACCGACGCAAGCCCGAACTCGACGTGCTTGTCGATCCAGCCGGGCCGCCAGGGGCCGCTCAACGGGTGATCCGCGGTGGCTCGTACCTCTGCCACGACTCGTACTGCGATCGGTACCGGGTGTCGGCGCGCTCGTCGAACGACCCCGACAGCTCGACGGGCAACATGGGCTTCCGCGTCGCCGCCGACGCGTGAGCATCAGCCGACGGGCCGGCCCGAGCGTTCCGCGACGACCGTGGCGACCTCGCGGCGCGACGTGACGCCGAGCTTGCGGAGAATGGCCGAGACGTGGGTGGTGACCGTGCGCGGGCTGATGTACAGCGCGTCGGCGATCTCCCGGTCGGTGTGCCGTTCGACGACGAGCTCCATCACGTCGAGCTCGCGCACGGTCAGGCCGAGTTGTTCGGCGAGCCGTGCTCTGGCGTCGATCGTCGATGGGGCGGGCAGCGACCCGAGCCGCTCGACGCACTCGATCGCCGCCTGCTCGACCTCGTCGAGCGACCATGCGGCGGCTTGCTCGGCGAGCGCCGCAGCGGTCTCGTCGGCGATCCCGGCACGGGCCACGCGACGGTTGTGCTCGATCGCTTCGCTGTCGAAGTCGGGAATCGAGCCATCCCGTGAGCGCAGCACGCTGGCCGCGGCGAACAGCGAGGTGGCATCGTCGAACGCGCCAGTGGCGGTGGCCCACCCGGCGATGCTCTCGAGACAGCTGGCGATGTCACGGCTCGCCTGGTCCGCGACGAACTTCGCCAGTGCCTGCAACCAGAGCTCTCCGGCACTGCGGTGGTCACCGCGACGCTCGGCACACTGCCCGAGGGCATGGGTGACCATCGCCGACCCACGTGGATCGCCCATCTCGCGGTACCGGTCGGCGACGTCGGTGAGCACCGACTCGGCTCGGTCGAGATCGTTCGCCGCGAGGAGCGCAACTCCGAGGTTGCCCATCGCGCTGGTCGCGCTGTTCGCGTCGTCGAGCTCCCGGGCGATCGCCAGCGCCTCCTCCTGGCTCTGGACCGCTCGGGCAGTATCGCCCTGGGCCAGCTGGATCAACCCGAGGTTGCCGACGAGCTGGCTCAGGGAAACACGATCACCGAGCTCCCGGGTCATGTCGACGACCCGATTCATCCGTTCCGCGGCCTCCGACAGGTCGCCGCGGACGTACGCGACCGTTGCGAGGGCACTCATCGAGACCACGAGCTTGCGACGGCGATCAAGCCTCGTGAACACCTCGACGGAATCGTCGAGCAGCGACTCGGCGCGCTCGAGATCACCCCGGTCCCGCGCGATCAGGGCGAGGTTGTACCAGCAGTCCGCGATGCCGGCCTCATCGTCGAGCTGTGCGTAGATCGCCAGCGCTCGATCGAGGAGCCGCTCGGCTGCGGGAATGTCGGAATCCTCATCGGCCATGTCGGCGGCGGCCTTGTAGCCGGCGGCGAGATGGGCGTCCGAGTCACCAGAGCACTCGACGAGCGCCCCGTCGAGCCACGCCCGCCCCTCCGCCAGCCGTCCGCGAATCCACCAATAGCGCCAGAGTGCAGTGGCGATCCGGAGACCATCGTGCCGGTCACCGTCCGCGATGATCGCCCACCTCAGGGCGGCGCGGATGTTGTCGATCTCGGCGTCGAGCGCGGCCAGCGCTGCCGCCTGCTCGGGCCCGACCAGCGCCGCCGCCCGCTCCTCGGTCGTGGTCCTGACCCACGACACGTGCGCATCGCGACGACGAGCGTTCTCGCCGGCATCGACGAGCTCCGCCGCCGCGAACTGGCGGATCGAGTCGAACAGGTCGAACGGGTGTGTCACGTCCGGGCGGGTGTCGACCCGAACGAGGTGGTGCCCGACAAGATGATCGAGGTGATCGAGCACCTCGTGGGTGTCGGCATCCATGACAGCAGCGACCGCCTCGACGCTGAACCCGCCGGCGAAAACCGCCAGCGCCCGCAGTACCGCCTGCTGCTCGGCGTCGAGCAGTTGGTATGACCAGTCGATCGTCGAGCGCATCGTGCGCTGGTGCGGGAGCGCGTCGCGACGATCGGTGCGCAGCACGTCGAGGCGCTGTCCGAGTAGATCCGCCAAGTCGGCCGGGCTGAGCACCCGCAGGCGCGCCGCGGCCAATTCGATCGCCAGTGGGAGTCCTTCGACCCGCCGACAGATCTCGGCGATCGCGTCGGCATTGCCAGCGTCGATCGTGAAATCACGGTCGAATCGGCGGACCGTCTGCCTGAGCAGGACGACGGAATCGACCTCGGTGATGTCGACGCTCCGCGTGGACCGCCGCGCCGGCACCTCGAGCGGATCGAGTGCGAACTCGATCTCGCCGCTGATGCGCAGGGCCACCCGGGATGTGCCGATGATGTGGAGTGACGGGCACCTCACCATCAGCTCTCCGAGCCGGGGTGCGACGTCGATGACCTGTTCGAGGTTGTCGAGGACGAGCAGCATGCGCCGCTCGGCGAAGCCGTCGGCGACGACGTCGAGGACATCTCGGTCGCCCGCCGCATCGAGCCCCGCGGCCCGGGCGATCGCGGTGATGACGAGTCCGGGATCGCGCACCGATTCCAGCGGCACGTCGACGACGGCCCCGTCGAAGTCGTGGAGCAGTTGTGCTGCGACCTCGTTGGCGAGGCGCGACTTGCCGACCCCACCGGGCCCGACCACCGTGAGCAGCCGGGTCTGGGCCGTCAGCAGCGAGATCGCCGCGGCCAGCTCGGACCGACGCCCGACGAGCGGCTCGACAGGCAGCCGCAAGCTGCGGGGAAATGGTGACGGTTCGTCGACAGCGGCCACCACACGGAGCGCGCGACGTTCACCAGACCCTGCCGACATGAACGATTCAACCTACCGGCGCTCCCGCCGAGCGGGCTGTCGGAACCGGCGGTCGAGACCGGTGGGGAGGTCACACGAACGCGGCGTTGACGTCGACGAGGAGATGCGTCGCCGCGTACGTGTAGATGCAC
>CAZYWK010000011.1:8278-64800 GCA_964651825.1 uncultured Ilumatobacteraceae bacterium | reverse complement strand
GGTTCTGCTTCCAGTCGACGGTGAAGTCGCGCTCGACGAAGTGGCGGAGCGTGAACGCGTCGACCTCGTCGGCCACCGCGAGCGCGAGTTCGAGGTCTGCCGTCAGATCCATCACTCGTGCCCGAAGTCCGGAGCGCGCTTGGCCCGGAGGGCGGCGAGCCCCTCGGCAGCATCGGGGCCGAGGAAGTTGAGCATCTCGTACGCCAGTGACGCCTCGAAGTTCGGGAGCGCCTGGCGGAGCCAGTGATTGAGCGCCCGCTTGGTCATCCGGGTCGCGTCGACCGGCCCCGCGGCGAGCTTCTCGGCAACGCCCATCGCCGTCGGCAGCACGTCGTCGCTCGGCACCGCCTTCGACGCGAGCCCGATCCGCTCGGCCTCCCGGCCGTCGAGGAAATCGGCCGTGAGCAGGTAGTACTTGGCCTTCGCCATCCCGCACAGCAGCGGCCAGATCGCCACCGCATGATCGCCGCCGGCCACACCGAGGCGGATGTGGCCGTCGGTGAGCTTGGCGTCCTCGTTGATGATGCTGACGTCGGCCATCAGCGCTACCGCCAGCCCGGCGCCGACCGCGACGCCGTTGATCGCCGACACGATCGGGGTGTCGCAGTCGATCATCGTCCGCACGATGTCGCCGGCCTCGCGCATCACCCGGATCGTCTGGTCGTAGTTGCCGACCTGGCCGGCGATCCAGTCGAGGTCGCCGCCTGCCGAGAACGCCCGGCCGGCGCCGGTGACGACGACCGCCCGGACCGTCGGGTCGTCGTCGATCGTGCGGAACACGCGCGAGAGCTGCAGGTGCATCTCGGCACCTGTGGCGTTGAGCCGGTCGGGGTCGTCGAGCGTGATCAGCAGCACCCCGTCGCTCGGACGTTCGAACTTCAGCTTCGTGTACGGCGCGTACGGGTCGGGATCGGAGCTCACGGGGTCAGCGGTCGCGGATGGTGGCGACGAGGCCGGCGACGTCGAGGCCGGAGCGGGACAGGATGTTCGACGGTTTCGGGTCGTGCGGGAGGAACTTCGTCGGGAGCCCGAGCACGTCGACGCGAGTGGAGTGGTCGATCGCGCACACGCGGTCGGCGATGGTCATCCCGATGCCCCCGTCACGCACGCCGTCCTCGATCGTGACGACGTGGGGGTGCGACGCGGCGTCGGCGAGCATGATCGGATCGAGTGGAGCGACGCACCGCGGATCCCACACGGTGACGCCGACCCCGTCGTCGAGCAGCTGGTCGGCGGCCTTCTCGGCGACCTCGAGCATCTTCCCGACGGCGATGATGCACACGGTCGGATGCTCGGGATCGCGCACCCTGCGGGCGTCGATGCCGGAGCCGACCTCGTGCTCGGTGACGTTGCGCGCCGCGCCCCGCGGGTAGCGGATGGCGACCGGGCCGGAATCGGCGAGCACCATCGCGTCGTGCATCATCTGGGCGAGCTCCTGCGCGCTCGACGGCGCGAGCACGCGCATGCCGGGCACGCGTGACAGCAGCGCCATGTCGTACACGCCGTGGTGGCTGGCGCCGTCGGGTCCGGTGACCCCGGCGCGGTCGAGGCAGAACACCACCGGCAGCCGGTGCAGCGCCACGTCGTACACGACCTGGTCCCACGCGCGGTTGAGGAACGTGGAATAGATCGCCACGACCGGCCGCAGGCCGCTCATCGCCATGCCCGCCGCGCCGGTGACGGCGTGCTGCTCGGCGATGCCGACGTCGAAGCACCGGTCGGGGAAGCGATCCTGGAACGGGAGCAGCCCGGTCGGGCCCGGCATCGCGGCGGTGATCGCCACCAGCCGCGGGTCGGCCTCGGCCTCCTTGATGATCGCCTCGGCGAACGCCTGGGTGTAGCCGGTGGCGACCGCCTTGGGCGGGCCGACGAGCGGGTCGAACACCGGGGCGTCGTGAAGGTGCTTCTCGTCGTCGTCCTCGGCCGGCGGGTACCCGCGGCCCTTCTGCGTGAGGACGTGCACGAGGATCGGGCCGTCCGCAGAGAGCTCGACCGCGTTGTGCAGCGCGTGCTCCATCTGTTCGATGTCGTGCCCGTCGAAGGGGCCCACGTAGCGCACGCCGAGCGCCTCGAAGAACGACGGCGGCTGGAGGAACTCGCGCACACCGGCCTTGAACGCGTCCATCGCGGAGCCCGCCTGGTGGCCCACCACCGGGAGCGACTGGAGGAACTCCTCGAGGCGGCGCTGGCGGCGGACGTAGATCGGGTTGAGCCGGATGTCGGTGAACGCGGTGGCCAACTTGTCGGTCACGCGGTCGGGCAGGCTCGGGTGGTTCGACCGCTCGTCGTGGCCCTGGCTGTTGGCCGACAGGTTCGACACGGTGGGCGCGTACGACCGGCCGTTGTCGTTGAGGATCACGATCACGCGCCGTTGGCCGTGGCCGATGTTGTTCAGCGCCTCGTACGCCATGCCCCCGGTCAGCGAGCCGTCGCCGATCACCGCGACGATGTGGCGGTGCGGGTCGACACCGAGATCGCGCGCCACCGCCATGCCGTAGGCGTAGGAGAGTGCGGTCGAGGCGTGGCTGTTCTCGACGTAGTCGTGGCTCGATTCCTCGCGGCACGGATACCCCGACAACCCGCCCGCCTGGCGGAGCTGCTGGAAACCTGCCTGGCGCCCGGTGACGATCTTGTGGACGTAGGCCTGATGACCGGTGTCCCAGAGGATCGCGTCGGTCGGTGAGTCGAACACGCGGTGGAGGGCGAGGGTGAGCTCGACCGCGCCGAGGTTGGAGCCGAGGTGGCCGGCGTTGTCGGACACGGCGGCGACGATCAGGTCGCGGATCTCGCCGGCGAGCTCGTCGAGTTGCGGATACGAGAGATCGCTCAGATCCGCCGGCTCACGAACGCGCTCCAGGTACATGCGGAGATGACGCTACCGCGGCGGGTGTGGCGACACGGTGCGCGGACCTCTACCGTGCGCTGCATGACCACGACTGGCAGCGCGGCGCAGAGCCTCTTCGACCTGACCGGCAAGGTCGCCCTCGTCACCGGCGGGAACGGCGGGATCGGCATCGGGATGGCCGACGCGCTGGCCGCCCAGGGCGCCGACATCGCGATCTGGGGCACCAACCCCGACAAGAACGATGCCGCGGTCGACCGGCTCGGGCGCCACGACGTGGAGGTGCTGTCGATCGTGTGCGACGTGAGCGACGAAGCCGCCGTGATCGCGGCGATGGCCGACACCGTCGACGAGCTCGGCCGGATCGATGCCGTGTTCGTCAACGCCGGTGTCAGCAGCCGATCGAGCAGCTTCGTCGACATGACCGCCGACGACTGGCGGCGGGTGATGTCGGTCAACCTCGACGGCGCGTTCTACACCGCGCGCGAGGCCACCCGGCACATGGTCGAGCGGCACACGAACGGCGACGAGGCGGGAGGGTCGATCGTGTTCACGACGTCCGGCTCGGCGTTCTTCGGCCAGCAGTCCGGGCAGAACTACGGCGCCTCGAAGGCCGGCGTGAACGCGATGATGAAGGGCATCGCCGTGCAGCACGCCCGCCACGGCATCCGCGCCAACTCCGTGCTCCCCGGGTGGATCGAGACCGAGATGACCGCGCCGGCGATGGGCTGGGACCGCTTCGTCGACAACGTCTTGCCGCGCGTGCCCCAACGTCGCTGGGGCGAGAGCGGCGACTTCGGTGGCATCGCCGTGTACTTCGCCAGCGACGCCTCGCGCTACCACACCGGCGACATCGTCACCATCGACGGCGGCTACCACTCGTTCTGACCCGTGCTCACGACAACGACCGGTAGACCGACACGTGGTGGGTGCTGTCGTCGGTGAACGGGGTCTGGGCCATGTCGGCCCACCGGTCGGCGAGTGTCAGGCCGGCCGTTGAGGCCATCGCGTCGAGCTGTTCCGGTGTGGCCCAACGGATCGACCACGGGCGGAGGCGGACACCGCCCACTTCGGTGATCTCGACGAACTGCCCACTCGCGGTCTGGCTGTCGGCCCGGTGTTCCGACACCGACAGCACGACGTGGTCGACCGCCATCGACCGCACGCTCACCTGCGGCGCGCCGATCACGTCGTCGTCGGGGATGAACGCCTCGACCACGAATGCGCCACCGTCGCGAAGCGACGCCGCAACCGTGGCGAAGCACGCCTGCTGGCGATCCTCGGTCAACAGGTTGAAGATCGTGTTGTAGGCCACGAACACCACGTCGAACGGCCCGGCAGGCAGATCGTCGACCATGTCGCCGATCACCACGGTCACGAGCCCCGCCGGATCGCGCGCTGCCAACCGATCGAGCATCGCCCTGCTCGTGTCGACCCCCGTGACGGCGAGGCCTGCCTCGGCGAGCGGGACCGCCAACCGGCCCGTGCCGACGCCCAGCTCCAGCACCCGCCCGGCCCCGCCGGCCAGACCGGCGATGGTCTGCACCGTCACGCCGACGTCGGTCAACCCGGCGTACCAGTCGTCGTAGACGTCGGCGAACGCCTCGCCGTAGGAGTCGGCGCCGTACCCACGCATCGCCCGCAGGCTAGGGCCTCGAGCGCCAGCGGTAGCCTTCGACGGGTGCCGGCAGCACCCACGCTCACCTATCTCGACCATGCGGCTTCCACGCCCATGCGTCCGGAGGCGATCGACGCGATGCTGCCGTACCTCGCCGGCACGTTCGCCAACCCGTCGGGCTCCCATCGCTTCGCCCGCCAGGCGCGCCGGGCCATCGACGAGGCGCGCGATCTCGTCGCCGCCACCGTCGGCTGCCGGCCGGGCGAGGTCGTGTTCACCGGCGGGGGGACCGAGAGCGACAACACGGCGATCATCGGCGCCCTCGCCCGCCACGGTGGACGGCCGGTCTGCTCGGCGGGCGAGCATCCCGCCGTGCTGCATCCGGTGGAGGAGCGAGGCGGGGTGATCGTCGGCGTCGACGCGGCGGGAAGCATCGACCTCGATGCGCTGCGCGCCACGCTCGACGCGACCCCCGACGTGTCGATCGTCAGCGTGATGGCGGTCAACAACGAGGTCGGCACGGTCACCGACGTCGCCGAGGCGGCCCGCATCGTGCGCCGCCACGCCCCCCACGCACTGATGCACACCGACGCCGTCCAGGCGGCGTGCTGGCTCGACCTGCGCGAACTCACACCGCACGTCGACCTGCTGTCGCTCAGCGCCCACAAGTTCGGCGGGCCGAAGGGTGTCGGGGTGCTGATCGAGCGCGGCGGACCGAAGATCGATGCGCTGCTCGTCGGCGGTGGCCAAGAGCGCGAGCGGCGCAGCGGCACGCAGAACACCGCCGGCATCGTCGCCGCCGCGGTCGCATTGGAGCTCACCGACGCCGAGCGCGACGGCGAGGGCCTTCGCATCGGCGCGCTCCGCGACCGGCTCGTGAAGGAGCTGCAGAGCCAGCTCGACGGTGTGACCGAGACGGTGCCCGCCGAGCGCAAGGTCGCCGGGTCGGCCCACGTGTGCATCGAGGGCGTGGAGTCCGAAGCGTTGCTGTTCCTGCTCGACGAGGCCGACGTGTGCGCGTCGGCCGCCTCGGCGTGCGCCAGCGGGGCGATGGAGCCGTCGCACGTGCTGGCCGCGATGGGGATCGACCGTGCACTGTCGGCGGGCGCGCTGCGGATGACCCTCGGCCGGACGACGACCGAGGCCGACATCGACCGCTCCACCGACGTGATCGTCGCCGCCGTCGAGCGGCTGCGGCGCGGATCGGCCGCGAGGAGCTGACGGCGATGCGGGTGATGTGTGCCATGAGCGGCGGGGTCGACTCGTCGGTCACCGCGCTCTTGTTGAAGGAGGCCGGCCACGACGTCGTCGGAGTGACGATGAAGCTGTGGGGCGGCGACAGCGACACCGGCTGCTGCTCGGTCAGCGACGTCGACGACGCCCGACGGGTGGCCCAGCAGCTCGACATCGACCACCTCGTGTTCAACTTCGGCGAGGCGTTCGACGAGCACGTCGTCGACCCGTACGTCACCGCACACGCCCACGGCGTGACGCCGAACCCGTGCATCGAGTGCAACCGGTCCGTGAAGTTCGCCCGCCTCGCCGAGCGGGCCGACCTCCTCGGTTTCGACGCGATCGCCACCGGCCACCACGCCCGCATCGGACGCACGGCCGACGGGGCCTTCACGATCGAGCGCGGCGCCGACCGGGCGAAGGACCAGAGCTACGTGGTGCACATGCTCGACCAGGCCCAGCTCGCCCGCACGCTGTTCCCGATCGGCGACCTGCAGAAGTCCGAAGTGCGCGAACTGGCCACGCAGATCAACCTGCGCACCGCCGCCAAGCCCGACAGCCAGGACGTCTGCTTCATCATGTCGACCCGTGGTGGACGCACGACGTTCCTCGGCGATCGCATCCCGTTCCATCGCGCCGACGTGGTCGACACGTCCGGCGAGCGGCTCGGCACGGTCGACGCCGTCGAGCTGGTCACCGTCGGCCAGCGCAAAGGCCTCGGCCTGCCCGGAGGCGGACCGAAGCGCTACGTGGTCGACGTCGACGTCGCCGCCGGGATCGTGACGGTCGGCGACGACGAGGATCTGCTGCGGCCCGCCCTCGACGTCGATTCGGTCACCTGGGTGGGCGACGCCGTCGGCTCCGACGCGGTCGAGGTGCTCGTCCAGTGCAGCGCCCACGGCACCCCCCAGCGCGCCGCCATCCGGGAGAACCCGGACGGTCGGATCCGGGTCGAGTGGCGCCGGGCGCAGCGTCGGGTCGCGCCGGGCCAGAGCGTGGTGTTCTACGACCTCACCGACACGCGCGTGCTCGGCGGCGGCATCGCCGCCTGATCCCGCCGAGCGGATCGCTCACCCGACCGGTAGACCGCGCCCGGCGGCGGCGGCGAGCACCTGGCCGGGGCGGCTGGGGGCCACGAGGAACGCGGTGAGATGGATCGCCCGGCCGTTGGGATCCTGTGGCGTGAACGCGAACACCGCGGTCACCGACTCGGTCGTGTCGACCTCGATCGCGTACCCGCTCGCCGGGCCGGTGAGGTCGGCGGCCTGGGTGTCGTGGCGCGCCAGGCCCATCCGGCGCACCTGGTTCGTCCGCAGCGACAGCGTGTCGGCGAGCACGACCGGATCGTGCAGCACGACCCCGGCCGGGACGAGCACGAACCACCGGCGCGACAACCGGTGCCAGCGCGGCGCCAACAGCGTTCCGCCGCCGACCGCCAGCACGGTGAGCAGAATCCCGGCGATCCACGAGCGCGAGGCGAGCAGCAACGGCCCCGCGACCGTCGCCGCGGCCCAGACGATCCAGGTCACCACGGCCGCCGCCGCGACCGCTGCCGGCGGGCGCAGCGGGAAGCGGCTCTCGTCGCCGTAGGCCGAGGCCTGCACGAACGCCCGGCCGAACTCGGCCGTGAACACCACGAGCAGCGTCACCGCCGCCGGAACGGCGAACGCCACGAGATCGGCCGCTGACGCACCCCCGACGCCGACTGCCAGCGCGACGACCGCGCTCACCGGGACGCCGACCCGCACGATCGTCAACGACCGCACCGATGCGATCAGCAGCGCCGCGAGGATAATGCCCCACGCCGTCCATCCACCGATCGCCGCCAGCCAGCGCACCGCTCCCGAGCGACCGTCGACCGCCGCCTCGACCGCCCGGCCGCCGACGACGGCGACGAGCAGCCACGCGGCGCGCGCGACCCAGGGGAGCCAACGGGCGATCTGCGACATCTGCACAGGTTGCCGACGAACTGTTGCATTCGGCAACCGATTCGGTATGGAGTGCGCGCTCGTGGAACGATGCGAGGGTCATGCGGGAACATGGTCAGCCCTTCCGGTTCGGCGACGGTCTCACCGTCGGCGTCGGCAGCCTGCCTCACCGTGACGCGCTCGCCGCGTCGGCCTTCGCCATGGCCGAGTTCGACGTCGCCACCATCCCGTCGCTGCCCCAGGCCTCGCCGGCGGAGTCGATGGTGAGCCAGGCGCTCGAACGCTTCGACGGCGATGGATTCACCGGTTTCCGCTCGTTCCTCGACCTCGCAGCCGCCGTCCGCCACGACGGCGACCCCGTCAAGTGGCAGTTCATCGGCCCGGTCACCCTCGGCATCGAACTGATGCGCACCGGCATGCCGAGCTCACGGGCCTTCGCCGAAGCCACCGCGATCGTGCGTTCGCGCCTCGTCGAGCTCGATCGCGCGGTGGCCGACACGTTGCCGAACTCGCCGCAGCTCGTGATCCTCGACGAGCCGTCGTTCGGCGCGGTGATGTCGCCCGACTTCGCCATCCCGGCCGACGAGGCCGTCGACCTGCTGTCGAGCGCGATGGCCGCCCTGCCGAGCTCCACCGTTGCCGGCGTCCACTGTTGCGGGCCGTGCGATCTGGCAATGCTCCTCGCGTCCGGGCCGAGCGTGGTCTCGATTCCCGTCGCGGCCGACGTGGTGGAGTGGGCGGGCTACATCTCGCGGTTCCTCGACGACGGTGGCACGATCGCCTGGGGCGTCGTGCCGACGGAAGGCCCCTTGCCGATGTCGGCCGACCGCCATTGGCGGGCGCTCAGCGACCTGTGGTGCGCACTCGTCCAGCGGGGCTGCGACCCGGTCCTGCTCCGCCAGCACAGCCTCGTGTCGCCCCAGTGCGGCCTCGCCGGCCACTCGGCCGGTGTCGCCCGCCGGATCGCCAGGCTGACCTCGGAGGTCGGGCGGCGGGTGAAGGATCAATCGGCGGCCACCCGGCTGTCGCTCGGCGCCTGAGCACGACGCCGTGAGCCCGGAGGCGACCCCCGAGGAACGCATCGAGGCGCTGCGCGCCCAGGTCGCCCACCACAACGAGCGGTATCACACGCTCGACGACCCGGAGATCAGCGACGCCGGCTACGACGCGCTCGTCCGCGAGCTCCGGGCACTCGAAGCCGATCATCCCGAGCTCGCCGACGACTCGTCGCCGACCGGGCAGGTCGGTGGCGCGATCAGCACCACGTTCGACGCGATCACCCATCGCGTGCCGCTGATGAGCCTCGACAACGCGATGAACGCCGCCGAGTTGCAGGCGTGGGCCGATCGCGTGGCCAAAGGGCTCGGCGAGGCGACCCCCACCTATGTGTGCGAGCTGAAGTTCGACGGCCTGGCGATCAGCCTGCGCTACGAGCACGGCCGCTTCGTCCAGGCCGCCACGCGTGGCGACGGCCGCGTCGGCGAGGACGTCACCGCCAACGTCGCCACGATCGCCGACATCCCGCACCATCTCGGGGGTACGGGCGTGACGGCACCCGAGGTGCTCGAGGTGCGCGGCGAGATCTACATGACCCGCTCGGCGTTCGAGCGGCTGAACGAGCGGGCCATGGCCAACGGCGACAAGGCGTTCGTCAACCCGCGGAACTCCGCCGCCGGCAGCCTGCGGCAGAAGGATCCAGCGGTCACCGCGAGCCGCACGCTGTCGTTCTTCAGCTACCAGCTCGGCGAGGTGGTCGGCGGGCCGGAGCTCACCGGCCACGTCGAGATGCTGCAGTTCGTCCGCGCGCTCGGCTTGCCGGTCAACGAGCACATGACCACCCTGGCGACCGTCGACGACGTGGTTGCCCACTGCCTCCACTGGCAGGAGCACCGTCACGACCTCGACTACGAGATCGACGGCATCGTCGTCAAGCTCGACGACCTCGCCCAACGGGAGCGGCTCGGCGTCACCTCCCGCGCCCCGCGGTGGGCGATCGCGTTCAAGTTCCCGCCCGAAGAGCAGACGACGGTGCTGCGCGACATCCAGGTCTCGGTGGGACGAACCGGGCGGGCGACGCCGTTCGCCGTGCTCGAGCCGGTGTTCGTCGGTGGTTCCACGGTCGGCATGGCCACCCTGCACAACCAGGACCAGGTGGCGCTCAAGGACGTGCGGCCGGGCGACACCGTGGTGGTCCGCAAGGCCGGCGACGTGATCCCCGAAGTGGTCGGCCCCGTGCTGTCGCTGCGCCCGGCGGCCAGCGTGCCGTGGACGTTCCCGACGGCGTGCCCGCGGTGCGGCAACCCGCTGGTGCGACCGGAGGGCGAGGCCGACACCCGATGCGTCGCGCCCGACTGCCCGGCCCAGCGCGACCAGAAGATCACCTACTTCGCGTCGCGCGGTGGGATGGACATCGAGGGCCTCGGCGAGCAGATGGTCGAGAAGCTGACCGCGGCCGACCTCGTCCGCGACTCGGCCGACCTCTACTCGTTGACCGTCGAGCAGCTGACCGCGCTCGAACGCGTCGGGCCGACCAGTGCAGCCAACCTCGTCGCCTCGATCGACGGCTCGCGGACCCGGCCGCTCCAACGGTTCCTCACCGCGCTGGGGGTGCGCCATCTCGGCCCGGCCGCCTCGCTGGCGCTCGCCAAGCGGTTCGGCACGCTCGACGTCATCATGTCGAAGTCGGCCGACGAACTGGCGGCCGTGGAAGGCGTCGGCTCGGTGATCGCGGAGACGATCTCCACGTGGTTCGGCGTCGAGGTCAACCGCGAGTACATCGAGCGCTTCCGGGCCGCCGGCCTCAACTTCGGCGAGCTCGACGAGTCGCCGGCGCCGAGTGACGAGCTCCCGCCGACGCTGGCCGGCAAGGCGGTGGTGGTGACCGGCACGCTCACCGGCTACAGCCGCGACGAGGCGGCCGACGCGATCGTCGCCCGCGGCGGCAAGAGCCCCGGCAGTGTGAGCGCCAAGACGTTCGCCGTCGTCGTGGGCGACTCACCCGGTGCGAGCAAGGTGACCAAGGCCGAGTCGCTCGGTGTGCCGATGCTCGACGAAGCCGGCTTCGAACACCTTCTCGCCACCGGCGAGCTGCCAACCTGAGGTCGACCAGCTGGCCCACCCCGATTAGGGAAGCGCCAGCGACGAGGTTGGCCAATCGTTTCAGACCACGTTGAAGGCCCAGCGGTAGGTGCGGGCGGTGTCCTCGCCGTCGGCGGTCTTCCAGAAGATGACCTTGGCCTCGTGCACGCCCTCGCTGAACGACTCGATCGGCGCGCCCTCGACGGGCTGGAACGTCAGCACCGCGTTGCCGGGCTCGAACACCGCGGTCGGCGGAAGGTCGATCTGCTGGCCGGGTTCGACCTCGATCTCGCCGAGCCGGATGACGGGGACCTCGACGCCGTCGAGGAACAGCCGCGCCTCGTAGCCGTACTCGAAGTCGACCATGACGCCTTCCTGCTGGAGTACCTGAACGGCGTTCTCGACCGGTGAGATCGACTCGATCGCGGCGGGACGGTCGACGTTGTCGTCGCCCGTGAGGGCGTCGGTCATGCCCCAGATGATCAGGACCGTTCCGAGCGCGATCACCAGGCTGGCGATCAGCAGCCCACGATCGACACGTCGACGGCGGGGCGCGGCGTCGCCCGGACCGTGGAGGTCGGCCAGGTCGGGGGAGTTCTCGGGCTGCTCGACGAGCGTCACCCCTCCAGCATGCCGTGGCGGTCGCATGACCCCCACTTCGGCCGGTCACCAGCTAGCGTTTCTCCATCGTGGTAGACGGCAACTCCGAACCCGATGACACCAGCAGCGGACTGATCGGACGGACGATCGGCGATCGCTATCGCATCGAAACCATCGTGTCCGCCGGCGCCTCGACGGTGATCACCGTCGCCCTCGATCACGACTCCAACCAGCCGGTCACGGTGAAGGTCGTGCGTCCCGAGCTCGCCGATCGCGAGGGGTTCGGCGCCGACTTCGTGCGGGCCTGCGAGCAGTCGGCCGCACTCACCCACCCGAACATCGCCAGCGTCACCGATTGGGGCGAGGTCGACTTCGAGGGCGAACCCACGTGGTTCTGGGTGGGGGAGTACCTGGCCGGCGGCAGCATGCGCGACCTGATGGACCGCGGCCGGCTCCTCGAGCCGTCCCAGGCACTCGTCGTCGGGCTCGAAGCGTGCCGCGCGCTCGACGTCGCCCATCAGCGCGGCATCGTGCACACCGAGGTCACGCCGTCGAAGCTCGTGTTCGGCGAGGACCGCCGGTTGCGGGTGGTCGACTTCGGCCTCGCCAACCTCCTCGGCGCGCCGATCTGGGAGAACCCCGCCAACGTGCCGACCCACGTCGCCCGCTACGCATCACCGGAACAGGCGCTCGGCATGGACGTCGACGCGAAGACCGACGTGTACGCGCTGTCGCTCGTGCTGATCGAGGCGGTCACCGGCTCGGTCCCCTTCGCCGGCGACTCGACGAACTCGACCCTCGCCCAACGCGTCGGCAAGCTGATGCCGGTATCGGCCGACCTCGGCCCGCTCGCGTCCGTCCTCGAACATGCGGGACGCCCCGACAACGAAGACCGCTCGACCGCTGCCGAGTTCGGGCGCGGGCTCGTCCAGGCGGCGCCGAAGATGTCTCGCCCCGAACCGATCCCGCTCATCCTCACCGGGGTCTTCACACCGGTCCCGGCACGCCAGCCGGGCGACCCGACCGGCGGCCTCGACCGTCCCGAGCCCGTCGTGCCGCCCCGCCCCGTCATCGTCGAGGCCGAGCCGGTGGCGTCACCGGTCGATCCAGACGCTCCGGTCGAGCCGTTGATCGTGCTCACCGACATCGCCGACGAGCCGGCCGCCACCGAACCGGTGAACGAACCCGACCCGGCCACGTCGCCCACGCCGACCCTGCAGATGCCCATCGGCGCGACCGAGCAACTGCCCGTCGCACCGGCCGGCCCGCCCACCACCTCGATCCCCGCCACGACGACCACGGCGACGACGACAACGGCGACGGTGAGCTCGATCCCGAGCACCGTCGTGTTCGACGACGAGCAGCCGCCGCGCCGCACCTTCCGGTTCGTGGTCGGCGCGGTCATCCTCCTGCTCGCCGTCGCTGCGCTCGCGTTCGCCGGGTGGGCCCTCGTGCGGACGAAGTCGTACACGGTCCCCGACCTCGTCGGCGTCCAGGACGAGATCGCGTTGAACGAGATCTCCGGCAACGGCTGGACGATCCAGCGAGAGATCGAGCGCAGCGACGAGTTCCCCGAACCGGGCCAGATCATCCGCACCGTTCCGTCGGCAGGGATCAAGCTCGACGAGGGCGAGACGTTCATCATCTACGTCTCTGAAGGTCCCGAGCTGCGCACGCTCCCGGAGCTCGACGACATGACGCTGGAAGCGGCCGAGACCACGCTCACCGATCTGCTCCTCGTACCGGTGCAGACCGAACCGCAGTACTCCGAGGACGTCCCCGCGGGCTCGGTGCTCAGCTGGACCGTGCAGGACGACGTCTCCCTCGTCGCGGGCGACCAGGTCCTTCCCGGCACCGCGATCGTCATCGTCACGTCGCAAGGCCCGGCCCCACGACCTGCCCCGAACGTCGCCAACATGACGCTCGAGGAAGCCAACGCCGCGGCGGCCGCGGTCCAGCTCGTCGTGGCCGAGGGCGAGCAGGTGTTCAGCAACGACGTCGAGGCCGGGCGGGTGGTCAGCCAGGCCCCGGCGCCCGAGACGCCCGTCGAGCGTGGCGGCCCGATCACGGTCCAGCTGTCGAAGGGGCCCGACGTGGTGCCGTTCCCCGACCTCGCCGGCCAGGACTACCCCACCGCCCGCCAGACACTGGAAGGCGCCGGGTACGCGGTCAACAGCCTGCTCGGCACGACCGAAGGGGTCTTCCAGTCGGCGTCGATCAACGGCGAGCCCGTCGAGCCCGGCGCACTGTTCCTCCGCGGCACCGCCGTCGACCTCATATTCCTCTGATACCCGGCTCGGCGGAATCGACGCGAACCGAGCGCGATCGCTAGGTTCCTCCACGGTTCGGGCATCGGCGCCCGGCGGCAGGTACGAGACGTACGAAAGGGAGGACCGATGACCTCACTCGACGGTCGGGTCGCGATCATCACGGGCGCGGGCCGCGGCATCGGACGCGAACACGCGCTCCTCTTCGCGTCCGAAGGCGCGAAGGTCGTGGTCAACGACCTCGGTGGCGCCAACGACGGCGAGGGTGAGGACACCACGCCGGCCGAGCAGGTCGTGGCCGAGATCCGTGACCTCGGCGGCGAGGCGATCGTCAACACCGACAACGTCGCCGACTGGGAAGGCGCCCAGCGGATGGTCAACGCCGCGATCGCGGCGTTCGGGGACCTCGACATCGTCGTCAACAACGCCGGCATCCTGCGCGACCGGGTCATCGTCAACATGACCGAGGCCGAATGGGACGCGGTCATCGCGGTCCACCTCAAGGGCCACTTCGCGCCGACCCGTTGGGCGGCCGCCTACTGGCGCGAGGAGCACAAGGCGGGCCGCACCAAGCGCCGCAACCTCGTGCACACCTCGAGCACGTCGGGACTGTTCTCCAACCCCGGACAAGCCAACTACGGCGCGGCGAAGTCGGGCATCGCCACGTTCAGCCAGATCGCCGCCAAGGAACTGTCCCGCTACGACGTGGTCAGCAACTGCATCGCGCCGGGGGCCCGCACCCGCCTCACGCTCGCCACCCCCGGCCTCGGCGACATCATGGCCGCCAAGGACGGGGCGTTCGACCAGTGGGACCCGGCGAACATCTCGCCGCTCGTCGCCTACCTCGCCACCGCCGACTGCCCGTTCACCGGCGAGACGTTCTTCGTCCAGGGCGGCGAGGTCAAGCGGGTGCAGTCGTGGGAGATGGCCGAAACCGTCGAGCAGCCGGCCCGTTGGACCGTCGCCGAGCTCGCGCAAGCGCTGGCGCCGCTCGCTGAGGGCTGAGCCCTCAGGCGGTGATGGCCTTGATCTCCTCGGAGATCTTGTCGGTCACCTCGTTCGACGGGATCGCCGTCTGCATCGACATGATCTTCATCATGTCGCCCTGCACCTTGATCTTGCCGGACATGAACGCCTGCATCGTCGCCGCCTGATCCTGGTCGACGAACAGCGCCTTGGCCGTCGTGTAATCGGTGGTGATGGTGGCGTCGGGCGTGTCGAGCTCGCCGAGGTCCATCGACATCGATCCCGCGGACGTGTCGATGAAGCTGCGGACCTCACCGTCGCCGAACGGCACGTCGGTGACGACCTGGTTGATGCGGAGCACCGCCGTGACGGCCGGGACCTGATCGGCGTACTTCTCCCGGATCTCCTTGGCCGCAGCCATCCACTCATCTGACAGGAACGGGTGTGTCATAGGGCCTGGACTGTACTCGTGGTCACCGAAGCGAGCCGGGTCGCGGCGACCTCGAACCCGAGGCCGATCGAGGTCGGAACGGTCACGTGACCGTCGGTGATCGTGATCGGATCGACGACGATGTCGTCCGCGTAGAAGCGGCTCGACGCGCTGATGTCGCCCGGCAGTGTGAATCCCGGCAGGGCGGCGAGCGCGGCGTTGGCCGCGCGCCCGATCCCGGTCTCGAGCATGCCGCCGCACCACACGGGGATGCCCTTGGCGAGGCACAGGTCGTGGATGCGCACCGCCTCCAGGTACCCGCCCACGCGGCCCGGCTTGATGTTGGCGATCTCGCACGCGCCGAGCTCGATGGCGTCTGCGGTCCCGTCGACCGACACGAGCGACTCGTCGAGACAGATCGGCGTGGCGACCTCGGCCGCCAGCCGGGCGTGGCCGATGATGTCGTGCTCGGGAAGGGGCTGTTCGATCAGCAGCAGGTCGAAGCCGTCGAGGCGGCGGAGGTGGGCGCCGTCGGTGCGCCGGTAGGCGGTGTTGGCATCGACCTGGAACGGCGTGTCGGGACCGATCAGGTCGCGGACCGCGGCGACCTGCTCGATGTCCGACCCCGGTTCGATCTTCAGCTTGATGCGCACGTAGCCGTCGTCGAGGTAGCCCTGGACGGTGGCGAGCAGCTCGTCGGTCGAGTCGTGGATGCCGACGCTGACACCGCTCGGGATGCGGTCACGGGTGGCGCCGAGGAAGCCGGCGAACGACCGGTCCTCGGCGCGCAGCTGGGCGTCGAGGACGGCCATCTCCAAGGCAGCCTTCGCCATCGGATGGCCGTGGAGCTTGGCGAGTCTGGGCGCGACATCGGCCGCTTCCAACGGGCCACCGGCCACGAGGCGGGGGAGGAGGTGGTGGACGATGACGTGCTGCGCGCCGTCGACGTACTCGGGCGAGTAGCTCGGCTCGGACAGGGCGACGCACTCGCCCCAGCCTTCGGCCGTCGTGCGGCCGTCGGCACTTCGCAGCTCACACCGCACGAGCAGGATGTCACGCTCGGTCTGGCTGCCGAAGCTCGTGCGGAACGGGGCGACGAGCGGCATCGCGATCCGGCGCAACTCGACGCGTTGGAGGGTCCAGGTCATGCGCGCTCCCGTCATGGTTCCGATCCGATCACATACTCCCCGTCCCGCGTCAATCCCAGGATCGCACGGCCGTCGTCGATCGCGGCCCCGAGCGCCTGCGCCACGTCGTCGCGCCAGCGGACGACGGCCGCCGGATCGGTGCGCCGCAGTTCGACGACGTCCTCGGGGGTCGGCACGAGGGTCGTGCCCGCCTCCGGTGCCGTGCCCGCCTCCGGTGCCGTGCCGGCGTCGCGGACCGGACGGCGGACGTCCCAGACGACGAGCAACCGGTCGGAACGGTCACCGGCGTTGATCGCATCCGACATCGATCCGTAGAACGCGGGCAGGTACTCGCGGACCTCGGCGCCGAGGACCTCCAGGTTGAACCAGGCGTTGCGCCGCACCAACGGGTCGAACGTCCACACGATCCGGTCGAGGCCGTGTTCGATCGCCCACTCCCGCTGGTGGAGCTTGAGGGCCCTGCCCACGCCGGTTCCGCGGGCGGTGTCGACGAGGCCGGTGACGTGGCTGTGCAGCGCCGGCGCGCCTCGGTCGCGAGCCAGCAGGCCGAGCGAGGCCCCGATGGCCCGGCCGTCGGTCGAACGGGCGAGGGCGACGTAGCCACCACCGTGAGCGACCGCGGTGAGCAGCTCGGTCGTCACGACCGGCACGGACGAACCCCACACGGCGTTGAACACATCGACCACCTCGACCATGTCGTCGGCCCGTGCCGGGAGCTCGATCGCGAACTCGTTCATCCGATCGTGGGACGTGCGGCGACGGGGCACGACGGGTGCGAACCGCGCAGCACGCGGTAGGCCTCGCGGGTGGCGAGCGCCTGGCGGATCTCGGGGCCGACGTCCTCGGCGAACTCGGTGCGGTAGATGTCGTCGGTGGAGAGCACGACCGTGAAGTACATCCCGGCGAACGCACCCAGGAACACCGACACGCGGATCAGGGCTTCGGTCAGCACCAGCGTGCGATCGCCGACGTCGAAGCGCACGAGCACGTTCACGTCCTCGAGTCCCGTCCACGCCGACACGACGTCGGCCGAGATGGCGAGCACGCCGAACGCGACGAAGAAGACCATCAGCGCGACCACGACCAGGGTGATCTGCAGGGCCTGGCCGAAGATCACGATCAGGCCGACGTTCAGGCGCTGGCGCATCGACAGCGGGTCAGCGGCCGGCGCACCGTCGGGGAGCCGAACGTCGCATGCCGGCGTGTCCTCCAGCGTCGAGGCCACGTCGGCCCAGGTGTCGAAGTGGTTCTCCTTGCGGATGTAGCCGGGGACGCGGGTGAGCACGAACGTCGCGCCGAGCCCGAAGAAGATCAGGATCACCGCCACGTACGCCGGCCCGTCGAGCGTGCCCGCCACCTGCCACACCTCGCCGTTGATGAACAGGAACGTGGTGAACAGCAGCAACAGCGGGAGCGCCCGGGCGACGAGTGGCCCGAGGCCGGTGAGCTGCCCCCGGCCGCGGCGGACGCCCCAACGGATCATCGGGCCGAGGCCGTACGACGACCAGAAGTAGATCAGCGCCAGGATCGCGACGCCCAGCAGCAGGGTCTGAAAGGCGTCGAGGAACTGGCCGAACGCGAGCACCGGGATCGTCGGGCCGATCAGGAACAGTGCCAGCTCGCCGTTGTCGACCTGTTGCGGGCGGGCGAAGACCGGCCGGTGACGGGCCCGGTTGGAGACGGCCCAGGTCACGAGCAGCACCGCCACGACGAACAGGGCCGCGAGGACGTTCTGGCGCCACGTCCAGTGGTCCAGGTCGAGGGCGTTGAAGCCGAGCAGCAGGTAGGCCACGACGAGCATCGGCAGCGCCCGGTTCCAGGCGCCGCGGACGGCCTCGTCGGTGTCCCGTTCGATGAAGTGCGGCAGCCCGCGCCCCACGAACCACCGCTCGATCTCCGCCCGCAACCCCTCAGTCGTCGTTTGCGTCGGGATTCGGCCACCCCTGTCGGTGCCGAATCCCGACGCAAACGACTCTGGCATCGGGGAGACGGTAGCGAAACGGGGGTGAACGGTTCGTCAAACCTCGTGGAACTGCGGGGCCCGACCCGATAGGCATGGGGACCTATGGCTCGCATCCTGGTCACCGAAGAGATCGCCGACGGAGGCCTCGACCGCCTCCGCGCCGCCGGACACGACGTCGACGTGCGTCTCGACGTGTCCGAGGCGGATCTGCCGTCGGTGGTCGCCGGTGCCCACGCCCTCATCATCCGCTCGGCCACGCAGGTGACCGACGCCGTGCTGGCGGCAGGCTCCGACCTGATGGTCGTCGGCCGGGCCGGGATCGGGCTCGACAACGTCGACGTCGAAGCCGCCACCCGTCGCGGCGTGATGGTCGTCAACGCACCCCAGAGCAACATCGTGTCGGCCGCCGAACACACCATGGCGCTGCTGCTGTCGTCGGCGCGCAACGTGCCCCAGGCCCACGCCGCGCTCGTCGCCGGGCGTTGGGAGCGCAGCCGCTGGGAGGGCGTCGAGCTCGCCGACAAGACGCTCGGTGTCGTGGGCCTCGGCCGCATCGGCAAGCTCGTGGCCGACCGCGCCAAGGGCTTCGGCATGCGCCTCGTGGCGTACGACCCGTTCGTGTCGGAGGACCGGGCCAAGAAGATGGGCGTCGAGCTGCTCGGCCTCGACCAGGTGGTCACCGAGTCCGACTTCCTCACCATCCACCTGCCCAAGACGCCCGAGACCGTCGGGCTCATCAACCGCGACCTGCTGCTCAAGGCCAAGCCGTCGCTGCGTGTCATCAACGTCGCCCGCGGTGGCATCGTCCACGAGGCCGACCTCGCGGAGTGCATCCGCGACGGCGTGATCGCCGGGGCCGCGCTCGACGTGTTCTCGACCGAGCCGATGACCGAGTCGCCCCTGTTCGGGCTCGACGCGGTGGTCGTCACGCCGCATCTCGGCGCCAGCACCCGTGAGGCACAGGACAAAGCCGGCGACACGATCGCCTCGATGGTCGAGCTGGCCCTGGCGGGCGACTTCGTGCCGTTCGCGGTGAACGTCAACGCGGCCGAGGCCAACGAGACGATCCGCCCGTTCCTCCCCCTTGCCGAGCGGCTCGGCGGCATGTTCGTGTCGCTCGCCGGTGAGCTGCCCGAAGTGCTGGAGATCCGCACCGAGGGCGAGATCGCCGGCTACGACACCCGCATCATCGAGCTGGCCGTGCTGAAGGGTTTCTTCGGTGCGATCTCCGACGAGCCGGTCACCTACGTCAACGCGCCGCAGCTGGCCAAGGAGAGTGGCGTCGAGATCCGCGAGGTCAACTCCTCGACGTCGGCCAACTACGTCAACCTGCTCACCATCAGCGGCGGCGGCCATTCGATCAGCGGCACGCTGTCGGGCACGCGCAGCGAGCAGCGCATCGTCAACATCGACGACATCCCCTTCGACGTGCCGCCGGCCGACCACATGGTGGTCGTCGCCAACGACGATCGTCCCGGCGTGATCGGCACGGTCGGCACGCTGCTCGGCAACGCCGGTGTGAACATCGCCGACATGGACGTCAGCCGCGTCGAGGGCTCCGGCACCGCGGCGATGCTCATCGCGCCCACCGCGGTCGTTCCCGACGACGTGCTCGACGCGCTCCGTGGTGCTCCCGGCATCCTCAGCGTCACCAGCCTCACGTATTAGTCGGCTCGGCCGCAACCGCCGGTTAGCCGGCGATGCGCAGGGCGGCGGCGGTGCGTTCGGCTTCGGCCCGGGCGGCGTCGGCGAAGTCGGTGCCGTTGCTCGCGTAGAGCACGGCGCGTGACGAGCTGACCAGCAGGCCGCGGCCGTCGGGCGCGGCGCCGTGTTCGACCGCCGTGGCGGCGTCACCGCCCTGGGCGCCGACGCCCGGCACGAGGATCGGCAGGTCGGGCGCGAGCTTGCGGACGTCGGCCAGCTCCGACGGATAGGTGGCCCCCACGACGAGGCCGCAGTCGCCGAGCTTGGACCACTTCGTCGCCACGAGGTCGGCGACGTGGGCGTAGATCGGACGGCCGTTGGCGACGAGCGACTGGAAGTCGTCGCCGCCGGGGTTGCTCGTCCGGCACACCGCCACGACGCCGCCGCCGTGTTCGAAGTAGGGCTCGACCGAATCGGTGCCGAGATACGGATTGACCGTGACGGCGTGGGCCCCGTACCGCACGAAGGCCTCGCGGGCGTAGTGCTCGGCGGTGGAGCCGATGTCGCCCCGCTTGGAGTCGAGCAGGATCGTCACGTGTGGATACGTCGAGCGGATGTACTCGCACACCCGCTCGAGCGCCGGCTCCTCGCCCTGGCTGGCGAAGTAGGCGATCTGCGGCTTGAACGCGCACACGAGGTCGGCGGTGGCGTCGACGATCTCCCGGCAGAACCGCTCGACGGCGTCCGGACGACCGGCGAGTGGGGACGGAATCCGGTCGGGGTCGGGGTCGAGGCCGACGCACAGCATCGAGCCGGCGGCCGACCACGACCGGTCGAGCTGTTCGTGGAACGAACCCGTCACGCCACTCGCCCGATCCTCAGGGCTCGACGCTGATTGCGCCCGTCGGGCAGAGATCGGCAGCGTCGTTGACCTTGGCGGCCAGTTCCTCGCCCGGTTCCTCCTGGAGGATGTAGAGGTAGCCGTCGCTGCGGACCTCGAACACCTCGGGACACACCTGCATGCACGACCCGGTCGATGCGCACAGGTCGAAGTCGACGCTCACCTTCATGTTCGCTCCCCTTTCAGGACTTGGCGGTCAGGACTTGGCTGTCACGACTTGGACGGACGGTAGCCGTCGGCCTCGGCGGCGCCGGTGGTCGGATACAACCGATCGGCGCTCGTGCGGTCGTAGAACCGGCCGCCGGGGACGTGGTAGATCCCCGAGCTGACCTTCACCTTGATCGGGTGCGTGGCCGGAACGGCGCCGTCGGCGCCGGGCTCGATCCATCCCGGCGCGCTCGGTGCGGTGTCGGTCACCAGCCGGGGTTCGAACGGCGGCCACTCGGCCGTGCCGGGCGACGGTGCCCCACGCCGGCCCCGCGCGAAGGTCGCGGCCAGCGCCGCGAACGCCGCCAGCACGGTCAGCCATGCCACGGCGCGCACTGCAGGTCGCCGGCTGGAAGACATGGCGCGACGTTACCCGGCGCCGCCAGGTGTCAGCGGCGCTGGCGTTCGAAGGCGGCGAGCACCGCCCGCAGCGACGCGGTGGTGATGTTCGGGTCGGTGCCGAGGCCCCAGCGCGTCGTGCCGCCGGCGGTCGCCCCGGCTCCGGCGATCGTCTCCACGTAGGCCACCGCCTGCGCGTCGGCGCCCTTGCCGATGGCGTGCTCCGCGTAGTCGAGGACGTCGAAGTCGCCGCCGACGAGGTCGCCGAACTCCGACACCAGCGCGGCGACGAAGGCCTCGACCGGTCCGTCGCCGCTCCCGCCGATCGAATGGGCCACGCCGTCGACCTCGAGCTGGGCCTGGATCGTCGTGCCCCCACCGTCGTCTCCCGTGGTGGTGCGCAGTTCGTGGCTGCGCAGCCGGAAGCTCGGCTCGGTCGGCATGTACTCGGCGCTGAACGCGTCCCACATCATGGCCGGGCTGATCTCGGTGCCCGAGTCCTCGGTGATGTGCTGGATCGTCTTGGAGAACTCGATCTGCAGCCGGCGCGGCAGGTCGAAGCCGCGCTCGGTCTTCATCACGTATGCCACGCCACCCTTGCCCGACTGGCTGTTCACCCGGATGACGGCCTCGTACGACCGCCCGACGTGGGCAGGGTCGATCGGCAGGTACGGCACGCCCCACTGGTCGTAGTCGCCCGTGTCGTCGCGGCGGGCGTCGAGCGCGTCGAAGCCCTTCTTGATCGCGTCCTGATGGCTGCCGGAGAACGCCGTGTACACCAGGTCGCCGACGTACGGGTGACGGGGGTGGACCGGGAGGCGGTTGCAGTACTCGGCGGTGCGGCGCAGCCGGTCGATGTCGGTGATGTCGAGCTCGGGATCGACGCCGTTCATGAACAGGTTCATCGCCAGGTTGACGACGTCGACGTTGCCGGTGCGCTCACCGTTGCCGAACAGCGTTCCCTCGACGCGGTCGGCGCCGGCCATCACGCCGAACTCAGCGGCGGCCACCGCGCATCCGCGGTCGTTGTGGGGGTGGAGCGACACGACGACGGCGTGGCGCTGCTTGATCGTGCGGCAGAACCACTCGATCACATCGCCGTAGACGTTGGGGGAGTAGCACTCCACCGTGGCCGGCAGGTTGAGGATGATCGGCCGGTCGGGGGTGGGTTCGATCACGTCCATCACCGCCTCGCAGATCTCGATGGCGAAGTCGGGCTCGGTCAGCGTGAAGCTCTCCGGCGAGTACTCGTAGCGGATCTGCGTGCCGACCAGCTCGGCCTCGAGTTTGCGGCACAGCTTCGCGCCGCTCACCGCGATGTCGACGATGCCGGCCTTGTCGAGGCCGAACACGACCTCGCGCTGCAACGGGTTCGTCGAGTTGTAGAAGTGGACGATCGCCCGCGGTGCGCCCTGCAGGCACTCGTACGTACGCTCGATCAGCTCCTGGCGGCACTGTGTGAGCACCTGGATCGTCACGTCGTCGGGGATGCGGTCCTCCTCGATCAGCTGACGGACGAAGTCGAAGTCCGGCTGGCTGGCCGACGGGAAGCCGACCTCGATCTCCTTGAAGCCCATCGCCACGAGCTCTTCGAACATGCGCAGCTTGCGGGTCGGATCCATCGGATCGATCAGGGCCTGGTTGCCGTCGCGGAGATCGACCGAGCACCACAGCGGGGCGTGGTCGATCACCTGGTTCGGCCAGGTGCGGTCGTGGAGCACGACGGGCACGAACGGCCGGTAGTGCTCGAACTTCATCGGTGTCGGGTGGGCAATCTGGGGAGGCATCGGGTTTTCTCCTGGAGCGTGACGTCGGGTGTGTCGAGTGATGTGGCCCGCAGTGTTCGGGGCCGAAAAAGCAAGAACCCCCCGGCCGGGAGGCGGGGGGTGCGGGCGAACGCGTGCAGATGCGCTCGCCCTACATAAGGAGGAGCAGCGTTCCGCGGTTCATCGACGAACAAGTTAGCACGCCGCGGATACGATGCCGCTCACAATGTCCGAAAACACTGCTCGACGGGGGGCACCTCGTCGAAAGAGGCGACCGCCTCGCTCCGGTGGCTCGCCCTCCGACGGCGGCCACGTCAACACCTCGAACCTCACCAGCTTCAACGTGCTGCCCCCGGTCGAGGCTCCCACCGGCTTCGCCGAGCTCGGTGTGCCCGAGCGCATCGACGTCGGCCTCGCCGCGTGTGGGTTCGCCATGCCGTTCAACATCCAGGTCGAAGCGATCCCGGTGGCGATGACCGGCCGCGACGTGTGTGGGCGGGCCAAGACCGGATCGGGCAAGACGCTCGCGTTCGGGGTTCCGATGCTGGCCCGCATCACCGACACCGCCGCTCCGTCACGCCCGCTCGGCCTGGTGCTCGTACCGACGCGTGAGCTCGCCGTCCAGGTCGCCGAGGTCCTCCAACCCGTGGCCCAACACGCTGGCATGACCGTGCTCCCCGTCTACGGCGGCGCGTCCAGGCACCACCAGATCGACGAGTTGGCCAAGGGAGTCGAGGTCGTCGTCGCCACGCCGCTGCGGCTGATCGACCTGATCAAGTCGGGCGAGGTCGATCTCGGCGACTGCCAGATCGTCACCCTCGACGAGGCCGACCGGATGGCCGACGACGGGTTCACCCCCCAGGTCGAATGGATCCTGCGCCACTGCACCGGCCGTTCGCAGACCATGCTGTTCAGCGCCACGCTCGACGGCGATGTCGGCCATCTGATCCGGCACTACCAGACCGACCCCGAAACCGTGGCGATCGACGAGGCGACCGACACCGTCGGCACGATGCACCACCTCTTCCTCGCCGTGCACCACATGGACAAGGACAAGGTGATCGGTTCGATCGCCAAGAGCATCCCCAAGGTGCTCGTGTTCTGCCAGACCAAGCGGGTGTGCGACCGGGTCGCCCACAACCTCGCCGAGCTCGGTGTCGACGCCGCGCCGCTGCACGGCGACATGCAGCAGAGCGGCCGCGAACGGGTGCTGCGCCAGTTCGCCGAGGGCAAGCTGGGGATCCTCGTCGCGACCGACGTGGCGGCGCGCGGCATCGACATCGACGACATCGGCGCGGTCATCCACTACGAGCCGGCCAAGGACGTGAAGGACTACCTGCACCGCTCTGGCCGTACCGCTCGCGCCGGGCGCGACGGCTGGGCGGTCACGCTCGTCGAGTACAACCAGCACACCCAGATGCGCATCCTGCAGCGCGGCATGCGGCTGCCGGTCGACAAGCCGGTCGAGGTCTTCTCCAACGATCTCCGCCTGCTCAACCTGGTCGACTTCGAAGCGGACTGATCGCGATGGCGGCGCAGAACATGCCCGCCGCCGAGGTCGACATCACCGACGACCTCGTCCGGGCGCTGCTCGCCGAACAGCACCCCGACCTCGCGGAACTGCCCCTGCGGCCGCTCGCGTTCGGCTGGGACAACGCCGTCTACCGGTTGGGTGACGATCTGACGGTGCGGCTGCCGCGGCGTCAGCTCGGCGCGAACCTGGTGGAGCACGAGCAGCGCTGGCTGCCGGCGCTCGCGTCCACGTTGCCCATACCGATCCCCGCGCCGGTCCGGTTCGCAACGCCGGCGCACGGCTATCCCTGGCGGTGGAGCATCTGCCCGTACTTCGCCGGTGAGCTCGCGGCCAACGTTCCGCTCGCCGACACGACTGCCGAGGCGCAGCGACTGGGTGAGTTCCTCGCCGCGCTCCACCGGCCCGCGCCAGCCGACGCGCCGGTCAACGAGTTCCGCCGCGGCCAGCCGATCGCCGAGTTCGTCGCTCGCATCGAGGCGAACCTTGCTCGTCTCGGTCCGGTGCGTTTGGGGTCGGGGGCGATCGAGCTGGCGGTGTTGAGGGAACGGCTCGGCGAGCTGGCCGACGTGGAGGAATGGACCGGCGAGGCACTGTGGGTGCACGGCGACCTGCACTCGGCAAACATCGTGGTCGCCGACGGCCGGATCGCGGCGGTGATCGACTTCGGCGACATCACCAGCGGCGACCCCGCGGTCGACCTGGCAGTGGGCTGGATGCTGTTCGGCGACGCCGACCGGGCCGTGTTCCGCGGCGCGGCGGGCGCGGTGTACGAGATCGACGACGCCACGTGGCAGCGCGGCCAGCTGTGGGCCCTGCACTTCGCGGTGCTCTACCTGCTCCATTCCGCCGACAGCGCGCAATTCCAGCGGATGGGCACGCGACTGCTCGCTACGGTGACGGCGTGATCGCCGACGAGATCAGCACCTGTGCCAACGAGATGTGGGACGGCATCGTGGCGGTCCTCCACGACTACATCGCGATCCCCAACGTGTCGCCGGTGTTCGACCCGGACTGGCGGGCCAACGGCCACATGGCCGAGGCGGTGGCCCTCGTCGCCGGCTGGTGCCGCGCCCAGCCGATCGAGGGGCTGACGCTGGAGGTCGTCGAGCTCGACGGCCGGACCCCGCTGATCCTGATGGAGATCCCCGCGACCGGTGACGGCTCGAACGACGACACCGTCCTGCTCTACGGCCACCTCGACAAGCAACCCGAGATGGAGGGCTGGCGCGAGGGCCTCGGCCCGTGGCAGCCGGTGCTCGAAGGCGACCGGCTGTACGGGCGTGGCGGCGCCGACGACGGCTACGCCGCGTTCGCCAGCCTCACGGCCATCCGTTCGGTGCACGCCGCTGGTGGATCGCACGCCCGCTGTGTGGTGCTGATCGAGGCGAGCGAGGAGTCGGGTTCGCCCGATCTGCCGTTCTACGTCGAGGCACTGGCCGACCGGATCGGCACGCCGAGCCTCGTGATCTGCCTCGATTCGGGTTGCATCGACTACGAGCGGCTCTGGGTCACCACGTCGTTGCGCGGGTTGGCATCAGGCACGCTGCGGATCGACATCGTCACCGACGGCCTGCACTCCGGCGACGTGTCGGGCATGGTGCCGTCGACGTTCCGCATCGCCCGGATGCTGCTCGACCGCGTCGAGGACGCGGCGACCGGCGCGATCCTCGTGCCCGAGCTGACGGCACCGATCCCCGACGACCGGGTACGGGAGGCGCACGACACGGCGGTCGAGATCGGGCGCATCGCCGACCACTACCCGTTCGTCGAGGGTGCCGGACCGACGTCCGGCGACGGGGCCCAACAGCTCTTGTCGCGCACGTGGCACGCCACCCTCAGCGTCGTCGGCGCCGACGGGCTCCCCGGGATCGCCCGCGCCGGCAACGTGCTGCGGCCGAGCACGTCGTTGAAGCTGTCGTTCCGCCTCCCGCCGACGGTCGAGCCGACCCAGGCGTTGGCCGCCGTCAAGGCGGTGCTCGAGGCCGACCCGCCCTACGGCGCGCGGGTCGAGTTCGGCGACGGCGAGAGCGGGCCCGGGTGGAACGCTCCGGCGATGGCGCCGTGGCTGCGCGCCGCGCTCGACGCCGCGTCGATCGCCGCGTTCGGCGAGCCGACGCGCACGTTCGGCGAGGGCGGCTCGATCCCGTTCATGGGCATGCTCGGCGAACGTTTCCCCGACGCCCAGTTCGTCATCACCGGTGTGCTCGGCCCGGACGCCAACGCGCACGGACCGAACGAGTACCTGCACCTGCCGACCGCGCGCCGGGTCACGATGGCCATGGCGCACCTGATCGACGCGCACGCCCACCGGCTTACCGATGGCTGAGCTCGCCGCGAGCGGGTCGCTGATCTCCGCCCGCGGGCTGGTCAAGCGGTTCGGCGACTTCACCGCCGTTGCCGGCATCGACATCGACGTCGCGCCCGGCGAGGCCTTCGGCTTCCTCGGCCCGAACGGCGCCGGGAAGACGTCGACCATGCGGATGATCGGATGCGTGTCGCCCGTGTCGGACGGCGAGCTGCGCATCTTCGGCCTCGACCCGAGCCACGACGGGCGCTCGATCCGCTCCCGGATCGGCGTCGTGCCGCAGGCCGACCAGCTCGACAACGAGCTGACCGTGCTGGAGAACCTCGTCATCTACGCCCGGTACTTCGACATCGGCCGCCGCGAGGCGAAGCGACGCGCGGCCGACCTGCTCGACTTCGTCCAGCTCACCGATCGCGCCGCGAGCCCGGTCGAGCCGCTGTCGGGCGGGCAGAAGCGGCGGGTGAGCATCGCCCGGTCGCTGATCAACGAACCCGACCTGTTGCTGCTCGACGAGCCCACCACCGGCCTCGACCCGCAGGCTCGTCACCTCCTGTGGGATCGCCTGTACCAGCTCAAGGAGCGTGGCGCCACGCTGGTGCTCACCACCCACTTCATGGACGAGGCCGAGCAGCTGTGCGATCGCCTCGTCGTGATGGACAACGGGCGCATCGTGGCCGAGGGGTCGCCGTCCGGGCTGATCGCGCAGTACTCGACACGCGAGGTGCTCGAGGTCCGCTTCGGGCAGGGCCGCAACACCGAACTGGCCGGCCACGTCGAGGGGATCGGTGATCGCATCGAGGTGTTGCCGGATCGGCTCCTGATCTACGCCCACGACGGCGAGGCGGCGCTCGTGGAGGTCCACGCCCGTGAGCTCGTGCCCGAGAGCGCACTGGTGCGGCGCAGCAGCCTCGAGGACGTGTTCCTCCGCCTCACCGGACGGACGCTCGTCGAATGAGTGGGTCATGACCGGGACCGTGCGTCGCTCGACGCCGCGCCCGCTGCGGGTCTGGTACCGCGAGTTCACGTTCTACCGGCGCATCTGGAAGGCGAACGTGCTCGCCGCGTTCGTCCAGCCGATGCTCTACCTGCTCGGCGTCGGGATCGGTGTCGGCACGCTCGTCGACGAAGGCCCGGGTGGCGCGGAGGCGCTCGGGGGCGTGTCGTACTTCGCGTTCTACGCCACCGCGCTGCTCGCCACGACAGCCATGTTCACCGCCAGCTCCGAGGCGATGTGGCCGACGATGGACGGCTTCATGTGGTCGAACGCGTACCGGGCGATGGTGTCGACGCCGATCGAGCCCGGTGAGGTCGCGACGGGTTTGGCCGTGCAGCACGCCGTGCGCACCGCGGTCGCCGCCACCGGCGTCGCCATCGTGCTGTCCGTGTTCGACGAGACCCGGTCGTGGGGGCTGATCCCGGCGATCCCGGTCGCGATGTTGTGCGGCATGGCGTTCGCGCTGCCGCTGTCGGCGTGGACCTCGACACGGTCGCGTGACATCTCGTTCCCGGCGATCCTGCGCTTCGGGATCATCCCGATGTTCCTGTTCAGCGGCGCGTTCTACCCGATCACCGAGCTGCCGGACTGGCTGCAGAAGCTGGCGTGGATCACACCGCTGTGGCACGGTGTCGAGCTCTGCCGCGGGCTGGTGCTCGGCGGGCTCGACCGGGTCGAGGGGCTCGCCCACCTGGCGGTGCTGCTCGTGTTCGTCGTCGGCGGGTGGGCGGCGTGCCAGGTGACGTTCCGGCGGAGGCTCCAGCCGTGAGCGCGACGCTGACCCGGATCGTCCCGGACGCGCTGTTCGACATCCGCAGCCCGCAGCGCCTGATGGAGCGCAGCGTGATGGTGTACCGCCGCACGTGGCTGATCTTCGTCAGCGGGTTCTTCGAACCGCTCTTTTACCTGCTGTCGATCCGCGTCGGGTTGTCGGCGCTCGTCGGCGACATCGAGGTCGGCGGCCAACTCGTGCCGTACGACCAGTTCGTGGCCCCGGCGCTGCTCGCCGCGTCGGCGATGAACGGCGCGGTGTTCGACTCGACGATGAACATCTTCTTCAAGCTCAAGCAGTCGCACCTGTACGACGCCGTGCTGGCGACGCCGATGTCGGCCGGCGATGTGGCGCTCGGCGAGATCGGCTTCGCCGTGGTCCGGGGCGCGGCTTACTCCACGGCGTTCCTGATCACGATGTGGGTCATGGGGATGGTCGAATCGCCGTGGGCGGTGATGGCGGTGCCGGCCGCGATCCTCATCGGGTTCGCCTTCGCCGCGGTGGGGATGGCGTGCACGACCTACATGCGCAACTGGGCCGACTTCGAGTACGTGCCGTCGGTGACGCTGCCGCTGTTCTTGTTCTCGGCGACGTTCTACCCGATCTCGCAGTACGGCGACTGGGGCTGGGTGGTGCAGCTCAGCCCGCTGTACCACGGCGTCGTGCTCGTCCGGGCCGCCAACCTGGGGGAGTGGTCGCCGGTGCTGCTGGTGCACGCGGGCATCCTCGTCGCCCTGACCATCGTCGGCTTCGCCGTTGCCGCGCGACGCATCGAAGCACTCCTGCTCAAGTAGCGACGCACTACGGTCGTCTCCGACTCGAGGGAGGTCACCAATGTCGAACGACACCATCACCGCTCCAGGAGCCCGCAAGGCGTTTCTGTGGGTGGCGCGAACGATCAGCTACCTGGTCTACGTGTACCTGATCGTGGTCGAGATCATCTTGTTCATGGGGTTCTTCCTGCTGCTGTTCGGCGCCAACCCGAGCGCCGGCTTCACACAGTGGGTGTACCGGAACCTCGACCGCGTGATGGACCCGTTCCGCGGCATCTTCGCACCGATCGAACTGGGCACGACCGGCAACGACGTGCCTGCTGTGTTCGAGACGTCGGTGGTCTTCGCGATGATCATGTACGGGATCGTGGCGCTCGTCCTGAGCGCGTTCATCACGTGGCTCACGAGCCGGCTGCAGCGCCTGGAGATGGTCGAGGAGTCGCTCGCCCAGCGCCAACGCGAGCAGGACGAAGCCCTGCAGCGTGTCGCCGCCCTCGACGCGACGTCACCGACGCCCACGGTCATCACCGTCACGCAGCCCACGGCCGGCGCACCCACCGCGCAGACCCCCACGGTCACCAACCCCCCGACCCCGCCCATCAGCGGCTGAGCCCCTCCGATCCACGTTTGCGTCGGGATCCAGCACCGACAGGCGTGGCCAGATCCCGACGCAAACGACGATTTGGTCAGGGTTCCAGGAGGCGTTCGAGGGTGTCGGCCTCGGCTCGGAGGAGGGCGGCGCGGTCCGCGCCCGGCTCGCCCGTCGCGTCGTACTCGTCGGCGGCCACGCGTCGCTCGGCGATCTCCGCGTGCAGCACGGCGGTGACGTCGGCGTCGGTGAGCTCACGGCGGCGCGCCTCGGACGCCCCGGCCCCGGCGACCGCGCCGGCGATGCGGGAGCTCACGTCGATCTGATCGGCCGGCACCGTGGTGTCGACGGCCTCGGCGTTGTCGATGGCGCCGATCGCGGAGCGCACGACGCGCACCGTCGCCATGTCGCGCTCCGTCATCGCCGCGGTGAGCGCGGCGCGCAGCCGGGCGCGGATCACCGTCCCCTGATCGCTCATCCGGGTGACCGTAGCCCCCGTCAACAGACGTTTGCGTCGGGATTCAGCACCGACGGGTGTGGCCAGATCCCGACGCAAACGTGGATCTGGCAGGCTCAGTGGAGCCAGGCGGGGCGGTGCGACTCGTAGTCGGTGATCTCAGCGGCGTGGGTGAGGGTGATGCCGACGTCGTCGAGGCCGTTGAGGAACCGGTGCTGCGTGGCCGGATCGATGTGGAACGACTCGACGATCCCCGCGGCCGGCACCTCGACGACGAGGCGCTCCATGTCGACGACGATCTCGGTGTCGGCGTCGGCCTCGATGGCGGCCCAGATCGCCTCGACCATCGGTTCGGCGAGCACGACGGGCACGAGCCCGTTCTTCGTGCAGTTGTTGAAGAAGATGTCGGAGAAGCTCGGCGCGATCACCGCGTCGAACCCGTACTGCTGGATGGCCCACACGGCGTGCTCGCGCGACGATCCGACGCCGAACGCCGGCCCGGCGACGAGGATCGATGCCTGGGCGTAGCGCTCGTCGTTGAGCACGAAGCTGCGGTCGTCCTTCCACGTGGAGAACAATCCTTTGTCGAAGCCGGTCCGCTCGACGCGCTTGAGCCAGTCGGCCGGGATGATCTGATCGGTGTCGACGTCGGACCGCTTCAGCGGTACACCGGTCCCCGTGATGACGTGGACGGCCTTCATCGCGCCACCGCCGATCCCTCGGCCTGCACACTCTCCCGCGGCGCGAGGTCGGCCGGAGTGCAGAACGTGCCCTTCACCGCGGTCGCCGCGGCGACCGCCGGCGACACGAGGTGGGTGCGGCCGCCACGGCCCTGGCGGCCCTCGAAGTTGCGGTTGCTCGTGCTCGCCGAGCGCTCACCCGGGGCGAGCTTGTCGGGGTTCATCGCGAGACACATCGAACAGCCCGGCTCGCGCCAGTCGGCCCCCGCGGCGATGAACACCTGGTCGAGCCCCTCTTCGATCGCCTGCGCCTTCACCGCGTGGCTTCCCGGCACGACCATCACGCGCGGCACCGTGACGGTGCGCCCCTCCATCACCGCGGCCGCGGCACGAAGATCCTCGATGCGGCTGTTCGTGCACGACCCGATGAACACCGTGTCGACCGCGACGTCACGGATCCGGGTGCCGGCCTCGAGCCCCATGTACTCGAGGGCCCGGCTGACCGTCTCCTGCGTGGTCGGGTTGTCGAAGTCGGCCGGCGACGGGATCACGGCGTCGATCGGTGCGACCTGCCCGGGGTTCGTGCCCCACGTGACGTGCGGCGTGATGCCGGCCGCGTCGATCACGACCTCGCGATCCCACACCGCGCCGTCGTCGGTGTAGAGCGTGCGCCAGTCCGCGACGGCGGCGTCCCAGTCGGCGCCCGATGGGGCGTGTTGGCGCCCCGCCAGGTACTCGAAGGTCGTGTCGTCCGGTGCGATCAGACCGGCCTTGGCGCCGGCCTCGATCGACATGTTGCACACGGTCATGCGGCCCTCCATCGACAGGGCCCGGATCGCCGAGCCGCGGTACTCGATGACGTGGCCGATCCCACCGCCCGTGCCGATCTCGCCGAGGATGGCGAGGATGATGTCCTTGGCCGTCGAACCCTCCGGCAGCTCGCCCTCGACGGTGACCGACATCCACTTCGGACGCTCCTGGGGGAGGGTCTGCGTGGCGAGCACGTGCTCGACCTCGCTCGTGCCGATGCCGAACGCGATCGAGCCGAACGCGCCGTGTGTGGCGGTGTGCGAGTCGCCGCAGACGATCGTCATGCCGGGCAGGGTGCGGCCCTGCTCGGGGCCGATCACGTGCACGATGCCCTGGCCGGGATCGCCCATCGGGAAGTTGACGATGCCGAACTCGGCGGTGTTGGCCCGCAGCGTGTCGATCTGCTTGGCCGAGATCGGATCGGCGATCGGCTGATCGATGTTGGCGGTCGGCACGTTGTGGTCCTCGGTGGCCACGGTGAGGTCGGGGCGACGAACCGTGCGTCCCGACAGGCGCAGCCCGTCGAACGCCTGCGGGCTCGTCACCTCGTGCACGAGGTGGAGATCGACGTACAGCAGGTCGGGTTCGCCGGGCGCCGAGTGCACCACGTGGCGCTCCCACACCTTCTCTGGCAGAGTTTTCGGCTCCGGCAAAGTCTTCGGCTCCGGCAGTGTCTTGGCCATGTCTCGCTCCTGAGCTTCATCAATCCCAATAGTTGGGATACGATTCTTGCGATATGGACATCGTAACGGGAGTCGGCGTGCTCGACAAGGCGATGACGGTGCTCGGCGCCATCGAGGACGGCCCCCGCTCGTTGAGCGAGCTGCAGTCGGCGACCGGGCTGCCCCGGGCGACCGCGCACCGCCTCGCCACCGCGTTGGAGGCGCATGGCCTGCTGCGCCGCGACGACAGTGGCCGCTTCGAGCTCGGCGCCCACCTCGTCACGCTCGGCCACGCGGCCGCGGCCCGGTTCGCGCTGATCCGTCTCGCCGCGCCGGTGCTGAAGGAGCTGCGCGAGACCACCGGCGAGAGCGTGCAGCTGTTCGTGCGCGAAGGCGAGGCCCGTCGCTGCGTGCTCTCGCTCGAGTCGCCACACGGCTTGCGGTGGATCGTTCCCGAGGGATCACTGCTCCCGCTCGACCTCGGATCGTCGGGTCGGGTGCTGCTCGGCGAGGGGACGCGCCACGGATGGATCGAGAGCGTTGGCGAGCGTGAACCCGGCGTCGCGTCGGTGAGCGCGCCGATCGTCGATCCGTCCGGCAGCATCGTGGCGGCGGTCTCGGTCAGCGGCCCGATCGAGCGCTTGAGCCGCGCTCCCGGCAAGCGATTCGGGGCGGCCGTCGTCGACGCTGCCCGCCAGATCGCCGGGTGATCGCCTCGTCGGCACACCACAGCTGCGTATGATCGGTCGTCACCATGCTCGCTCGCTCGGCCCACCCGGCCCCCCGCTCGTTCCGTAGGCTCGTCGCCGCTGCCGCGGTGGCCCTGCTCGCCCTCGGGGCGTCGGCGTGCGGGTCGGATTCCGACTCCGGCGACGGTGCGTCCGACGGCGCCGTCGCCACCGACGCGGCGGCCACGGAGGTGTCGACGCCAGCCGAGCCGGCCGACACGGAGGCGCCCGTCGCCACCGAAGGCGAGCCGAGTCCCGAATGCAACGGCCTGTCGGCGGCCGACGTGGGCGCCGCCGCCGGAGGCGACTTCGATTCGGCCGACGACGTCAGCGTCGATGCCGACGTCTCGTGCCTGTTCTCCGACTCGACGACCGGTGACAGCGTCGTGGTCCTGCGTGAGGGGACAGCGACCTTCCTCGCCGGATCACTCGACGACACGCCGAGCGACGAGGCGTTGACCGTGCTCGAAGCGAGCTACACGACCGTCATGGACGACGCGACCGCCGAGCGCACGACGATCGGCGGCTCACCTGCCGTCGTCGTCACGGGCACGAGCGCCATCGCCGGAACCCCGGTCGGATACGCGGCGACGATCATCGACGGCGAGCTCGTCGAGGTGAGCTCCGACGGCTCGGGGCTTTCCGCCGACGCGGCAGGTTTCGGCCCGATCGTCACCGCGGTCCTCGAACTGGCAGTGGCTGCCCAGGGGTAGCGGCCGTACGCTGGGCATGTGACCGACTCGATCGTGGTGGATGACCCGGCCGTGGGTGTCGAGGTGCTGCCGAGCGACTGGCAGGATCAGGTGCGCCGTCTCGCCGACGAGCGCGACGCGGTGATCCTGGCGCACAACTACCAGCTGCCCGAGATCCAGGACATCGCCCATCACACCGGCGACTCGCTCGGCCTGTCGCGCATCGCGGCCGAGGTCGAGGCGTCGACGATCGTGTTCTGCGGCGTCCACTTCATGGCCGAGTCGGCCAAGATCCTCAGCTACGACAAGACCGTGCTGATCCCCGACGCCCGCGCCGGCTGCAGCCTCGCCGAGACGATCACCGCCGACCAGCTGCGGGCCTGGAAGGCCGAGCACCCGGGCGCCGTAGTCGTCAGCTACGTCAACACCACCGCCGCGGTGAAGGCCGAGACCGACATCTGCTGCACGTCGTCGAACGCGGTCGAGGTCGTCCAGTCGATCCCCGCCGACCAGGACGTGCTGTTCTGCCCCGACCAGTTCCTCGGCGCCCACGTGCAGCGCCTGACGGGCCGCGACAACATGCACATCTGGATGGGGGAGTGCCACGTCCACGCGGGCATCAACGGCGCCGAGCTCAAGGCCAGGGTCGCCGAGGAGCCCGACGCCGAGCTGTTCGTCCACCCCGAGTGCGGCTGCGCAACGAGCGCGCTGTACCTCGTGTCGTCGGGCGCGGTGCCTGAGACGCGCACGAAGATCCTCTCCACCGGCGGGATGATCGACGCCGCCCGCGACACGACCGCGGCGACGGTGCTCGTCGCCACCGAGACCGGGATGCTGCATCAGCTCCGACAGGCCAACCCGGCGGTCGACTTCCAGCCGGTCAATCGGGCCGCCGTGTGCAAGTACATGAAGATGATCACGCCGTCGAAGCTGCTGCGGTCGTTGCGCGAAGGCGTCGACGAGATCGTCATCGACCGCGAGATCGCCGACCGGGCCCGGCTGTCGGTCGAGCGGATGATCGCCATCGGCACCCCCTCACGCACCGCCGAGTGATCCGGCCATCTCCGATGAGCCTGCCGACCCAGCTCTGTGCCCCGCCGGCCACCTGGCAGCGCGACGTCGACGTCGTCGTGCTCGGATCCGGCGCCGCGGGTCTCGCGGCCGCGTTGGCCGCCCGACCGGTGCGCAGCGTGCTGGTGGTCACCAAGGACGTGCTCTGGGCCGGGTCCACGCAGTGGGCCCAGGGTGGGCTCGCGGGCGTGCTCGACCCGACCGACACGATCGAGGATCACGTGCGCGACACGCTCGTGGCCGGCGCCGGCCTGTGCGACGCCGACGTGGTCCGCGAGCTCGTCACCGAGGCGCCGAAGTCGATCCGCTACCTGATGCGCCTCGGTGCGGCGTTCGACCCCGAACCCGGTGCGGCCCGTGACAGCGAGACGATCGCGCTCACCCGCGAGGGCGGCCACAGCCACAACCGCATCGTCCACGCCGGCGGCGACCGCTCGGGCGCCGAGGTCCAGCGCACGCTCGACGAGTCCGCGCTCGGCGCGGGCGTCGAGGTGCTCAGTCGCGGCTTCGCGCTCGATCTCGTCCTCGGCACCGGCCCGGGCGGGCTCCGCCAGGTGGCGGGCGTGCGCATCGGCCAACTCGACGAGGCGGGGCGTGTCGTGTCGATCGGCATCGTGACGGCACGGGCCGTGGTGATGGCGTCGGGCGGCTTCGGGCAGATCTTCGCGTCGACGTCGAACCCGCCGGCCGTCACCGGCGACGGGATGGCCATCGCCCTGCGAGCCGGCCTGTCGCTTCGCGACATCGAGTTCGTCCAGTTCCACCCGACCGTGATGTGGCGTGGCCCCGACGCCCTCGGCCAGCAAGCGCTCGTGTCCGAGGCGGTCCGTGGCGAGGGGGCCATCCTCTACGACGCCGCCGGCGAGCGCGTCATGGCGGGCGTCCATCCGCTGGAGGACCTCGCGCCACGAGACGTCGTGGCCTCCGCGATCAGCCGGCGGATGGCCGAGGCGCCCGCCGGTGTCGACGACCACGTCTTCCTCGACGCCACCCACCTGGGTGAGCACTTCTACGAGCGGTTCCCCTCGATCACCGAGGCCTGCCGCGAGATCGGAATCGATCCGGCACGCGATCGCATCCCGGTAGCTCCCGCCGAGCACTACGCGTGCGGTGGCATCCCAGCAGGCCTCGACGGCTCGACCGCGCTGAACGGGTTCTACGCCGTCGGCGAGGTGACCTGCACCGGCGTGCACGGCGCCAACCGGCTGGCCTCCAACAGCCTGACCGAGTCGGTCGTGTCCGGCACGCGCGTCGGGCGCGACCTGGCCTGGGAGCTCCCGGTGGCGGTCGACCCCGACCTCGGCGCCGACGAACCGATCGTGCAGCCCCTGCTCGACCCGGCCCGCCTCCGCGAGGTCCGCGCCGTGATGTCGCGCCACGTCGGCGTCGTGCGCAGCGCCACCTCGCTGGCGTCGGCCGCCGGCGCCCTGGGTGCGATCGCCCGCGACCTGCCGGGCGAGACCGTCCCGTCACGCCGTTCCTGGGAGGGAACGAACCTGTTGACCGTCGCCTCGGCCGTCGTCGCCGCCGCCCAGGCCCGCACGGAGAGCCGGGGCTGCCACCGCCGCAGCGACCACCCCGACACCGACCCGGCGTGGGTGGCCCACCTCGACGTGACGCTCGATGCGGTTGGCGCGCTGGGTGTCAGCGGAGGCCCGACGTGAGCGGGCTCGTCCTGCACCCCCTCTCCGAGGCCACCGCGAACGACCTCGCAGCGGCCGGTTTGTCGGAGGTGGCGGTCAGCCGGCTGATCGTCGTCGCACTCGACGAAGACCTCGCCGACGGCATCGACGTGACGTCGGTGGCCACGATCCCCCTCGACCTCGTGAGCACCGCCACGTTCGGCGCGCGCGCCCGCGGCGTCGTGGCCGGTTTGCCCGTCGCCGCCGCCGTGATCGAGATGGTGTGCGGCCCGAGCGCGTCGGCCTTCGAGCGGCTGGTCGTCGACGGCACACTCGTCGAACCCGGAACGGCGATCGCCCGCGTGACGGCGCCCACCCGGCTGCTGCTCACCGCGGAGCGGACCGCGCTCAACCTGCTGTGCCACCTGTCGGGCGTCGCCACGCTGACGCACCGGTGGGTCGAGGCCCTCGAAGGTACGGGTGCCCGCGTCCGCGACACCCGCAAGACCACTCCGGGGCTGCGGGCGCTGGAGAAGTACGCCGTGCGCTGCGGCGGCGGGGTCAACCACCGGATGGGCCTGTTCGACATGGCGCTGGTGAAGGACAACCATGTCGCGGCCGCTGGTGGGGTGCGTGATGCCTTCGGCCTGGTCAAGGATCTCGAGGCGACGATCCCCGTGGAGATCGAGGTCGACTCGATCGAGGGGCTACGAGAGGCGATCGAAGCCGGCGCCGACGAAGTGCTGATCGACAACTTCGCTCCCGAGCAGATGCGCGAGGCGGTCGCGGTGCGCAACGAGATGAACCGCGCGGTCACGATCGAGGCGAGCGGCGGGTTGACCGTCGAGACGGCCCGGATCGTCGGCGAGACCGGCGTCGACTACATCGCCGTCGGCGAGCTCACCCACTCCGCGCGGGTCCTCGACATCGGGCTGGACTTCGAACAGGTTCAGTAGGCGCCGAGGAGGTCGACGACCATGATGATGTCGGTGTCCCGCGGGAGGCCGATCGTCGGGCTGCCTTCGGCGCCGAAGCCCTGCTCGGGCGGGATCGTGATCGCACGACGCCCGCCGACCTTCATCCCCTCGAGGCCTTCGAGCAGCCCGGGGAACGAACCCTCGGTCATCGGGATCTGGATCGGCTCGGTGGCCCACGTGCTGTCGAGCACCACGAGGTTGTCGCCACGGAACAGCACGAGGTGCAGCACGGCGGTCTGATCGGCCTCGATCACCGGCCCGTCGCCTTCGACGAGATCGACGGTGGTGACCTCGGTCGCGCCTTCGGAGGCCGGAACTCCCGGTTCGGTCGGGGCGTCAGCTGCGTCGGGTGCTGCGATCACCGAGCGGACGTCGACGACGAAGGTGAGGTCCTCGTTCGCCCCGATCACCTCGCTGCGGGCCTGGTCGCCATAGGCGAGGTCGGAGGGGATGTCGAGCCGGATGCGGGCGCCGGTCTGGGCGCCGACAAGGCCGTCCTCCCAGCCCTGGATGACTCGGCCCGCGCCCAGCACGAGCGGGAGTGGCGCACCGCGGTCGTAGCTGTTGTCGAACTCGACACCGTCGGAGCTGCGTACGCCGACGTAGTCGACCACGACCGTGTCGCCGACCTCCGCGGCCGGGCCGGTTCCCTCCTCGAGCACGGTCACGACGAGCTCGGTCGGCGCTTCGGCCGGGATCTCGACGTCGGGCTTGTCGGGGTTCGCGGCGACGGTGTCGCCCGGCACCGACCCGTCGGTGATCGACCCGTCGGCAGCGGTCGAGTCGGCGGGTGTCGGCAGCGAGTCGGATCCCGACGCACCGTCACTGCCGCACGCGGCGAGGGTGAGAGCGGCGATCGAGGCGAGTAGGAGGGGGGTCACGGTCCGGCGCATCGTCCGCCGACGCTACTGGCCGTCCCCCGCGCCCCCACGTCAACCCGCGTCCGCTCTTACCGCCCTCACACGGCCGGGTCAGTGCACGCGGGACTCGACGGAGGTGATCGCGCGCAGGAGGGCGGGGGCGAAGCGCTCGGCGTTGGCGACCACGGCGTCGTGCGCGCCGTCGACGCGGAACACGTCGGCGTCGGGGATCAGCTCGTAGAGCTGGCTCTGGCGTTCGAGTGACACCACGTTGTCGCGCATGGTGATGACGTTCGAGACCGGGACGTCGATCCCCCCGATCCAGCCGACCGACGAGAACGTGCCGATCGCGCGACCGGCTTCGAGCACCATCCGCCAGTCGTGACGCGAGGCCTCACGGATCGCCCACGGCTCCCACTTCTTCGACTTGCGCTGGAGGAAGAACTGGTCGGTCAGCCAGAGCTTGGCCTGGTCGGGTGTGATGCGGGCCATCGTCGCCAGGCCGGCGAGGCCCATCAGCCCGAGCCGCTCCTCGCGGCGGCCCGAGAACTTCGCGGCCGTGGCGCACAACACGAGGCCTTCCACGAGCTCGGGATGGCGTTGCCACACGAACTGCGCGATGGGCCCGCCCATCGAGTACCCGACCGCGACGCACCGTTCCACACCGAGCGCGCGCGTGACGTCGGCGACGTCGTCGGCGCAGTCTTCCAATCGGAACTTCTTCTTCGACCGGATGCCGGTGCCGTGACCGCGGTGATCGAACGCGATCACGCGGTAGCGCTCGCCGAGCGCGTTGTAGCAGCGGAACCAGTTGAGGTCGGCGGTCGCCGTCCAGCCGTGGAGGAGCACGATCGTCGGCGCTCCCGGCCCACCGCCGAAATCGCGCACGAGAACGGTGCCGCGATCGTCGAGCTGGACGAAGCGGGCCGGCGGCAGGGGAGGAGCGAGGATCTCCGTGGTCGTCGCCGGTGGCCGGGTCGACGCCGACCCGGCGCTCGTGTCCTGGCGGAGACGAGCCACCGCGGACTCAGGCCTCTTCGACGTCGATGACCCGGACGGTGAGCTGGCCGTTCGGTGCGTCGTAGGTGATGGTGTCGCCTGTCGAGGCACCGTCGAGCGCGCTGCCGAGCGGCGACGACGGGCTGATCACGTCGGCGCCGTCGACGAGCTCTTCCATGTTGCCGATCATGTAGCGCTCGGCATCGTCGTCGCTGTCGCCGTCGTAGACGACCGTGTAGATCATCACGCCGTCGACGATCTCGGCGTTCTCCAGCAGGTGCTCGAGCTGGCGGATGCGGCCCTCCATGTGGCCCTGTTCGTCCTTGGCCGCGTGGTAGCCGGCGTTCTCCTTGAGATCGCCCTCCTCTCGCGCCCGTTCGATCTTGTTGGCGACCTCGATGCGGCCGCGGGTGGTCAGATCGTCGAACTCGGCCTGGAGGCGCTCGTACGCGCTGTGGGACAACTGTGGTGTCGTCATGGACTCGACAGGCTACCGAGTCGACCCGCGCGGTGGCGGCGGACGCGCTGGCGGGTGGCGCAGGCCGGGCTGCAGAACCGTTGCGGTGCGCGGCGCCCGTGGTCGAAGAACGGCCGCCCGCAGCCAGGCGCCGCGCAACGTCCCCACACCGGGCGGCCGTGCTCGACGAGCGCAACGGCGAGCGCGTGCGCGGTCGAGGCCAAGAGCCAATCTGGCCATTCCGCTCCCTCTGGTTCGACGTGAAAGTGCCATCCCCACCCGGGTTCGTCGACCAGCCGCGGCGCTGACCCCGCCTGCGCCAGCCACCCGTTGAGCACCGTCGCCGCCTGGTCGATGTCGACGACGTCGATGATCCGAGCGATCTCGCCGATGACCGCCACGATCCCGTCGATCTGCTCGGTGAAGCGCTCGTCGACCGGATCGTTCCAGCGCCCCAGCACCGCCGCCACGGCCTGGAGCATCTCGGTCCGGTCGCGATTCGGTGCGGTGGCTTCCACCGCGGCGACCAACTCGATCGCCCGTTCGGCGCCCGCGGGAGATCGACCGCTCGGTAACGTCATATCGAAATGTTAACGTTACATCGTCGGGTGTTGCTGGTCGCGAGCCTGGCCAGGGTGCAACCCGAAGGAGTGGCGCTGGCGCTCGTGCTGTGGTGCGCCGCCCGCGGCCGGCCCGGTTTGGCCGGGATCCTGATCGCCGCGACCACACTTCCCCAACTCGTCACCGGCCCTGTGATGGGCCGCGCCCTCGACCGTTCGCCCCGACCCGTCACCGTCACCGCGTTGGGGGCGACGGCGAGTGCGGTGGCGTGTGTGGTCCTGGCTGCCGCCGATCTCCGCCCCGCACCGTCGATCGCCGCGGCCTTCGTGCTGTCGTTCAGCACCCCCGTCCTCACCGGTGGCTTGAGCAGCCTCATCATGGGCTGGTCCGACGACCACACCTCACTCGCCGCGTGGGACAGCGCCGGATACAACGTGGCCGGCCTCGCCGCGCCGATCCTCGTCACCGCCACTGCGGCATGGGATCCACCGCTCGCGCTCGCCGCGCTCGCCGTGTCGTCGCTCGCGCTCGCCGTCTTGTTCGCCGCTCGCAGTCCCCGCCCGTCGAGGTCGATCCCTCGGCATGCTCGCGGCGGCGAACCCCGGGCCCGAATCCGCGACGCGATCGTCGCCCTCGTCACGCCGCGGCCTCTCCGCGCCGTCACGGTGGCGACCACCGTCTTGAGCGCCGGGCTCGGCGGCCTCGAGCTCGGCCTCGCCTCCGCGCTCGCCGTCCGTGGGCTGCCCGCCGAACGGGTCGGCGTGCTCGCCACCGTCATCGCGGTCGGGGCGCTCGCTGGCTCGTTGGCGCTGACCCGCCGACACCTCACGATCACCCCGACCCGAATGACGCTGGTTGCCGTCGGCGCCAGCAGCAGCATCGTGTTCGCGATGGCCGCGTCGCCATGGTGGGCGATGATCGTCCTCGCCGCCGCCCTCGGCCTCGCCGACGCTCCGCTGCTCGTCGGCACCTACCGAACCCGCACGGAACACAGCGCAGCATCGACCCGGGCCGGCGTGTTCACCGTCGCCGCCAGCGCCAAGCTCGGCGCGGGGGCGCTCGGCGCGCTCGTCATGGCGGCGGTCACCTCCGGCGGGCCCACGAACGTTGGTCTCGGGCTCGTCGGAGTCACCGGCCTCGCCGGCGCGGTCATCGGAGCAGCCCAACTCGACCGCCCATCGTGATCACTGGCTCGGCCTCAGGCGGGCGATGGTCCTCGTAGGATCGCCGGCCATGACACACAACATCGCAGTGATCGGGGGCGACGGGATCGGGCCGGAGGTGACGGCCGAGGCGGTCAAGGTGATGCGGGGCGCCGGCGTCGACTTCACCACGACCGACTTCGACCTGGGCGGCCAGCGGTACCTGCGCGACGGGGAGATCCTGTCCGACGAGACCCTCCAGGCACTCCGAGCCTTCGACTGCATCCTGCTCGGCGCGGTCGGCACGCCCGAGGTGCCGCCGGGTGTGATCGAGCGCGGGCTGTTGCTGAAGATGCGCTTTGAGCTCGACCTGTACATCAACCAGCGCCCGTTCGTCGGCACCGCACCGGGCGCCACCGAGCCCCACGAGTTCATCGTCATCCGCGAGAACACCGAGGGCCCCTACGTCGGCGAGGGCGGTGTATTGCGCGCCGGCACCCCGCACGAGGTGGCCACCCAGGGGTCGGTCAACACCCGCATGGGCGTCGAGCGTTGCATCCGCTACGCGTTCGAGCTCGCCGCCGGCCGCGAGCGCAAACACCTCACGCTGGTGCACAAGACGAACGTGCTCACCTTCGCCGGTGGGCTGTGGGACCGCACGTTCAACGAGGTCGCCGCCGAGTTCCCCGAGGTCACCACGGCGTACAACCACGTCGACGCGGCATGCATCTACTTCGTCACCGACCCGCATCGCTACGACGTCGTGGTCACCGACAACCTGTTCGGCGACATCCTCACCGACCTCGGCGGTGCCGTGTCGGGCGGCATCGGCCTCGCCTCGTCGGCCAACCTCAACCCGGCGCGTACCGGCCCGTCGATGTTCGAGCCCGTGCACGGCTCGGCCCCCGACATCGTCGGCACCGGCACGGCCAACCCGACGGCCGCGATCCTCAGCGCGGCGCTGATGCTCGATTTCCTCGGCGAGGGCGACGCCGCCGACCGCATCCGGGCGGCCTGCGCCGAACCTGTCACCGGGAGCACCACCGACGTGGGTGACTCCATCGCTGCTCGCGTGGGAAACTGACGTCATGCCAATCACACCGACCCCGAAGATCTGGATGAACGGCGATCTCGTCGACTGGGACAAGGCCCAGATCCACGTGCTGACCCACACGCTGCACTACGGCACCGGTGTGTTCGAGGGCATCCGCGCCTACGAGACCGCGCAGGGACCGGCCGTGTTCCGTCTCACCGAGCACATCGAGCGGCTCGCCAACTCGGCCAAGATCATGGGCTTCGAGTTGCCGTACACGGTCGAGGAGCTGATCGAGGCGACGAAGCAGACGGTCGCGTCCACCGGCCTGGCGTCGTGCTACATCCGCCCGATCGCCTACTACGGCTATGGCGAGATGGGCCTCAACACGCTTCCGTGCACCGTCGACGTGGCGATCGCATGCTGGCCGTGGGGTGCCTACCTCGGCGACGATGCGGTCAACAAGGGCGTGCGGATGAAGATCTCGTCGTGGACCCGCCACGACCACAACACGATGCCGCCGGCCTCGAAGACCACCGGCAACTACGTCAACTCCTCGCTGGCCAAGGTGGAGGCGTTGAAGGCCGGCTACGACGAGGCGATCATGCTCGCGCCCAACGGCCTGGTCGCGGAGTGCACGGGCGAGAACATCTTCGTGTCCCGCAACGGCAAGTTCATCACGCCGCCGCTGTCGGCCGGAGCGCTCGAGGGCATCACGCAGAACACGGTGATGGCGATCGCCCGCGATCTCGGCCTCGAGGTCGTCGTCGACAACATCGCCCGCAGCGACCTGTACATCGCGGAGGAGGCGTTCGTGTGCGGCACCGCCGCCGAGGTCAGCTCGATCAGCTCGGTCGACGACCGGTCGATCCCCTGCCCCGGCCCGAAGACGCTCGCCATCGCCGAGGCCTACCACCGCACCATCCGCGGCGAAGAGCCCCGGTACAAGGACTGGTGCGAACTGGTTCGGTAACCGGTCTCCCACCCGTGATCGCCGGTCCAACGCGCGGCCGAGGGAAGCGCCAGCGACGAGGCCGGGCGAGGCCGACCTCGATCCTTGCGAGGAGACTCGCCGTGAGGCCGAGCAGTTGAAAAAGCAGAGCGCCCCGGCGGTGCGGCCGCTTGCGCAGCGCACCCTCCGGGGCGTCTCTTCGGACAGATCCACCACTGGTCGAACGTCGGGCGTTAGCCTTCAACTCGATCAGTACATCGCCCGTCTCGCCTTGCGGCGTGGCGGGCGATGCCGCTTTTCGGTTCCGGTCGCGGTTGCCCGCTCCCGAACCCGTTGTCACCGATTCACGCTGACCCGGTTGCCCGTGCCATCGGTCCTGGTGCCAATCGGAAACCGTCCTCACGGAGGCCAGTTGGGGTGGCCCCAGATCCTTCGGCTCCGAACCATGACGCCGTTGCCAGCGGTCTCCCGCTGACCCGGTTGCCTCGCCGGCACGCCCCGACCACCCCGAAAGGCGCCCGACACGAACCAGCGGATCCTCGTTGCCGACGGTTACCCGTCGACCCGGTCGGACCCGACGCCGCCGCAGTTGCCTGCGCCGGACGCCGACTCTCCGTTGCCCCCGGTTGCCCGAGGACCCGGTCTGAGATGGCCGGTGAACACTGTCCTGCTCCGCTCCCGCTGAGCGTCGTAGCCGGTGTGGGCTGGACCTCCTGCCGAAGCCGGAAACCCCCTCCTCACCGCCCCGGTGCGCTTGCGCTGTTCGGAACGATGCTCAGTAAAGACGCTGCAAAACCCCAGGTCAAGAGGTATTTTCGAAATCACAGGGTTATCCCCGGAACTTTCCCGTTACCCCCAGGATTCCTTCCGTCGTCCACCCGATGCCCACCGTTCATGCACAGGGACGTACACAAGCCGAACGCGCTCGAACGTTGATTCCGGCGGCGGATGTGTGTTGAATGGGTCGTGATGCAGCACGAACTCGCCGCCATCATCATCATTTCGTAGAGCACGTGGCCCACCCACGTGTTCGTCAAGCCGCCCCTCCGGGCGGCTTCTTCATTTCTCGGGAGTAGTTCATGAGCACCACCGCTCGAACCACGGCAGCTGGAACGGTCGAGGTCTTCGACACCACGTTGCGCGACGGCCTGCAGGTCGAGGGCGTCTCGGCCACGGTCGACGACAAGCTGCGCATCGCCGAGCAGCTCGATTTCCTCGGGGTGCACTTCATCGAGGGCGGCTGGCCCGGCGCGAACCCGAAGGACATCGAGTTCTTCGCCCGCGCCGCCACCGAGCTGCGTCTGGACGTGTCGACGCTCGTGGCGTTCGGCTCGACCCGGCGGCCCCGTGGCAAGGTCGACGACGACACGACACTGCACAACCTGATCGAGGCCGGTACCGCGGCGGTGTGCATCGTGGCCAAGAGCTCGGAGTACCAGGTGCTCGAAGCGCTGCAGACCACCCTCGAGGAGGGCGCGGCGATGATCGCCGACTCGGTGCAGTTCCTGCGCGGCGAAGGGCGCATGGTGCTCGTCGATCTCGAGCACTTCTTCGACGGCTACAAGGCGAGCCCCGAGTTCTCGCTGCGGGCGATCGAGGCCGCCGTGGTGAACGGCGCCTCGCATCTCGTGCTCTGCGACACCAACGGCGGCACGCTGCCCGACGAGGTGGGCCGCATCGTCGCCGACGTCAAGGCCCACGTGGGCGACGACGCGATCATCGGCATCCACTGCCACGACGACACGGGCTGCGCGGTCGCCAACTCGATGGCCGCCGTGGCCGCCGGTGCCCGCCACGTGCAGGGCACGCTCAACGGGCTTGGCGAGCGCACGGGCAACACGAACCTCACCACGGTGATCCCGAACCTGCAGCTCAAGGTCGGCTACGACTGCCTGCCCGAGGGCCGCATCGAGCGGCTCACCGCGGTCAGCCACCACGTGGCCGAGACGCTCAACCGCGCCGTCAACCCGCAGGCCCCGTACGTCGGCTCGTCGGCGTTCGCCCACAAGGCCGGTCTGCACGTGTCGGCGATCGTGCGGGCCAAGGACGCCTACGAGCACGTCGACCCGACCCTCGTCGGCAACGGCACCCGCTTCGTCGTGTCGGAGATGGCCGGTCGGGCGACGATCCAGATGAAGGCCGACGAGATCGGCCTGGAGATGGACGGCGCCGTGATCAACGAGGTGATCGACGAGCTCAAGCGTCTCGAGCACGAGGGCTACCACTTCGAGGCGGCCGACGCTTCGCTCGAGTTGTTGATGCGGCGAGCCGCCGGCGTGGTGCCGGAGTTCTTCCGTGTCGAGTCGATGCGGGTGATCACCGACGAGCTGCCCGGCGGCACGTTCACCACCGAAGCCACGGTCAAGGTGTGGGTGGGCGAGGGCGACGATGCCGAGCGCGGCGTGTGGACCGCTGAAGGCAACGGCCCCGTCAACGCCATCGACTCCGCCCTGCGGCGGGCGGTCGGCGGGCTGCTTCCCGACATCGCCGCCATCCACCTGACCGACTTCAAGGTGCGCATCCTCGACGGTGGCACGGCGACGGGCGCCACCACCCGCGTGCTCGTGTCGGCCAGCGACGGCGAGCGTGACTGGACCACGATCGGTGTGAGCCCGAACATCATCGAAGCGTCGTGGCGGGCGCTCGAAGACAGCCTCGTCTACGGCCTGCTCCACAGCCCGAGCCGCTCCAGCAGCTAGAACTGTCACCGATGGCCGTCCCGAAGTTCAGCCCCGTCGACCTGTCCGAGCCGGTACGCAGCTACGCCTCGCCCGAGCACGTGCCCGAGCTCTGGGAGCCCACACGGCCGGGCGACATCGAGGGCTTGCAGCCCGAAGGCCCGCTCCTCGGCGCGCAGGGCCCCGATCAGGGCTTCGCCCTGCGCATCGCCGGGATGCTGCGTCCGAGGTTGAAGCTGACCGCGCCCGAAAACGTCGACGATGCGATCCGCGGCTGTCTGGGTGTCGCCCTGCGCCGGGCGTCGCTGTTCTCACGGGCGCCGGTCGTGCACGACCTGAACATCGCGTTCACGATCTGGGGGTGCTACGACGAGTCGCCGCCGGCGGAGCTCGTCGAGCTGCGCCGCACCATGTTCGAAGGACTGCGCCTCGTCGACCATCACTACGCCGAAGCACGCGCCGTGGCCGATCTCGTACCGGAGGCAACCCTGCGCATGACGCCAGCGGCGGTCACGGCCGCGTACCCCGGCGAGTGGCGCCGACTGCTCGGCGTCTGAGCATCGGGGTGCCCGGGGCGGTACGACGATGACGTCCACACCCGTCGAGTCACACGCCGAACCGTCTCCGGTCGTCGACGTCGCGCCGACCGCCGCTCCCTGGCGTCACCTGCCGGCGCTCGACGGGCTCCGCGCGGCTGCCGTCATCGCCGTCCTGGTGTTCCACGGTGGCTACCTGCAGGGCGGCTTCCTCGGTGTCGATCTGTTCTTCGCGCTGTCCGGGTTCCTGATCACCTCGCTGCTCATCCGCGACGCCGAGGGGATCCACACCGACGGTGGCCACGGCGTGCGCCTCGGACGGTTCTGGGGCCGGCGCTTCCGCCGGCTCCTGCCCGCCGTGCTGGTGATGATCACCCTCGTCGCGCTGTGGTCGTGGTGGTTCGGCAGCGCTGCCGACCAGGCGAGCGTGAAGGGCGACGGGATCTGGTCGGTGTACTACGTGGCGAACTGGCACTACATCGCCGAGGCGGGCGACTACTGGCAGTCGTTCACCCAGCCGTCGATGTTCGACCACCTGTGGAGCCTGGCGATCGAGGAGCAGTTCTACCTGTTGTGGCCGCTGGTGATCGTGGCCATCTGGCGCTGGTCGAAGCGCCCCACCCGAACGTTGCTGGTGCTGTCGGCGGTGGGGATCGCGGCGTCGTTCATGACGATGCTGCTGCTGTACGACGGCGCCAACCCGACTCGGGTGTACATGGGCACCGATACGCGGGCGGCGTCGTTGCTGGTCGGCGCGGTGGCCGCGACGCCGGCCGCCCGTGCGCTCGCCAGGAGAGTGGTGGGCCGGCTCGGGCCCCGCCTCGGGATCGTGTTGCTCCTGCTCGCGGCGGCGATCGTCTGGTCGTGGTTCGCGGTCGACGGGGCGACTTCGGAGGCGCTCTTCCGCGGGGGGCTGCTCGCGCACTCGGTCGCCTGTGCCGTGCTGATCGGGTTGGTCGCGGCCGCCGATCGGAACTGGTTCGGGCGCGGGCTCGGCTGGGCGCCCCTCGCCTGGATCGGGGTGATGTCGTATGGCCTGTACCTGTGGCACTGGCCCATCTACGTGATGCTCACGCCGTCGCGCACCGGCCTCGACGGCCTCGCACTGCTGGCGGTGCGCATCGCCGTGTCGGTGGTGGCGGCCTACGTGTCGTTCCGCGTGGTGGAAGATCCCATCCGCCGGCGCGCGGCGTGGGCCCGCGGACGTTCAGGCATCGCGGCCCTCGTCGGCGCCTTCACGGGCGTGACCATGCTGCTCGTGTTCATGCCTCGACCCCCGGTGGAGATCGCCGCGTTCGACCCGGGCGCCATCGCCGCCCCGGTCACGACCGTCGGTGACCTGCATGACGATCCCGACAACGACCTGAACGGTGACGGTGGCGTGGTGCCCGCGCCGCCGTCGAGCCCGCCCACCACGGCCGGCCCCGCACCGACGACGACCGAACCCGTGCCGCTCCAGCGGATCGAGTCGGTGATGTGGGCCGGTGACTCGGTGGCCTACGAGCTCGCGCCGGGCGTCGTGGCGTCGCTCACCGCGGCCGGGCTCGAGGTCGACGACCTGGCGGCCTACTACGGGTACCGCCTCGTCGCCGACGGTGCCGACTACGACCTGTCGTTGCGCATCCCCGAGCGAGCAGGAGAGGTGGGCGCCGACCTCGTCCTCATGTCGATCTCGCTGTGGGACGGCGACCGGCCGGCCAGCGACGACGAGTTCCGCGACGTGCTGACCCGTGTTGCCGCCGACCTCGAGCCGCTCGACGCGACGCTCGTCGTGGTGGCCACTCCACCGACCGGCGACGACGACCTCAACCGCGAGCTCGATCGGCTGTTCGGCGTCGCCACCGAGCTCGCCGACGACGAGCTCACGAACCTGGAGGTGCTCGATCCCCGTCCGATCTGGGGCGCGCCGGGCACCGTCGACCTCGAGAACGATGGCGTGCCGGAACGCAAGCCCGACCAGAAGCACATCTGTCCGGCCGGGGCCGCGAGGTTCGGGGCCTGGCTCGCATCGGCCCTCGCCGAACGCTACGACGGAGTCGAGCCCGGCGACCCGGCCGTGTGGGCCGATGCGTTGTGGGTGTTCGACAAGCGGTTCGACCAGCCCGTCGGCTCGTGCGCCAGCCTCTGATCGCGGACTGGGAGGATGGGTGCGAGGATGGAGCCATGCAGACCCAGTTGTTGATCGGTGGGCAGTGGCGCGGAGGTGCCGACGGTGGGGTGATCGAGGTCGAGAACCCGGCGACCGAGGAGGTCATCGCGACGGTGGCGGCGGGGACCGCGGCCGATGCCACCGCGGCGTGTGAGGCGGCTGCCGGCGCGCAGCCGGTGTGGGCGGCGAGGGCGCCGCGGGAGCGGGCCGAGATCTTGCGGGCGTGCTGGCAACGACTCGTCGATCACACCGACGAGCTGGCGGCGCTGATCACGGCCGAGCACGGCAAGCCGCTCGCCGACGCCCGCGCCGAGGTGGCGTACTCGGCGGAGTTCTTCCGCTGGAACTCCGAAGAGGCGGTGCGCATCCACGGGTCGCTCGGCACCGCTCCGTCGGGGGCGAACCGGATCCTCGTGCATCATCCGCCGGTCGGCGTCGTGGTGATCGTCACGCCGTGGAACTTCCCGGCCGCGATGATCACCCGGAAGCTCGCGCCGGCGTTGGCGGCCGGGAACACGGTGGTGATCAAGCCGCCCGCGTTGACGCCGCTCACCGCGCTGCGCATCGGCGAGCTGCTGACGGCGGCAGGTTTGCCCGACGGCGCTGTGAACATCGTGCCGACGTCGTCGTCAGGTGACTGGTTCGACGCGGCCGTCGAGCATCCGGCGACCCGGATGGTGTCGTTCACCGGTTCGACCGAGGTCGGTATCACGTTGCTCAAGCGGGCGGCGGACCGGGTGTTGAAGTCGGTGATGGAGCTCGGCGGGAACGCCCCGTTCATCGTGTTCGACGACGCCGACATCGACGCCGCGGTCGAGGGTGCGATGGTCGCCAAGATGCGCCACTCGGCCGAGACCTGCACCGCCGCCAACCGGTTCTACGTGCACGACGCCGTGGCCGGCGAGTTCAACGCGAAGTTCGCCGCCGCCATGGGAGCGGTGCGGGTCGGCAACGGCATCGACGATGGCGTCACGTGCGGTCCGATGATCAACGCCAAGGCGATCGACACGATCGACGAGCTCGTCGCAGGCGCCGTCGACGGGGGAGCGACGGTGACCACCGGAGGTCGTCGCGGCACTGGGGCCGGCTACTTCTACGAGGCGACGGTGCTCGACCACGTGGCGCCCGGCGCCGAGATCACCGGTCACGAGATCTTCGGCCCGGTGGCGCCGATCATCCGCTTCACCGACACCGACGAGATGATCGCCCAGGCGAACAACACCGAGATGGGCCTCACGGGCTACGTCTACACCCGCGATCTCGCCCGCGGCCTGAGCGTCAGCGAACGCATCCAGGCCGGCATGATCGGCCTCAACCGCGGCGCGGTGTCCGACCCCGCCGCGCCGTTCGGCGGGATGAAGCAGTCCGGCCTCGGCCGCGAAGGCGCCAGCGAAGGCATCTACGAGTTCTGCGAGACCCAGTACATCGCCACGTCGTGGTGACCGGTCAGTTCGGAATCCGCACCGACTTGGTTCGGGGAACGAACTCACTCTAGGGTGGCTCGCCATGAGCGAGCGACCGTGTTCGATCCAGCGCAGCCTCGACATCCTGGGCGACCGCTGGACCATCCTGATCATGCGCGATGCGTTCCGTGGCGTCCGCAGGTTCGACGACTTCCGCACCGACCTCGAGATCGCCCGGCCGGTCCTGACCGAGCGACTGAAGCGCCTCGTCGAAGCCGGCGTGCTCGAACGCCGCCTCTACTGCGAGCACCCGCCGCGCTTCGAGTACCGGCTGACTCCGATGGGCGCCGCGCTGTCGCCGGCGCTCGTGGCGCTCATGCGGTGGGGCGACGAGTGGTTGTCGGATGACGGCCCGCCGACCGTGCTCGTTCACGACCGCTGCGGCCAGCCGCTCGACCAGGCGTTCGTGTGCTGGCACTGTGACGAGACGATCCGCCAGCCCGACATCGCCAGCGTGCCGGGCCCGATGTTCGCGAGCGCGTCATGACCGACACCATCGTCACGCCCGAGCGTTCGATGACCGATCATCCGCTGCTCCACGAGCCGCTCGCCGACCTGATGGCGCTCGCCGCGGCGCGGCGTGACGCCACGTTCGGCCGCCGGATCACCTACAGCCCGAAGGTGTTCATCCCGCTCACGTTCCTCTGCAACGACACGTGCGGCTACTGCACGTTCGCCCAGCCGCCCGCCCGCGTGGAGTCGCCATACCTCGAACCCGACGCGGTGCTGCGCATCGCCCGTCAGGGTGCGCGGGCCGGATGCCACGAGGCGTTGTTCACGCTCGGCGAACGCCCGGAGGACCGCTACGACGTCGCCCGGGCGTGGCTGCGCGAGCGCGGCTACGACTCGACGGTCCACTACATCGCGGCGATGGCCGAGCTCGTAGTGGCCGAGACCGGGCTGCTCCCGCACGCCAACGCCGGTGCCCTGTCGGCCGACGAGCTGGCACAGCTCCGCCCGTACTGCCCGAGCCAGGGGATGATGATCGAGTCGGTCGCCTCCGACCTCGACGCGCATCGCCACGCTCCCGACAAGACGCCCGAGCGCCGGCTCGCCACCCTCGAAGCGGCCGGCGAGCTCGCCATCCCGTTCACGACCGGCATCCTCGTGGGCATCGGCGACCGCCGGCTCGACCAGCTCGCCGGGCTCGAAGCGATCGCCGCGAGCCACCGCCGGCACGGCCACGTGCAGGAGGTGATCGTCCAGAACTTCCTGCCGAAGGAACGCACGGTGATGCGCGGCGCGCCTGCCTGCCCGAGCGACGACTACCTCTGGGCGATCGCCGCGGCGCGGCTGATCCTGCCCGCCGAGGTCCACCTCCAGGCGCCGCCGAACCTCACCGACGACTTCGCCGCGCTGCTCGACGCCGGGATCGACGACTGGGGCGGCGTCTCGCCCGTCACCGCCGACCACGTCAACCCGGAGCGCCCGTGGCCCGACCTCGACCGTCTGCGTGACGTCACCGAGGCGGCCGGCCACGCGCTCGCCCCCCGCCTCACCGTGTACCCGGCCTACGTCGCTGCCCGCGCCCGCTGGATCGACCCCGCGTTGCACTTCCGGGTGATCGACCGTGCCGACGCCGAATGGCTCGGGCGCGACGATCCGGGCCAGGTGTGGCCCGAGCAGACGACGGCCGCCGACACGGTCGCCGACGGCGCCGAGTTCGTCCTCGTCGGCCATCGCTCGACGGCGTGGTACTCGGGCGCCGACAACCCGCCGCCGGTGCTCGTCCGTTCCGACGTTCCCACCCTCACCGGGCCGGTCGCCGACGTCCTCGCGGGCATCGAGACCGGCGACGAGCCGGGCGTGCGCGAGATCGTCACGTTGTTCGACGCCCGCGGTCTCGAGGTCGCCGCCGTCGCCGCGGCGGCGGATCGGATGCGGCGCGCACTCGTCGGCGACACGCTGACGTGGGTGGCCAACCGCAACATCAACTACACGAACGTGTGCACGTTCAAGTGCCGGTTCTGCGGATTCTCGAAGGGCCCGCTGTCGCTGAACCTGCGCGGGACGCCGTATCTGCTGACACTCGACGACATCGCCGAACGCGCGGCCGAGGGCGCAGAGCTCGGCGCGACCGAGGTGACCCTCCAGGGAGGCATCCACCCGAACTTCGACGGCGACTACTACATCGACGTCACCCGCGCCGTGAAGGACGCCGTGCCCGACCTGCACGTCCACGGCTTCACCGCGCTCGAGGTGACCGAGGGCGCGAAGCGTCTCGGCGAGGACCTCGAGACGTACCTTCGCCGGTTGAAGGACGCCGGCCTCGCGTCGCTGCCCGGCACGGCGGCCGAGATCCTCGACGACGAGATCCGGGCCGTGCTGTGCCCCGACAAGGTCGACACCGAGGAGTGGCTGGAGGCGCACCGCGTCGCCCACCGCGTCGGCCTCCACTCGAACGTGACGATGATGTTCGGCGCGATCGAGGAGCCGATCCACTGGGCCCGCCATCTCGTGCGGACCCGTTCCCTACAGCGCGAGTCGGTGGCCATCGGGGCGACCGGGTTCACCGAGTTCGTGGGGCTGCCGTTCGTGCACATGGCGTCGCCGATCTACCTGCAGCGCAAGTCGCGCCGCGGGCCGACGTTCCGTGAGACGCTGCTCGTCCACGCCGTCGCCCGCCTCGCCTACGGCGCGCTGATCCCCAACGTGCAGGCGAGCTGGGTGAAGATCGGGCTCGACGGCGTGTCCCAGATGCTCGACGCCGGTTGCAACGACCTCGGCGGCACGCTGATCGACGAGAACATCTCGCGGGCCGCGGGGGCCAGCCACGGCCAGCACATGACGGCGGAGAGCTTCGCCGAGTTCGCCGACCGCGTCGGGCGCCCGCTCGAACAGCGCACGACGAACTACGGCCGCGTCGCGGTCTGACGCCGGTCGGTTCCGGTCCCGGCGGGCCGGTTGATCCGGTTGACGAGCCGCAGCTCGGACAGCGGTCGGCCGGTGACCCGGTCAATCAGCAGCGGTTCGACCGGTTCGTCGCGGTCGGCGTCGATCAGCGTGACCGGTGGTTCGGGCAGGCCCGACCAGCGATCGCCCCACTGGAGCATCGCGATCATCACCCCGTTGAGCGCACGGCCCTTCGGCGTCAGCACGTACTCGAAGCGTTCGGGGTGCTGCTGGTAGGCGCGGCGTTCCATCACGCCGTGCTCGACGAGGGTGGCGAGCCGCGACGACAGGGTGGTGCGGGGCAGGCCGAGGCCCTCGTGGAACTGCTCGAAGCGGCGCAGCCCGAACATCGCATCGCGGACGATGAGCAGGGTCCAGGGGTCGCCGACCACGTCGAGTGTCTGCGCGATCGAGCAGTTCATGTGGTCGAGGGACGTGCGCTTCACGATGCTCCGATCCTACGACCGGTGCGGATCGGCAGGACCAGCAGCGTCGTCAGCAGGGCGCCGACGACGAGCATGAGCCAGATCCGGTCGAAGTGGTCGAGCGCCTGGTCGATGCTCGTGGGGGCGCCGAGGAACGCGATGGTCAACGCGACGCCGAGCGTGCCACCGAACTGGCGGATCGCCTGGTTGACGCCGCCGCCGACACCGAGCCGATCGGGCGGCAGGGACTGGGCGACCACGCTCGCGAGTTGCGGGAGGCAGAGCGCGACGCCGATGCCGCTCAGCAGCATCGACGGGAGGTAGTCGATGAGGTACGACGGTTCCGCCGAGAGCGCGACCAGCCGCCACGCCCCACCGGCCGCGTACACGACGCTGCCGACGATCAGCAGGGGGCGCTGGCCGACGCGTCCGGCCAGCGCCCCCATCCGCGGGGCGAGCACGGCCACGAGCGCCGGGCCGGGTGCGACGGCGATCCCGGCACGGAGGATCGAGTAGTCCCACACGTCGGTGAGGAACAGGATCGAGGAGAAGAACATCGCCGCGAACACCGTGCCGAAGGCGAGGGTGGCCGTGTTGCCCCACGAGAAGTTCGGGATGCGGAACAGGTCGAGGTCGAGCGCCGGGGCGCGAGTGACCGATTGGTGCCACACGAACAGTGCGAGCATCACCAGCCCGGCGAAGATCGTGCCGAGCGTCTTCGGGCCGGTCCATCCCCACTCCGAGCTCTGCACGAGCCCGAGGGCGATCAGGGAGGCCGACCCGGCGATGAGCGCCACGCCGAGCGGTGCCGGGAGCTTCACGCCAGGCACGCGCGATTCGTGGAGCACGCGGCGGCCGGCGACGATCGTGACGATGCCGATCGGGAGGTTGATGAAGAACACCCATCGCCAGCTGGCCGCCTCGACGAGGGCGGCGCCGAGCGTCGGGCCGAGCGCACCGGCGACCGCTCCGGTGGCGCCCCAGATCGCAACCGCGAAGGGCACCTTCGCCGCCGGAACCGCCCGCAGGATCAGGGCGAGTGACGCGGGGATCTGCGCCGGTTCGACGGTGTCGAAGGTGGCGACGATGTCGGGGAACGCCACGAACAGCACCGTGGTGTCGAGGAACGCGGCGAGCCCGGCGAGCGACGCGATGGCCAGCGTGCGCCACGCGTGCTGGTCGAGTGCCTCGGCGCCGGCAGTTCCCGGGCTGATCGATCCGGTGGGGACGGGTGCGGTGGCGGACGTCATCGCGGCCAGATTGGCAGGTCTCATCCGATAAGTCCAATGATTGGATTGACTGGCACTGTGACATGTGTCCTGCGCGGCGAGGGCGCGTGCCCGACGATGTCCGCGATGTCGGAGATCGGCCAGACTGCGTGCCCATGAACGTGACCGACGCCGTCAACGCCCGCAAGTCGATCCGCGCCTTCCTCCCGGATCCGATCGCCGACGAGACGATCGCCGAGCTCCTCCGGGTGGCGTCACGGGCACCGTCTGGCGGCAACGTCCAGCCGTGGCGGATCTACGTCGTCAACGGCGACTCGATGGCGCGGTTCCGCGAGTTCCTCGCCGACCGGCCGATCGAGGGGCCGGCCTACGACATCTACCCACCGGGGCTGACCGAGCCGTACCGCACGTCGCGGTACAAGCTCGGCGAGGACATGTACGCCACGATCGGCATCGCCCGCGACGACAAGCCGGGCCGCCTCGCCCAGTTCGCCAAGAACATGGACTTCTTCGGCGCGCCGGCGGCGATCTTCTGCTTCGTCGACCGCCAGATGGGCCCGCCCCAATGGAGCGACCTCGGCATGTTCCTGCAGACGTTCATGCTGCTCGCCCAGGAGGCCGGGCTCGACACGTGCCCGCAGGAGGCGTGGGCCGTGTACGAAGCAGCGGTCAGCGAGTTCGTGGGAGCGCCCGAGGAACAGCGGATCTTCTGCGGTGTCGCCATCGGCCACGCCGACTGGACCCACCCCATCAACTCCCTCCAGTCCGCCCGCGAGCCCCTCGACGTGTTCGCCCGCTTCGTCTGACTGAAACGCCTGGGGTCAGCCCTCCGCGCCGATCGTGCGCACCGCGTTCGCGTGGAGGTCGGCCTCGCCGGCTGACAACGTCGGGCCGAGTTCGACGATGAACGCGACGCCGTCATCGGCCTCGAGTGTGTGGCGGGCCCACGTCGCAGCGACGCCGGTGTAGATGCCGCCGCTGATCCCCCCGAGTGGGAGTCCGGTGAGCTCGGCGTAGCGGGCACGGATGCGGCCCTCGCGTGCCTGAGCCGGGCTGATCACGTACAGGTCCTGGTGGTACCAGATCGTGATGTCGGGTTGCAGCTGTTCGATCAGCCCGACGATCGCCTGGGTCTCGGGTTCGCTCGCCGGGCCCGTGCCCGCGTACTGGCCGTCGCCGGGCACACCGATCGGTCCCCAGTCCCACGGGAAGTTGCGGTTGAGGTCGACACCGTTGGCGTTCTGGCGCTCCTGGGCGGCCTGACCGTCGGGGTTCATCGACTCGACGAGCCACAGTTCCACGCCATCGGGCACCGGCTCGTCTCGCAGACGGTCGAGGATCGCCACGCCGTCGTCCTCGTCGCCATGGATCACCCCGATTACGAGCACCCGCCGCCCACCGACGGTGCCGTGCCGTTCCGCGATGATGGGGCGCCCCTCGACCGACCAGCCGAGACCAACGGTGGGAGCGTCGAAGTCGAGCAATCCGCCGGGCTCGTCCGGAAAGGCGATCGTCGTAGTGGTCGTGCTGGTGGACGTGCTGGTGGACGT